>DASXXM010000294.1:0-8810 GCA_036503065.1 Pseudonocardiaceae bacterium | reverse complement strand
AGATTGGCGAACACCTGCAGCCGCTGCACCGGGTCGGTGCCCGCCTCGATGTCGGGCTCGGCCGCGCGCAGCACGGCCGACTCCGCAGCCAGCTGCGCAGCGCGGTGCTCCCGGTCGAGGCGGGCCAGCGGGTCACGGTCGTCGGCGAAGCCCGCGGGCGCGCCGAGCGTGGTGGGACGCTCGCCGTTGTGGACCCGCGACGCGAACTGCTCGATGTGGTAGCAGAACTGGGCGGGCCACGAGATGGCGGCCTCGTATGCCTGTTGCAGCTCAGCATGCAGCTGCTGGAGCCCGGCGAACTGGTGGTGCAGGGCGCCCGCGGTGGCCTGCGCCTCGTTGACCGCGAGAACCAGATCGCCGAGGTGTCCGTGGGCCGCGCGCGCGGCGTCCCTTGCGATGCTCGCGGCCCAGCCGACGAGGAAACCGCCGAGGACCACACCCCCGACCGCGACGCCGATGATCATCCCCATCGAGTGGTCCCGCACGAGCAACACGGCCGCGACAGCACCCAACACCGCCATCGCGACGGTCGGTAACACGGCGGCTCGCGCACGACCGGGCAGTTGGCCGCCCGGGTCGCCCGCCGGCACGCCGACGGCCGGCTCGGCCCAGCGGGCGTGTTTGTTACCGGGAGTAAAATCAGACATTGGCGACCTCGGTAGGGGAATCCCAGCACGTCAGATACATTCCGCACCAAACACGAGCGAAGGACTGCGACAACAGTTCACAACCGCGCCCAACATCTGGTATTTGATCGGCGACCGTCGGCGATCTTAGCAGTGCCCACCAGGACAACGGCAACCGTCTTGACGTGGTTTTTTCTCTATGACCGACCCAACCGGCCCGGTGAGATGGACTGTCACGTTCGCCGTCCGACGATAGTGACAATCAGTAGTACCTCCTGGTGGGACATTTTCACATTGACACGCCTGCGGTGGCCGCTGTGAATCTGGTTACGGTGGACACATTTACCCGGATGACCTATTGACGGCGACCCGGTGACGGTGGGTGCCCGGCCCGGCCGACCGCTCGCGTGCGGTGCTGACGGGGGGCCGCTGTCGCACACGGTGGGTGGTGTGGTTGACTGTCGTTGGTCGTTGGTTTTGTGTCCGTGTTCATTCACGCTCGCGAAACGTTGTTGCGGGCATCAGGGTTTCCTCCAGGGATGGACGGAGCGTCCCCCGTCACAGACAGGCCCGGTCCGCCACGCCCGTGGCGGGTCGCATGTTCCACCTGTTGAGGAGATCTATATGGCTCAGGGCGTTGTCAAGTGGTTCAACTCCGAAAAGGGCTTCGGCTTCATCTCCCCCGAGGACGGCGGCGCTGACGTCTTCGTCCACTACTCGGAGATCCAGAGCGGTGGCTTCAAGTCGCTCGAGGAGAACCAGCGCGTCCAGTACGACGTCGGCCAGGGCGCCAAGGGCCCCCAGGCCACCAGCGTCACGGTCATCTGACCCGACTTTTCGGGCAGTAACTGCCGACGGGTCCCACTCGAGCCGAGTGGGGCCCGTCGGGCTGTCCGGGCCAAGGAAGAGCATGACCACCGCTGCGGAGATCCTTCGGGCCAGCTCGTCCGTCCTGCTCGTCGACTGGCCGACCAGGGACGTGCCCGACACCCTTGCCCGCGCCGGATACGACGTCACCGTCAAGGGCGGTCCGGAGCCGGACGACTACTCCGTCTACGAGGTCGTCGACGACCAGGTGGTCGAACGCCGGACCGGCCGGCCGCCGGACCGGGCCGAACTGGTCTACACCCATCGTCCGCTCGGCGAACTCCCGGGCATCGTGGCGATGGCCACGGCACTGGGTTCGCTGGCCATCTGGTACCAGTCGGGTGTCACCGACACCGGAACCGCGGACGGCCGAGGCTGTTGGCTGCCCGACGAGCAGTCCCGACAGGCGCGGGCGCTCGTGACGGCAGCGGGGCTCGCCTATCTCGACGACACCTACATCGCCGACCGCGTCCGCGAGTTGGGCATCGGTCGCTGACACGCTTCAGTGCAGCGGCCCGAAGACGACCAGCGACGACCTGGTGCCGACGAACACCCGGCCCGCGGCGACCGTGGGTACGGTGAAGTTGGCGTACCCGGTCAGCCCGTCGCGCGCCTTGTTCCGGTCGCTCGCGTACAGCTCGTGCCCGAGGTTGGCCGGATCGTAGGCACGCAGGGCCGGGCCCGCGTCGCCCATGCCGACGATCCACAGGACCGCGGTGCCGGGGGTGTCGCCCGCGCTGGAGAGCACCGGCACGCCGCCGGGGTAGGCCAGCGCCACCGATGCCTGCCCGATCGACGGGACGGCCAGCGTGCCGCCCGGGGTCAGCCGCCAGGCCCGCAGGTGGTCGGCCACGCCTGCCGTGTACAGATAGGTCTGGCCGCCGCCGGTCCAGTAGGTCTCCGAACCCCAGACACCGCCCTGCACCGTGTCGTTCGGCAACTCCTGCACGATCCGGTCCACGCCCACGATGCCCCGCGCCCGCGCGCAGGTCATGGTCAGCGGCTGGTTGCCACCCAGGTGATCAGCCCTGGTCAGGTAGATCCGGCCCTCCTTGCCGACGAAGAGCACCTCGCCGAACCGGGGCAGCAGCAGCGGCGCGCCGGAGCCGAGATCCTGGTCGTGGTCGTTGAGACACGACTGGTGGAACGGGGCGAAGTAGTCGGCCAGCCGTAGGGTGCCGCCATCGGGGACGAAGCGCAGCAGGCTGTTGCCGGCGTTCGCGCCGCCGGTGTCCAGGTCGAACGGTCCGTTGCCGGACACCACGTAGATGTCACCGACATTGTCGGCGGTCAGGCCGGTTTCCGACTCCCACAGGCCGCTGCCGCCGGGTCGCTTGCCGCTGGTGCCCCTGTTGGGGCTGTCGTTGTAGACCACCGCGCGGCTCAGGTCGGTGGCCCGGTAGCCGAGAATCCAGCCGTGCGACGGGTCCTGGTCGCAGTAGGACGCGAACGCGACGTAGACGACGCCGCCGAGCAACAGCAGGCCCATCCGCTGCTGCTCGTACCTGGCGTCGAAACTCACCGTGCCGTGCACGGCGTCCGGCGCGGTGCCCGGCACGGTGGCGGCGATCCGTACCGGCGGTACGCGGTTCGCGCCGGTACGCAGGTCCAACGCGTACAGCCGGAACGCGAGGCCGTCACTGTCCTTTGTGGTCGCGGCCACGTACAGCGTGCCGGTGGCCGGGTCGACTACCGGGGTGCCGGTGATGCCGACCTCGGGCGCGATCGCTTTGCACGTCACGTCGTTCGCGGCGGACACCGGTCGCGCGCCGGGCGGCAACAGCGTGCGGTGCCACAGCGGGGCGTGCGCGGGGCCGGTCGCGTCCGCGTCGAAGGCGTAGACGCTGTCGTGTTCGGTGGCCACCACCGCCACGTTGTGCGTGCCGCCTGCCACGGATACGCCCGGCACGAACAGCGGCTGCGCATAGATCGCGCCGTCCACCGGATACGTGGTGCGACGGCCGAAGTCGGCCGGGTTGACGTCGGCCTGGGTCAGCACCGTCTCGTGCCGGTTCCAGCCGCTGCGGGCCGGGTCGCCCTTCTGGGTCAGCACCGCGGTGTTCGTCGGCGCGGCGGCGGACGCCGGTGCCGGTGCGGCGGCGGGCGGCGATGCGGGGTCTGCCGCGGTGGCCGTGCATGCGCCGGCCAGCAGGAACACAGCGACCAGCGGCAGCCGACGAATCATCCGCGACTCCTTGTGCGCCAACGGAACCGTCCGGGGCACGGTGCGTGTGCCCCGGACGGAATGATGGTCTCAGCTTACGACGGTGTCTGGCACTGCCTGGTGTTGACGTTGTAGACCGGCGTGGTGTCGACCGGCAGGTTGTTCGGCGGGTTGACGATGACCGTGCCGCCGTTGTTCTGCGTCAGGGCGTCCTCGCAGTTGAGCAGGTCGGTCTTGTCCGGCTGCTTGAGCGAGCGCTTGTCGCCGCCTGCCCACAGGTCGATGCGCCAGCGGTGCCCGGCGCGCGGCGGCACCGGGTTGTCACCGTTGCCGTTCTTGGTGTTGAAGTCCTTGCTGCACTCGGTACAGGTGTCCTCCATGATGAAGTACTTCTTGAGGAAGCTGTAGTACACGATGGTGCCCGGCTTCTCCTCGTGGATGTCCGTGGCGAAGGTCTCCGGGTCGGCGAAGGTGCCGGTACCGCCGGCCTTCTGGTGGATGACCGGGTTGGAGATGATGGCGCTCGGCGGGGAGTTGTCCACGAATCCGTAGAGCGTCACGTAGAACACGGCGGACGTTGCCTTCGGCGTCGCCGCCGGGGCGGTGGTGCCGCTCGCCGACGCACCCTGCACCAGGCCCAGCGTCACGACCAGGGCCAGCATCGACCCGGCAACGAGAAAACGTCGAGCAAACCTGGACGTCATTGTTCCTCCATGTCGTCGGTCTCGCGACCGGCATTTGTTAGGAACCCTTACTTACTAGAGTGTGAGAGTAGTCACTCGACGACCTACGGTCAAGAAGACGGATTTGCCACGACGGTGTGAATCGATACGGCGGGTGTGAATCGCCGGGTACGGCTCAGTTTCCGGCGAGGTGGGCGCGCCAGCCGCCGGCCGCGGTGATATCCGCCGTCGCGGTCGCGCAGGTCCGGTCGGCGACGAAAGCCGTCACGGTGGCACCGTCGTCCAGGGTCAACGGGCCGAGGTGCAGCGGCTCGGCGATCATCGACACCAGCCGGCCGACGGAGTCCAGCGGCAGGTCCCAGACCTCGACCTCGACACCGGCCGCCGGGCCGTCGCCGGTGTGCACGAGGCCGGGGCGCGGAAACGGTCCCGGCACGGTGAACATGCGGTAGCCGCCCGCCGTGCGGGCCCTGGCATACAGCCGTCCGCCCAGTTCGACGAGATCCGGATTGGCCGGCTGTCCGGTCAGGTGCGCGCCTGCCACGGCGAGCAGGGTCCGGTGCACGGGCGGGTCGGACGGCTCGCCCGCCCACCGGGCGGCGAGATCCAGCAGCGGCAGGTCGGCGAACGCGGGCGCGAGTAGCTGCACGCCGAAGGGCAGTCCGTCCGGCCGCGACCCGGCGGGCAGCGCGATGGCGCACAGGTCCAGCAGGTTCGCCATGTTCGTGAACGTGCCGAGCCTGCTGTTCACGCCGATGGGATCGGCGGCCACGTCGGCCAGCGTGGGATGGCCGGGCGTGACCGGCAGCAGTAGCGCGTCCGCCCCGACGAAGACGCCTGCCGCGGCCTTCGCCAGCCGGGCCAGTTCGTGTCGGCCGGTGAAGGCGTCGGCGGCCGAGTACCGGGCGGCGCCGAGCACGATCTCGCGGACCGTCGGGTCAAGGTGCGGGCCGTCCGGCGTGAGCAGGTGTCCGAAGGCGGCCAACCGCTCCGCGACGAACGGCGCATCGTAGAGCAGCCGGGCGGCGGCCAGGAACGGTCCGATGTCGACCGGCACCACGATGGCAACGGTCGCCGCGTGGGCCAGCGCCGCCGACCAGGCCACCGCGTGTGCCGCGTCGAGAGCCAATGGCCGGTCCGGTATCGCGAGCACGCGCATCCGCCGTGCGATGCCGGCCGGTGCCACGGCGGGCATCGCGCGGGCGTACGGGTCGGCCGGGTCGTCGGCGACGAGCGCGTCGAACGCGGCCCGTGCTTCGGCGACGGTCCGGGTCAAGGTGGTGACGCAGTCCAGCGTCGGGCAGGCCGGCACGACCCCACGGGTGGACACCAGGCCACGGGTCGGCTTCATGCCGACGATGCCGTTGAACGCCGCCGGCACCCGACCGCTGCCCGCGGTGTCCGTGCCCAGCGCGAGCGGCACGACGCCCAGCGCGACCGCGACCGCGCTGCCGGCACTGCTGCCCCCGCTGACGTGCGCCGACGACGCGATGCTGTGGCAGGCACCATAGGGCGAGCGGGTGCCGACCAGGCCGGTGGCGAACTGGTCGAGGTTGGTCTTGCCGATCGGCACCGCGCCCGCGGCCATCAGGCGCCGCACCGCGACCGCGGATTCGGTCGCGGGCGTGGTCAGGGTCGGGCAGCCTGCCGTGGTCGGTACGCCTGCCACGTCGATGTTGTCCTTGACCGCGAACGGAATCCCGGCCAGCGGTCCGGCCGGCGCGGCAGCGGCCAGCGCGTCGACCCGCGACGGATCGAGCAGGGTGATGAACGCGGGCTGGTCCACTCGGCCCGCGGCGGCCAGCGCTTCTCTCACTTCCGCTGCCACATCCATCTGGCCCGCTCCGCGTCGAACGCCGTCTGCCTGCGGGTGCGGAACCGCTCGATCTCGGGCGCGTGCGCCGACTCCAGTTCCTCCACTTCGGACAGTGTGAACGTGGCGGGTGCCGTGTCCAGGTCGCGGCGGCCGGACTTGATGTCGGCCCGCAGGTCGGCCAGTTGGGCCGCCGAGACCGGCCGGAAGCGCAGCCGGTCGAACGGGCGCAGCAGCCAGGGCGGTTCGGTCGAGCCCGGGACCTGCCGCCAGACCGGGACGGTCCGGCCGACCAGTTGGTAGCCGCCGGGGCCCTCCATGCCGTACACGCACAGGTACACGCCGCCGATGCCGACCGCGTTCTGTGGCGTCCAGGTGCGGGGCGGGTCGTACTTCGTGGTCACCAGCCGGTGGCGTGGGTCGATCGGCACCGCGACCGGCGCGCCGAGGTACACGTCACCAAGGCCGAGCACCAGATAGGTGGCGGCGGTGACGATGTCGAAGACGTCCGCCCGGTCGTCGAGGTCGTTGATGCGCCGGATGAACTCGACGTTGTCCGGACACCACGGCGCGTCCGGCCGCACCGACCGGGCATAGCGGGCCATCGCCTCGTGCGCGGCGGGGTGGTCGAACGCGATCGGCAACGTCACCTCCCGCACGTCCAGCGTGACGGCGGCCGGATCGGGCACGTCGGCGGCCAGTTCGGCCAGCGCGGTGGCCAGCGCGGTCAGCCGCCCGTCGGCCACCCGCACCAGCAGCGAGCGCACGCCGGGCACGATCTCCCGCACTCCGGGCAATGCCTTGTCGCGCAACGCTTCTGCGAACAGGTGCAGCCAGACCCGGACCCGCAGGTCGAGCGTTGGCGGCCCGAGCTCGACCAGCACGTGGTGGTCACCGGCCCGGCGGATCGACAGCGCGGGCGTGTGACCGGTGGCGTCCGCCTCGACGAGCACGACCTGGCTGTCCACCGGACCCGACCCGGGCGGTTGCCTGGCCGCCACGGCAACACGTGGGTTGGCCAGCAACGCGGTCCTTGCCACGTTGGCCCGGTCCGCGTCCGCGGGCGACACCATGACGAGTCGGACCGTGTCGCCCGGCCGCAGTTGCGCCAGCATCCAGCGGTCCGCGCGCACCACCACCGCCGGCACGACGAACCCGCCGAGACTCGGGCCGTCCGGGCCGATGATCACCGGGGTGTCGCCGGACAGCATGATGCCGCCGATCGGGTAGGCGCTGTCGTGGATGTTCGACGGGTGCAGCCCGGCCTCGCCGCCGTCGCGCCGCGCCCACTGTGGGGCAGGGCCGACCAGCCGCACTCCGGTCCGGTCGGCGCGGTGGTCGACCGTCCACGTGCTCGCGAACAGCGCCGTCACGCCGGCAGTGGTGAGGTGTTCCGGCGCCCCGTGCGGGCCGGCCAGCACCCGGATCGACCACGTGGCAAGGAGTTCGGGCAGCAGCGGCGCGACGTCCAGTGGCGCGTCCAGGTTCTCGGTGCTGCCGACCGCGACCACGTCGCCCTCGGCCAGCGCCCGGCCGGCCAGCCCGCCGAAGCCGCCGAGCAGGAACGTGGCCCGACTGCCCAGCACCGGCGGCACGACCACTCCCCCGCCGATCGCGAGGTACGCCCGCATCCCCGGCCCGCCGCACGGCCCGACCTCGAGCGTTGCGCCCGCTTCGGCTATGGCCACCACGCCGGGCCGCAGCGGCCGGCCGGCGAGCCGCGCGTCGCGAGCCGCGCCGGTCACGCAGACCGGGGTGCGCCGGGCGAACCGCAGTACCGGGCCGCGCAGCACCGCCTCGAGGCCGGCCGCGTTCTGCTGGTTCCCGACGGCCAGGTTCGCCAACGCGAAGGACAGGTCGTCCCAGGCGCCCGACGGCGGTACGCCGACGTCCCACATCCCCTGGCGGCCGGTGAGGTCCTGCACCGTGGTGAGCGGTCCCGGCTCGACGACGGTGAGTCCGGCCGGGTGGGCCGCCAGGGTCGAGGGACGCTCCCGGGTCGACGTCACACCGGCCACCAGCCCTGCAGCCGGATCGGCGTGGGATCCCAGCCGTTGCAGGGGTTGTTGAGCTGTGGGCAGTTGCTGATCAACACGAGCAGGTCCCGCTCGGCGCGGATCTCGACGTACTTGCCGGGTGCGGACACGCCGTCGGTGAACGTGAGATCCCCGGCGGCGGTGACCGGGACGTTCATGAAGAAGTTGATGTTGTGACCGAGTTGTCCCGCGCCGATGCCGAACGGGGCGCCGACGCGCAGGAACGTTTCTCGACATGCGTGCTGGTGGCGGGTGTGCATGCCGTAACGGACCACATTGGACTCCTGCGCGCAGGCACCGCCGAGCGTGTCGTGGCGGCCGCAGAGGTCCTCGGTGATCGTGGCCAGCAGGTCCAGATCCTGGGACAGGAGCCGGGAACCGGCGGTGAGGTAGGCGGCGCCCTGTTCTCGGATGGTGTCCATCGCGCTGTAGCGGTTGTCGACGTCCTCCGCGTCGTAGAAGAGCGTGTCCACGGCCTGGTTGCCGTGCAGGTCGACGATGCGGAACGAGCCGCCGGCCGGGATCACGCCGGCATAGCCGTCGCCGTCGGGCACTTCGACGGTCAGTGCGGCGGTCATGCGAACACCGCCCTTGCCGCCCGCAGCGCCCGTTCGCTCTCCG
>DASXXM010000293.1:0-3956 GCA_036503065.1 Pseudonocardiaceae bacterium | reverse complement strand
GTCGCCGCGGTGGGGCCGAAGACCTCGAACTCGGAGACCTGGGCGGCGGGCCAACCGGTGTTGGCAGTGATGTTGACCCGGACGAAACGGTCGGTCGCCTGGCCGAAGCTGATCGTGACGGTGTTGGCGTTGCCGTCGAAGTTGTAGCCGGCCGACGCGACGAGCGTCGAGAAGTTGGTGCCGTCCGTGCTGCCCTGGACGGACAGGGTCTCGGTGCGCGCTCCCCAGCCGGTCGGCAGCTTCAGGTTGATCTGGTTGACCATGGTGGCGCTGCCCAGGTCGACCTGGAGCCACTGCGGGAACACGTTGTTCGTGCTCTCCCAATAGGATGACTGATTGGCGTCGTTCGCGTTGCTCGGGGTGAATGACCCGTTGGTGCTGCTGGCCGTCATCGCCTTGCCGATGGCAAGGTTCGCGCCTGCGGCCGCGGCCGTTGGCGTGAGTCCGACTATCGGAAAGACCAGCGCGACCAGACCGGCCAGCGTCACGGCGATGAGCCGCGCCCTCGTGCGCTTCCTTCGCATGGCGATCCTCTATCCACGTCGATAGGGTCTTTGCAAGAATGTGCAAGCTTCTTGCAGTGATTTGTTTAACTATTACGGGATGCTACCGCTGTGTTAACGACACCGGAACCTACCGACGTCACGTAAGTTCTTGCGTTCACCGACAACGCGGCCACACAGACTTGACCAGCGCGAACAGGTGCCAAATGTGAACGCGCGGGTGATCAGGCGCGACGAGCGCGGGCGCGACGCTTGCCTTCGTGCATTGCTTGCACGCGGGCGACGGGGATGGTGCGGCCCTCCGCGACCAGGTCCTCGGGCAGCCGTTGCGGCGCCGGCATCGCGTCGGCCCACGGGTCCCGGTCGCCGAGCAGCTCGGCCGCCGTGTGCAGCGTGAAGTCGCTCGGCTTGACGTGATCAAGTTCGGCCCAGGACACCGGGAACGACACCGGCGCACCGGGCCGCAGGCGCGGGCTGTAGGCGGCCACCACGGTCGCGCCGTGCGCCCGCGTCGAGTCCAGGAAGACCTTGCCGTCGCGATCGTCGAGGATGTAGGCGGTGGTCGCGAGCGCCGGGTCGATCCGCTCGGCCCGCGCGGCGATCGCCCTGGTGGCCGCGGCCATGTCGTCGGCCGAGTCCTCGGCGCTGATCGGCACGAAGACGTGCACGCCCTTGGCCCCGCTCGTCTTGACGGCGCCGGCCAGCCCAGCCTCGTCCAGCGCCTGGTGGATCAAGTGAGCGGCCTGGACTGCCAGCGGGAAGGCGTTCGTGACCGGCGGGTCGATGTCCAGGATCAGGTACGTCGGCCGGCCGATCCGGTCGGCGGTGTAGAGCGTGGGGTGGTACTCGATGGCGCGCTGGTTCGCGAACCACAGCAGGGTCCGCCGGTCGTCGCACAGCGCGTAGGACACTTCGCGTTTGGACGATTCCGCCCACAGACGGACCGTGCCCACCCACTCCGGGGTGTACTTCGGCGTGTTCTTCTGCATGAAAGGCGCCTGGCCGCGCAGCACCCGCATCACGGAAAGTGGTCGGTTGCGCAACTCGGGGATGATGCGGTCACTGACCGCGTCCAGGTAGTCGACCAGGTCGCGTTTGGTCGCGTCGGCGCCGTCGAACAGCGGTTGGTCCAGGTTGGTCAGCGGCACGTCGTCCCGGACCTCACCGCTCTCTTTGACCACCTGGACACTCTGCCCACGCGGGCCCCTGAGGTCAACTCGGACGGTGCGCGGTTCTGCAATTTGCCTGCCGGGTTGACGGGGATGGCAATTCTGTTAAAAGGAGGACCGCCGGACCGGAGTGGTCCGGACCATTGCCAGCGGCTCGAACGGCCGGTATAACTTTCTTCACAAGACAGATTAAGGCTGGAACTCGGTGTCCACCCGATGGCACGTGAATTCCGGTCCCATTAGTTCAGCCATGCCGGCCCCGCACTCGGCACCTGGCGCGATACAGCATGTCCAGGTGGCACGCACCTGCCCCGCAGCACACTCGGTGCCACCGGAGTAGACCCGACAGGAGATCTCATGCGCATAACCCGGACCAGGGCACTACTGGCTGCGGCCTTACCCATAGCCGCGGGGGCGGTCTTCTTCGTCGCCACCCCGTCCGCCAGCGCGGCCGGTGTGGCGTTCCCCGCCCACTACGCGGCGCCCTACCTACAGGTCAGCGGCGGCACCGTCGGCGACATGTCCCAGGACATGTCGTCCAGCGGCGTCAAGTTCTTCACCCTGGCGTTCCTCACCCCCTCCAACGGCTGCAACATGGTCTTCGAGGCCGACGGCGGTGGACCCGGCACGTTCGCGAGCCAGATCAGCTCACTGCAGGCGGCAGGCGGCAACGTCGCCATCTCGTTCGGTGGCGCCGCCGGTGGCGAGGTCGCCCAGACCTGCACCAACACGGCCAGCCTGACCGCGGCCTACGCGAACGTGGTCAACACGAACGGCGTCAACCGGCTGGACTTCGACATCGAGGGCGGCGTCCTCGGTGACACCGCGTCGACCAGTCGCCGTGACGCGGCCCTGGCCGCGCTACAGCAGCAGAACCCGAACGTACAGGTCGACTTCACGCTCGCCGTGGCACCGAACGGCCTGCCGTCGGAGGAGATGGGCCTGCTGCAGGACGCCAAGAACCACGGCGTCCGGGTCAGCGTCGTCAACATCATGACGATGGACTTCGGCAACGGCGAGAGCGCGATCAACGACGCCATCTCCGCCGCGAACGCGACCAGCGGTCAACTCGCCGGCCTGTACGGCATCTCGACGACGGCCGCGTTCAACATGATGGGCCTGACGCCGATCGCCGGCCAGAACGACGACAACGAGTTCTTCAGCCAGGGCGACGCCCAGACGCTGGAGACCTTCGCCGCGCAGCACGGCGTCGGCGAACTGTCCTTCTGGGAGGTTGACGCCTTCGACAAGGGTGTCGGCTTCAACTACTCGCGCATCTTCAACGCCATCAGCGGTGGCGGGGGCGGCAACCCGCCGCCGCCCAACGGCCACCAGATCACCGGCTTCGGCGGCAAGTGCGTCGACGTCGCGGGCGCGAACAGTGCTGACGGCACGCAGGTCCAGCTGTTCACGTGCAACGGCACCGGCGCACAGTCGTGGACCCACAACGGCAACACCTACCAGGCACTGGGCAAGTGCCTGGACGTGGCCGCGGCAGGCACCGCGAACGGCACCAAGGTGCAGTTGTTCACCTGCAACGGCACCGGTGCGCAGTCCTGGACGCACACGTCGTCCAACCAGTTGGTGAACACCAACTCCGGCAAGTGCCTCGACGCCACCGGCGTCAGCTCCGCGGACGGCACCCCGCTGCAGATCTGGAGCTGCTCGGGTGGCGCCAACCAGGCGTGGGTCGGCCCGTAAGTTCAGTTTTCGATCTCCACAGATCGGGATGGGGAGCGCTTCGGCGCTCCCCATCTTTCGTTGCGGTGAGCGACCGGCCGCTGAGTGTCGGTGCGCGCTGTTAGCGTCGCGGTATGGCTGTCGATCATGTTGAGGTGACCGCGCTGAGTTCGGGGGCGTTCACGGAGGTGGTGAGTGCTCCCGGAGCGCTCGGTGTCCCGGTGCCCTCATGTCCGGAGTGGACTGTCGCGGACCTGGTTCGGCATCTTGGCGAGGTGCAAGGCTGGTGGACATTAGCGTTGCGGGGCAACGGAAGCAAGCCCAACACGGCCGATCTGTCGACGCCGGGCCCTGATCTGCTCTCCTGGTGGCGACAGTGTTCCGGCGAGTTCCTGACCACGCTGCGCGCCACCCCGACCGACGCTCCCGCCTGGTGCTGGTGGAACGACGCACAGCGGGACACGGCGGGCGCGGTGGCGTGGCGGCAGGCGCACGAGGCCGTCGTGCATCTGTGGGACGCGCAGGCCGCGCTGGGCGCGCAGACGCCGATCGGTGCCGAGGTCGCGGCGGACGGCGTGGACGAGTTCGTCGCCCGGATGCTGCC
>DASXXM010000292.1:0-5930 GCA_036503065.1 Pseudonocardiaceae bacterium | reverse complement strand
GCGCAGGAAGTCCAGGTACTGCTCGTCGGCCTCGGTGGGGGGTGGGACCTCGGACGTCGGCTGGACCAGCGGGGTGACCGTCGTCGGCGTGTCGGCCTGCTGTTCGGACGAACCCCAGAGCGATTCCGACGACTGCTCCGGATCGTCCGCCCAGATGCCGCTCAGGCGGGCCACGCCCGGGTAGTCCTCGACGCCGGAGGGCGGCTCGGTCAGCTGGGTCTGCTGCTCGTGTGGCATCAGGTCGGTGCCCAGGCTCGCCTGCCTGGACGGGGTGAGCAGGCCGCGGCTGCTGTCGCCGCCGAAACCGGTGGAGTCGAACCGACCGGGGGCCTCGTAGGACCCGCGCCGGAACATCGAGTCGTCGGACTCCTCGTCGGTGCGGGGCGAGTTGCGCAGGCGGGACTCCAGGTCGGCCACCTGGTGGGTCAGCGGCCGGACCCGGACGACCCAGTCGAGCAGCACACCTACGGCGAAACCGACCAGGCAGGCGAACCACACCTGCCCGAAGATCCACATCACGGGATGTCCCTCCTGCGCGGCAACACCCGGCGCCGGACGAGCGACACCAGGCAGTCAGCAGTCTGTCCTACCAGGCCCACCCCTGGCGAGGTAGCCCACGACAGGCAGCTACCTACTCCCTCCGGGGGTCATGCTATCAACGATCGGGTGACCACCTGGAATTCGCCTATGGTCACGTTGGGTTGTTATTTTTCGCCGATCTACGATCAATTCCGGACGGCGTTCCGCGCCGAACAAATGCGAATACCGCGAGCTCAGCCGGTGCGGTCGACCAGGTAGTCGGTCATCGCGCGCAGCGCCTCGGCGGCGGGGCCGTCGGGCAGCAGACGGAGTACGCCGCGCGCCCGGTCGGCGTAGTCGGCCAGGGTCTTGCGGGCCCTGGCCAGGGCCGGTGACTCGCGCAGCAGTATCAGGGCCTCGTCCACCTCGGCGTCCTCGGTGAGCGGGCGGCCCAGCAGCTGCCGCAGGCGGACGCCGGCCCGGTCGGTCGGGTCGTGCTCGGCCAGCGCGTACAGGGTGGGCAGCGTGTGCACGCCCTCGCGCAGGTCGGTGCCGGGCGTTTTGCCCGACTCGTCGGCGGGGGACGCGATGTCGATGACGTCGTCGGAGATCTGGAACGCGGCGCCGACGATCTCGCCGAACCGCCGCAGCGCCGTCACGTGCTCGTCGGCCGCGCCGGCGCACATGCCGCCGAACCGGCCTGCGGTGGCGATCAGTGAACCGGTCTTCTGGCCGATCACGGACAGGTAGTGCGCGATCGGGTCGTCGTCGGGGCCTGGGCCGATGGTCTCCCGCAACTGGCCGGTGACCAGCTCCGCAAACGTTTCCGCGATGATCCGGGCGGCGTCCGTGCCGAGATCGGAGACCAGTCGGGACGCGTGCGCGAACAGGTAGTCGCCTGCCAGGATGGCCACCGTGTTGTCCCAACGGGCGTTGGCGCTGACCGCGCCGCGCCGCATGGTGGCCTCGTCCATCACGTCGTCGTGGTAGAGGGTCGCGATGTGCACCAGCTCCACGGCGGCGGCCGCGGTGATCACGTCCTGCCGCTTCGGGTCGCCGAACTGGGCCGCGAGCAGCGTGAACAGCGGCCGGATGCGCTTGCCGCCCGCGTCCACCAGATGAAGCGCGGTGGACCGGACGAACTCCACGTCGCTGTCCACGACCGTGTGCAGCACGTCCTCGACCCGGTCGAGGCCGGCCTTGATGCCCGAGGCCAGCACGGGGTCGGGCAGCTCGAACCGCAGCACCGAGTCGGTGCCGGTGTCCAGGGCCTGTTGTTTGGCTGTCACGACGCCCCCGAAGTGCGGCTAGAGGGCGAAGCCGCCGCCTCCCGCCCAGTCCAGGACGAGCGACGGCCACACGCCCAGCAAGAGTGTCACCAGTACACCCAGACTAATGGCCGCCGTGGTGAACACGCCGGGCACACTGACCGTCGGGCCGTCCGCGGCGGGCTCCGAGAAGTACATCAGCACGATGACCCGCAGGTAGAACGATGCCGCGACGGTGCTTGCGATAAGGGCCACAACGACCAACGGCCCCATGCCGTCATTCATCGCGGCCGAGAAGACCACGAACTTGCCGACGAAACCGCTGGTCAACGGGATGCCGGCGAGCGCGAGCAGCAGAAACGTGAACACGCCGGCCACCAGCGGTGATCGTTTGGCCAGGCCGGCCCACGACGAAAGGTGTGATGCCTCACCATCGCCCGTGCGGACCAGGGTGATGACCCCGAACGTGGCGATCGTGGTGAAGCCGTAGGCCACCAGATAGAACAGCGAGCTGGACAGTCCCCTGCTGGTCAGGGCGATGACGCCGACCAGGATGAAGCCGGCGTGCGCCACCGACGAGTAGGCGATCATCCGCTTCACATCACTCTGCGTGATACCCAGGATCGCGCCGACGAACATGGAGATGATCGCGATGGCCCACAGCACACCGCGCCACTCCCAGCTCGTGACCTGGAACGCCACGGTCAGCACCCGCAGGATCGCGCCGAACGCGGCAACCTTGGTGCAGGCGCCCATCAGCGCGGTGATCGGGGTCGGCGCGCCCTGGTAGACGTCCGGGGTCCAGGTGTGGAACGGCGCGACGGACGCCTTGAACAGGAGGCCGACCACGAGCATGGCCATGCCGCCGAACAGCAGGGTGTCCGACCGGTTGGTGCCGGCGGCGGCGTGCGCGATGTCGGACAGCCGGACCGAACCGGCGTAGCCGTACAGCAGGGCAAGCCCGTACAGGAAGAACGCCGACGCGAACGCGCCGAGCAGGAAGTACTTGACCGCCGCCTCCTGGGACAGCAGCCGCCTGCGCCGGGCCAGGCCGCACATCAGGTACAGCGGCAGGGACAGCACTTCCAGCGCCACGAACATGGTGAGCAGGTCGTTGGCCGCGCAGAAGACCATCATCCCGCCGACCGCGAACAGGGTCAGCGGGAAGACCTCGGTCTGCATGCCACCGAGCGTCTGCTGCGCGCGTTCGGACAGCGAACCGGGCCGGATCGCGGCGTGTGCGACGAAGTAGCCGCCACGGTCCACGGTCCGGTCCGCGATCAGCAGGACCGAGCAGAACGCCAGCGCCACCAGGGTGAACCACAGGAACAGCGCGGGCCGGTCGATCGCGATGGTGCCCGACAGGGTGGTGGTCCCGGCGGTCGGCGCGCCCTTGATGTAGAGGCCGAGCGCGAGGCCGGCCACGATCAGCGCGACCAGGCTCAGCGTGACCTGGGCGGCCCACCGGGACTGACGCGGCAGGAACGCCTCGAACAGCACGCTGACGCAGGCCGCGCCGAGGATGATCAGCGGCGCCGCGATGGCGCCGTAGTTCACCGACGGCGTGGCGATCGGTGGCGTCGCGGCTGCCAACACAGGTGCGTGCAGCACATTGGTCAGGAACACCACGTCATTTGCCTTCCTGGCTCACGCTGACCCCGATCGAGTTCAGCGTTGCGCCAACCGACGGGTTGACGATGTCGAGCAATGGCTTGGGATAGAAGCCGAGCAGCAGGATCAGCACCACCATCGGCGCCAGCACCCAGCGCTCCCGGCCAGACAGGTCGCTGATGCCCTTGCGGGCGCCCAACGCCGGATCCATGGCCGCGCCGGGACCGCCTGCCACGTCCACCAGGGCGTTGCCGCGCACCGGCCCCTGCATCACCCGCTGGTAGAGCCACAGCACGTAGAGCGCGGCCAGCACCATGCCGACGGTGGCCAGGATCGCGTACACCGGCTCGGTCTGGAACGAGCCGATCAGCACCAGGAACTCACTGACGAACGAGTTGGTGCCCGGCAACGAGAGCGTGGTCAGGCCGGCCAGGAACATCATGCCGGCGAGGATCGGCGTGACCTTGCCCAGCCCGCCGTAGTCCTCGGCCCGGACCGACCGGCCGCGCGCGATCACCATGCCGATCACGATCAGCAGCATCCCCGTGGCGATGCTGTGGTTGACCATGTAGGACACGGCGCCGACCCCGCCCTGCGAGGTGAACGCGAACACCCCCAGCGCCATGAAACCGAAGTGCGCCAACGACACGTAGGCGATGAACCGCTTCATGTCGCTCTGCCCGGCCGCCAGGATCGACCCGTACAGCACGCCGGCCACGGCGAGCACCAACAGCAGCGGGGCGAGCCGGTGGCTGGCGTCGGGGAGCAGCGGCAGGTTGTAGCGCAGGAAACCGAAGATGCCGACCTTGTCCAGCACGCCGACCAGCAGCACGCCGACGCCGATCGGCGCCTCCGCGGTGGCGTCCGGCAGCCACGTGTGGAAGGGCACCAGCGGGGCCTTGATCGCGAAGGCGATGAAGAAGCCCATGAACAGCCAGATCTGGGTGCCCAGCGGGGCGTGGCTGACGATCGTGGTCAGGGTGGCCCAGTCGAACGTGCCGCTGCCGGTGACCGACTGCGCGTAGGACCACATCCCGATGGCCGACGCCAGCATCAGCAGGCCGCCAAGGAACGAGTACAGGAAGAACTTCACCGCCGCGTACCTGCGGTTCACGCCGCCGAAGCTGCCGATGAGGAAGTACATCGGGATCAGCATGAGCTCGAACAGCACGTAGAACAGGAAGACGTCGGTGGCCGCGAACACGCCGACCATCAACGCTTCCAGCGTCAGGATCAGCGCGAAGAACCCGGCAACGGACCGGCCTTCGGGCAGCCGTTCCGACCAGGACGCACCGAGCACCACCGGCACCAGGAACGCGATCATCGCGACCATCACCAGCGCGATGCCGTCCATGCCGAACGAGATGTGCACGCCGAACGACGGAATCCAGTCCATCGAGCCGGCGAACTGGATCCGCGCGCCGCCGGTCTGGTAGCCGAACAGCGTGACCACGGCGAGCACGAACTCGGCGGCACCGAAGACAAGTGCCACCAGCTTCGCCATCCGGTCGTTGTGCCGCAGCGCGGTCAGCACGACCGCGCCGACGAGCGGCAGCAGCAACAGGGCCAGCAGCAGGCCGAACTGGCTGCCGTCGTGGGTCGGCACGGCCGTCACGGCCGCGGAATGCACAGGCGTCATGCGGAGAACCTCACCAACAGCAGGGCCCCGACCAAGATGATCGCGCCTCCCAACATGGTCAGTGCGTAGGACCGGACGAAACCGGTCTGCAGTCGGCGAAGCCGGCCCGACGTGCCGCCGAACAGGGCCGCGATGCCGTTGACCAGCCCGTCGACGCCCCACCGGTCGGTGAACACCAGGCCGCCGGTGAGCCACTGGCCGGGCCGGGCCACCAGGGTCTCGTTCAGCGCGTTGCCGTACAGGTCGGCGCGGGCCGCGCGGACCGGCCAGGACACCGGCTCCGGCCGGACCACCGGCACCGGTCGCCGGCCGACCACCAGGAACGCCACCAGCACGCCGATCGCGGCCAGTGCGAGGGTGCCGACGGTGATCACCGTCTTGGACAGCACCGGGTTCGCGTGCTCCTGCAGGTCACCGAGCGTGGGTGTCAGCCAGTTGGCCAGACGGCCGCCGATCATGAAGTACGCGCCTGCGCCGAGGGAGCCGACCGCCAGGATGATCATCGGGACGGTCATCACGGGCTTGGCCTCGTGCGGGTGGTAGTCCTTGCCTTCCGCGTTCTTCAGGTCCCGCCAGCGTTCCTTGCCGAAGAACGTCATGAGCACGAGACGGGTCATGTAGAAGGCGGTGAGACCGGCACCCAGCGCCGCCGCGCCGCCGAACACCCAGCCCTGCCAGCCGCCCTGGCCGAACGCGGACTCGATGATCGCGTCCTTGGTGAAGCAGCCCGACAGTCCGGGGAAGCCGATGATCGCCAGGTAGCCGAGGCCGAACGTGACCGTGGTGATCGGCATTCGCCGGAACAGGCCGCCGAAGCGGCGCATGTCGGTCTCGTCGTCCATCGCGTGCATGACCGAACCCGCGCCGAGGAACAGCCCGGCCTTGAAGAAGCC
>DASXXM010000291.1:0-6764 GCA_036503065.1 Pseudonocardiaceae bacterium | reverse complement strand
CTGGCCGCCTCGGTCAGCCTGGCCGGCACCGAGGGCGCCAAGGTCCGCGCGAGCCTGGCGGCCAAGGCCGGGGCGCTGCGCACCCACCAGATCACCGACGCCGAAGGCAACGCCACCGCCGCCACCGAACGCATGTCGCTGCCAGTGATGCTGCTGTTCCTCGGCTTCTTGGCGTTCATCGCCTACCCGGCACTCACCCAAGTCCTGGCCGGACTCTGACGGATCGGTGAGTTCGGGGCACGGAGGGAAGAAACACAGGAGGAGAACGGAATGCACCACTACTGGATGGCAGTGTGGACGGTACTCAAGGCGCGGTGGGAGCTGGTGCGCCGGGAGCCCGACGCCGGGTACTCGACCGAGACGGTCCTGGTGACCGCGCTGCTGGTCGTGGCCGCTTTGGCGATCATCGCGATCATCGTCGCGAAGGTCACCGCCAAGGCCAACGGCATCAACCTCTAACGCGATGGCCGGCAGCAAGCCCCGCGCACAGCCACCGCGTCGACGACGCCCTCTGCCAGGACAGCAGGGCGACCGACGCACCGGTGGAGTGAGGCGAGTTCAACAGATGCTGCGGGGCGATCGTGGCTCGGTCGGCGTGGAATTGGTGATCGCGACGCCGCTGCTGTTGTTCATGCTGCTGGCGATCATCCAGTTCGCATTGTGGTCGCACGCCACACACATCGCCCAAGCCGCCGCCTCCCAAGGGCTCGCCGCCGCGCGAGCCCAGGACGGAACCGCGGCCGCGGGCAGCGCCAGCGCACAGCAGATGCTCACCCAACTCGACTCCGGGCCGCTGACCGGCGCCAGCGTGAACGCCGACCGCAGCGCGACGGCGGCGTCGGTGCGGATCTCGGGCACCGCCACCTCGGTCATACCGTTCTTGCACCTGCCGGTACACGCCGAGGCGGTCGGTCCTGTTGAGAGGTTCGTTCCGGATCTAGCCGGCGGCGGGTGATTCCCTTGGTGGCAAGGAAAATATCAGCGACACCGATGCCTGTCACATGCCCGCGGCACGGCCTGACACGGCCACCGGGACACCGGCGGCGCGGCGGGCGATGGTGGGCGGCCTGGTGGCACGCCGACGGGGGCTCCGTGGCGGCGGAAGTCACGCTGGTGGCCCCGTTCCTGATCATGCTGCTGGTGTTCGTCGCGGTGGTGATCCACCGCGGTGTCGACGCCCGGCTGCGGCTGGATGACGCCGCGCACGAGGCCGCCCGCGCGGCCAGCATCCAACGGACCACGCCGACCGCGATCGCGGCGGCGCAGTCCACCGCGGCCAGCGCGCTGTCCTCGGCCGGGGTGAGCTGCCAGTCGCTGGCGGTGGACACCATCACCGGCGGGATGCGGCCGGGCGGCACGGTGTCGGTCACCGTGTCGTGCACCGTGAACTTCAGCGATGCCCTGGTCCTCGGTGTCCCTGGCCAGAAACAGCTCTCCGCCACCGCCGTCGAGCCGATCGACACCTGGCGGTCTGTGGCGGTCAACACCGGGGGCGGATCGTGACCCGCCGAGGCCGCCATGCCCGCGCGGCCTGGCGGACACGCTGCGAGCGGTGGTGGTCGCGGCGCAGGTCGTGGTGGCGTGCCGACGAGGGCCGGGTGACCGCGTTCGTCGTGGTGCTGGCCATCGGCATCCTCGCCCTGGCCGGGCTCACCCTCGACGGCGGCCTCGCACTCGCCGCGAAAGTCCAGGCCAACGGCCAAGCCCAAGCTGCCGCCCGCGCCGGCGCCCAGGCCATCGACCTGACCGCCTACCGCGACACCGGCACCCTCCAACTCGTGCCCGCGCAAGCCGTCGCCGACGCCCAGAGCTACCTGACCGGAATCGGCGCGTCAGGCACGGTGACAGTCTCCGGGGACACCGTCACCGTCACGATCACCGCCACCGAGCACACCCAACTGTTGGGCATGGTCGGGATCTCCAGCCTGACCGTGCACGGCCAGGGAAGCGCCCACCCCCAGCGAGGAGTGGTGAACATCGAGCCATGACCGCACCCCGGTCGTCCGCACCCAGTGCAGCACACCACAGGAAGGACCGCAGGATGGCTACCGCTGAAGAGATCGAACATCGTGTCGAGCAGGCCGACACCGCCCGCAGCGCGAAGAGGGCTGCCGCGGCACAGCAGGTCGGCGCGCTCGCACAGCGCCGGGCCGCCATCGCCGAGCAACTGGCCGACATCGAAGGACAACTCGGCGACGTCCTCGCCGCCGCTCTTGAGGTCATGAGCATCGACGAGTTGGCCACGTTCACCGATGTCCCAGCCGCAGACCTCACACGCTGGCACACCACCCGGAAACCGAATCGCACCAAGCGCAAGCGGCCCGCCGCGGGCGCGGAGGGCGACACGCACCGACCGTCCACGGCGAGGACACCGACGGCCCGCCCGAGCGCCACGCCGCCCGTGTCTGCCCCCGCTCGCACCGACGACGCAGACGCGCCCGCGCGCGTGGCGGCGGAGGTGGCGTGACGAGCCCCGATCGCGCCGGGGCGAACCGCCTCACCACAGGCCAGGACACCCGGCCGGCACGCACCCGACGCGCCTGCCGGTGGTGACCATCGGGCCTCAACCCTGTACTGCCAAGGAATCGAGCTAGCCGTGACCGCA
The DNA here is from genome assembly GCA_036503065.1 of Pseudonocardiaceae bacterium. Taxonomy (GTDB): domain Bacteria; phylum Actinomycetota; class Actinomycetes; order Mycobacteriales; family Pseudonocardiaceae; genus DATEPR01. The sequence continues at coordinate 4,159 of DASXXM010000291.1, read as the reverse complement.
ACCTCACATCGATCCCGCCAGCAACCCGCGAGGCAACCGGGTCCAGATCGTCGCGCCTGGCGGTGGGTGGCCGGAGCCGTCCGGTTGGTCGGCAGACTCCTTCAGGGGCTGATCGCCGCCGTCGTCCTGGCGGCCCTCGTCGTCGGATTGCCGTGGGCGCTGGTGCACTACGTCGGATGGCCACTGCCGCACCACGTCCCGACCTGGCCAGATCTACAAGCCTTCCTGCTCACCCCGATGAGCGTCACGTTCCTGCTCGACTTCCTGGCCTGCGCCTGCTGGATCGTGTGGTTCTTCTTCACCCTCGACGTGCTGCGCTGCACCGTCGAGGTCGTGCGCGGCGCGCGGTGGCCAGACCTGTCCGGCGCCGGCCCGATGCACACCCTGGCCGGCGTGCTGGTCGGCGCGGTCCTGCTGTCGGTGCTGGGCAACCGCCCAGCACCGACCCCGAACGGCCCGCTGTCGGGCGCGTTGGGTACCGGGTCGCCGGTCGTCGCGACCGCACTGGCCTGGCAGAACACCGCGCCACCGAGCACATTCACCGTGCGGCAGGCGGTGTTCACGACCCCGGCCGCCGACAGCGCCATCACCGACGCGAGCACGCCAGCGGCATCGCATCCGGTGTCGGTGATCGTGCGGGCACCGGAGAACGGTGTGTACGACTCGTTGTGGCGGATCGCGCAACGCACCCTCGGCGACGGCGCGCGCTGGCCGGAAATCTTCCACGTCAACGAGGGCAAGCCGCAGCCCGGCGGCCGGACGTTCACCCAGCCCAGCCTGATCTACCCCGGACAGGAACTCGACCTCCCCGCCACCGCCGCCCCACCGCCCGCAGCGCCGCCGGTGACCACGCCTCCACCGGCTCCCACTCCCACGACCCCTCCACCGGCGACCTCGCCGCCGACCACGACCCCGCCGCCGGCCAGTTCACTACCGGCGACTCCGGCGCCATCCACCCACCACGCGCCGACGACCGGCACGGGATCGCCACCCTCGACTCGGGAACCGGGCTTCCGCTGGGAGCCCGACCTGTTCGTCGGCCTCGGGCTGGCCGCCGCGGTCAGCGCGGCGTTGCTGATCGCCCGCCGCCGCTACCGCGCCCGGTACCAGCCCGGCAGCGGCGACCGGGATGACTTCCCGGTCACGCCGGTGGTCTACCAACTGCGCCTGGCGCACCTCCGCGCCGAGCAAGACGACGAGATCGACCTCGACGACGACCTCGACGGCGCGCCGTCCCCACGCGGTGTCATTCCTCCGGCGCGAGTGATCGGCACGCCCAACAGCGGCTCCGTCGAGGACCCCGCGCTGGCTCCGCGGCTGGGGGTGCGCGACGGCCGAGAGATCGCGCTGAACCTGGCGGTCGCCCGTGGGCTCGGGCTCGTGGGCGCCGGTGGTCCAGCGGCGGCCCGCGCGCTGCTTGTCACCGCGCTGAGCGCCAGCAACGACCAAGGGGCAGGCTCGGCCGGGGCGAGGGTCGTCGTCCCGGCCGAGGATCTCGTCCCGCTGCTGAGACGCGGTGCGGCCCACACGCGGTTGCCCGCCGCGCTGCGGGTGGCCGACAGCCTGGAGGCTGCCCTGGACGCACTGGAGGCCGAGATCCTGGTGCGCGCGGGCGCGAGGACCGGCACTACATCCGAGGATGAGCCCCGGTCGTGGCCCACGCTGGTGCTGGCCGCCACGGTGCCCGAGCATCAGCGTCCTCGGCTGCAGGCGGTCCTGGACAACGGTTCGCCGTTCGGGATCACCGGGCTGTTGCTGGGCCAGTGGCAGCCCGGCGTGACCGCCTACATCCGCGCCGACGGCACCGTCTCCGCCTCCAGCCCCGGCCTCGGCGAGCAGTTGCGCGGCACCCACATGTTCCACCTGGGCGACGAGGGCACCGCCGAGCTGCTGACGTTGCTTGCCCAGGCAGAACCCGACCCACCTCCCCGAGACGGCCAGGGCGACGACGGCACACCAACGGTCGGGCCGCGGATTGTGCCGGTGCGCCCGGACGACAACCACGCTCCCGGCAAGACGGCGGGGCGCGGTCTCGACGGCGCAGACCACGGCCCAGCCGATCCGGTGTCCGACACGGAATTGGAGGTCACCGCCGCAGCGCAGCCACCGGTCACCGCGGACGGCGAGCTGGAGATTCTCGCCTCGAGCCGCCCCGCGGCGCCTGGCGCCCGGTTGCGCCCGCCGGCCGCGGCGCGCCCACGTCCGGCCGCGGACGGCGAGCCCCTGCCCGGCGAGGTCGAGGACACACCTGCGCCGCCCCACGAGCACAGCGCGACCGCAGCCACGCCCACCCCCACGCCGGCTACCGGCATCGCGCAGCACGATGCCGACACGGCGCGGGCGCTGATCACGATCTCCGTGCTCGGCGCCCTGCGAGTGCACTGGCATCCCGAGGCCGGCCAGGAGCGGGAGATCACCGGAGCGTTGCAGCCTCGGACCCAGGAACTGCTGGTGTTGCTCGCTTTGCACCCCGGTGGCACCACCCGCGACACGCTCGTGTCGGTGCTGTGGGGCGAAGACCCGCCCACGCGCCCGACCAACGCCTTGCACACCGCCCTAGCCCGGATGCGCCGCGACCTGGGCGAGGCCACTGGCGGGGCGGTCACCGACATCGCCTTGGTCGACAACGGCCACTACCGGCTGGACCCGGCGGTCGTGCACGTGGACTACTGGCGGTTCGAGAACGCGATGCTCGCCCGCCGCGCCGCGGCCACCGACGCGCAGCGCATCGCCGCCTACCGCGAGGTGGTCGACAGCTACGGCGGCCCGCTGGCCGAGGGCATGTCAAAGATCGAGTGGAGCGAACCAGCACGGGAGGCGATCCGCCGCGACGCCATCGACGCCGTGTCCGGGCTGGCGCGAGCCTTGCACGACCACGATCCCCAGCAGACGCTGGACCTGCTGGAGGTCGCACGGGCGTTCGACCCACACAACGAGCTGCTGTACCGCGACATCATGCGGCTGCAGGAACGCCTCGGACTGATCGACGCCATCCCCCGCACGCTGACCTTGCTGACGACCCGGTTGGCCGAGGTGAACAATCGGCCGTCCGAGCACGCGATCGGGCTGGCCACCCGACTGCGGCAACGCCACGACGACAATCCCTCCGCACGGTCCCGAGCGGAGACCCGGTGGCGGACGTGAACCGGTCCGCGGCCGGGTGAGGGGCCGACATGGTCGCCGGGCGGCTTGGGCCGGGCTCGAGTCGGAATCGGCTAGTCGTCGTCTTCGTCGTCGATGGCGCCGTCGTCGAGTTCGGCGATTCCGGTGAGCGTGCCCACGTCACGACCGCGCTGGCGGCTGTACGCCTGTGCTTGCTCGATGAGTTCTGTGTGCTCTTCGGCCCAGGCGATGGCGGGTTCGGCGAGTTGCAAGAATTCGATCGCGTCCTGCTTCAACGAATAGAAGACTTGTGGCGGAAAGATATCTGTGCGATGTGCGCGTGTCAAAAGACCTTCTTCGGTCATCTTTTTCAACGTCCGCGCCAACATGCTATCGTGCAGGATAGCGTGTTTGTCCGACCATTCTTCGCCGATGGAATACGAGTTGATAGTGGAAAGAATCTCGACTCGCCGCATGGGGCCGTCCGAGAGCGTGACCAGGATGGCCAGCGTCCACTTGTCTCCGACGAGGTACTTCAGGTCATACAACCGCCGAAGAAACTTCTCGGCCCCCACGTTCATAGCGCCTCCCGTGTCCAGTGACCCGGCCCCCTCGCCGCGCCTGTCCTCCCGACGTACGGCAAGCGCGCACCCGAGCCTGCCGCTGGCGTGATCGTGCCTGTTCAGCGCAACCGCACCGCCACACACCGCCTCCCTCCGGACCGGCGACGGAGCCCTCTACGTTACGCCAAACGGAGGAAACCACCCACCGTATTCCTACGCAGGCCGAACTACGGGGTAGATGTCACTCCTGGTAGTCGATGCGGAGATCATGTGCACTGACAGTGATATCCGTTGGGGGTTCATACGGGGGATCATGATGGGGTTCATACGGGGGATCACGTTAGAGGACCACCCCCTGCGGCCTGCGAAGACGCAGGTCACCGCCGCCGTAGGGGGTTCCGTTGGTATCCCAGACTCGCTTGGCCACAAGCCGGAAGACACATCGGGGCGGGCTGGCTGGCGAGCGTCCTCTCGTCCTTGCCTGCCTTACCTTT
>DASXXM010000290.1:0-8901 GCA_036503065.1 Pseudonocardiaceae bacterium | reverse complement strand
ATCGAGTTCGGCATGGCGGAGGGCAGGCGCGGCCCGCAGGCCCTTTCGGTCAAGCTGCTCGACCCGCCGCCTTCCGTGGTCGAGGCACGGCGGCGGCCCGCCGAGGAGTTGCACGGGCTGATCGAGGACATGATCAAGCTGTTGGAGAGCAAGATCCAGCCCGATCTGCGGCATGGCCGGTATCCGGATCGCAAGGTGACGAAGCGGATCGGCGAAGTGGTTCGGGCCGTGGCGAAGGAGCTCGACCCGTAGGCCCGGTCGCGTGCGGTACGAGCGGATCGTGGCGCGCTAACCGAAGGCCACCAACCGGTACTCGGGGTCGGCGCGTGGGCGGTGCTGGTCCGGCAGGGCCGCAAGGCGTTGGCACAGCCACGCGATCCGGTCCGGACCACATCGGTTCAGCCAGCCGGACAACGGGTCCGACAGCTGCGCGCACCACGTGACCGGTGCGCGGCCCTGGCCCAGACCGGTGAACGTCGTCCGGCCGATCGGCGCGAGGCCGTGTGACGCGGCCAGTTCGGTGATCCGGTCCAGGCCGTCCGTGGCAGCGGGACGGGTGGCCCGCCACGCCGGACCGAGTATCTCGGCCACGTCGTCGTCGGCCGTGTAGTACGCGTCGCTCTTGTCGGTCGTGGTGATCAGGGTGCCGCCCGGGCGCAGGACGCGGGCCGCCGCTGTCAGCACGTCCGCTGACGACTGCTCGTCCAGCAGGTGCAGCAGCCAGATCGCGGTGACCGCGTCGACGGAGCCGGTCGCCAGTGGCAGTCGGGTCGCGTCGCCGAGCACCACCCGGCCGGGCAGGCGGGTGGCGGCGATCGCGGCCATGCCGGGCGAGGAGTCCAGACTGATCACCCGACGGTCCAGGCGTGCGCCGACGATGCCGGTGCCGCCCGCCACGTCCAGGACCAGCCGGGCGGACGGCGGCAGCAGACGCAGGATCGCGTCGGCTGCCGCGTTCGCTCTTGGTTCGCCGCCCCTGGTGTCGTCGTAGCGGGTCGCTTCACCGTCGTAATAGGACTGAGGCACTCAGGGCCGCGCGGCGAGGATCTCGACGGCTCGCTCGCGCATCTCGACCTTGCGTACCTTGCCGGTCACCGTCATCGGGAACTCGTCCACCACGTGTACGTAACGCGGGATCTTGTAGTGCGACAGCTTGCCGGCGCAGAACTCGCGCAACGCCTCCGGGGTCAGGGCGACCGCGCCGGGGCGCAGCCGGACCCAGGCCATCAGCTCCTCGCCGTAGTGCGCGTCCGGCACGCCGATCACCTGCGCGTCCAGCACATCCGGGTGGGTGTACAGGAACTCCTCGATCTCCCTCGGATAGATGTTCTCGCCGCCGCGGATCACCATGTCCTTGATGCGGCCGGTGATGTTCACGTAGCCCGCCTCGTCCATCACGGCCAGGTCGCCGGTGTGCATCCAGCGGGCCGGGTCGATCGACTCCGCGGTCCTGTCCGGCTGGTTCCAGTAGCCGAGCATCACCGAATAGCCACGGGTGCACAGCTCCCCCGATTCGCCGCACGGCACCGTGTAGCCCGATTCAGGGTCGACGATCTTGACCTCCAGGTGCGGGCCGACCTGGCCGACCGTGGACACCCGCCGGTCCAGCGAGTCGTCCCTGCGGGTCTGGGTGGACACCGGCGACGTCTCGGTCATGCCGTAGCAGATGGACACCTCCGCCATGCCCATCCGGTCGATCACCTGCTTCATCACCTCGACCGGACACGGCGAGCCGGCCATGATGCCGGTGCGCAGGCTCGTCAGGTCGTAGGACTCGAAGTCCGACACGGCCAGTTCGGCGATGAACATCGTCGGCACGCCGTAGAGCGACGTACAACTCTCGGCGGCGACCGCCCGCAGCGTCGCCGACGGGTCGAAGGCCGGTGCCGGGATGACCATGCAGGCGCCGTGCGACGTCGCCGCCAGGTTGCCCATCACCATGCCGAAGCAGTGGTAGAAGGGCACCGGGATGCAGATCCGGTCCGCCTCCGTGTACGAGCACAGCTCGCCGACGAAGAAGCCGTTGTTCAGGATGTTGTGGTGGGACAGCGTGGCGCCCTTGGGGAAGCCGGTGGTACCCGAGGTGTACTGGATGTTGATCGGGTCGTCCGCGGTGAGGGTGGCGGCGATCTCGGCCAGCCGGTCCGGATCTGCGGCCCGGCCTGCGGCGATCAGGTCGGTCCAGCCGTCGGAACCCAGCAGCACCACGTCGATCAGCTCGGGACAGGTCGGCCGGACCGACGTGATCATCTCGGCGTAGTTCGACGCCTTGAACTCCTGCGCCGAGACCAGGGTGCGGATGCCGGCCTGGTTGAGCACGTACTCCAGTTCGTGCGTCCGGTAGGCCGGGTTGATGTTGACCAGGATCGCGCCGATCTTCGCGGTGGCGTACTGCACCAGCGTCCACTCGGCCCGGTTGGGTGACCAGATGCCCACCCGGTCGCCCTTGGCCACGCCGAGTTCGAGCAGGCCGAGCGCGACCGCGGTCACGTCGTCGGCCAGCTCGCGGTAGGTCCAACGGCGGTCCGCGGCGCAGTCGACCAGGGCCTCCCGGCCGGCATGCGCGGCGACGGTGCGGTCGAAGTTGACGCCGATGGTGTCGCCGAGCAGCGGCACGGTGGACGTGCCGGAGCCGTAGCTGGGCACTGCGGGAGCGGTCGACATCGACCCACCTCCTGTAACCGGGGGCCCCTAGTCTGGCTCGTCCGCGTCCTGTTCTGCTACCACGTCCGTGTCGCCGGTCGCGTCGTCGGCCGGTTGCGCGGCGACCTCGGCGAGCTGTTCCTGGTCGGCTTCCGCTGACGAGAGCCGCACGACCAGGCACGGGCCGCCGACGAACACGCCGCCGTCCACGCCAAGGGCCTTGCCGTCCGCGTACAGGCAGGGGCCCTCGACCTCGGCCGGATGGACGCCCAACTGGTCGGCGATCACGCTGTGGCCGTGCACGATCTGGCTGCCGCCAAGCGCCGCCAGGACCTTGTCCGCGATTTCCGGGCCTTCCGGGCCGCGGAACGCGTACCGGGTGGTCATCCGGCGCCAGCACTCCCACCACTCGACGATGTCGTCGCTCGCGAGCACGTCGCGCACCGCGTCGTTGATCTCGTCGAGGCTGTCGCCCCAGCCGAAGTACTCGACCGTGTCCGAGTGCATCAACAGGTAGTCGTCCACCCTGGCCAGTACCGGCAGGCCGGTGAGCCATGCGAGGTGCTCTTCGGTGAGTGCCGCCTGGTCGGCGTCCTGGCCGCCGTTGAGCTGCCAGCTGCGCGCGAAGCTGCGCGTGCCGAACTCGGACGGGACCTCCGTGTCGCCGAACCGGTGCATGCCCAGCGTGAGGATCTCGTGGTTGCCGAGCAGGGCGCGTACCGAACCGCCGGCCTGTGCCGCCTCGTCACCGAGGCGCATCACCAGGTCCACCACTGCAACGCCGTCCTCGCCCCGGTCGAAGAAGTCGCCGAGGAACCACGCGCGTGCGGTGTCACCGCACCACGAATCGTCGTCGTCCACCAGCCCGGCCACCCGCAGCGCGGCGACCAGTTCGGCGTGATGGCCGTGCACGTCACCGATCACGTAGGCCGGTGCCGTCGGCGTCCCCGACTCCTCCACACCATGACGATAGGCGCCCCGCACGAGCCCGCACTTCTTGACCCGGTCCAATGAAACAAGCCTCCGGTTTGCCGGATTCGGCAGGCCGTCACCCGGCCGCCGGATTGACACTCCGATTATTTTGACTGTTACTATCAGTTTAGTGTTTCACGCTAAAGTCGTTAACTGTCAACATCAGGGGACACCATGACAACGACGGACATCGACCTGCCCGAGTTCCCGCTGGCGCGCCGCGCGCCGTTCGACCCACCGGCCGCCTACGCCCGGCTCCGCGACGAGGCGCCGGTCACCAGGGCCCTGATGCCCGGCGGCCGACCGGTCTGGCTGATCAGCGGGCACGAGAACGTGCGGCGGATCCTGGCCGACCCGCGGGTCAGCTCCGACCGCACGCGGGCCGGATTCCCGATGATCGTGCAGGTCAGCCCCGAACAGCTGAAGAAGTCCCTGTCCTTCGGTAGGTCCCTGATCGGCAGCGACCCGCCCGAGCACACCGCGCAACGACGGATGGTGATCACCGAGTTCACGGTGCGGCGCGTGCAGGCCCTGCGGCCGCGGATCGAGGAGATCGTCAACGAGCGCATCGACGCGATGCTCGCCGGCGACCGGCCCGCCGACCTGGTCAAGGCGCTCGCGCTGCCAGTGCCGTCGCTGGTCATCTGCGAGCTGCTCGGCGTGCCGTACGAGGATCGCGACTTCTTCCAGGAGCGCACCAAGCGGCTGCTCCGCCGGTCGTCCGGCCAGGCAGAAAGAGAAGCCGCCAGCAACGAACTGACCGGCTACTTCGACGAGCTGATCACCGCGAAGTCGGCCGATCCCGGCGACGACCTGCTCAGCAGGCTGATCGCGCGCAACCGCGAGACCGAGGTGTTCAGTCACGACCTGCTGGTCGGCCTGGCCACACTGTTGTTGGTCGCCGGCCACGAAACCACGGCCAACGTGATCGCACTGGGCACGCTGGCGCTGCTGGAGCACCCGGACCAGTTGGCGGCGCTGACCGCGGACCCCGAGTCGGTGCCGGCCGCGGTCGAGGAGATGTTGCGCTACCTGAACATCGTCGAGGCGGGGTTCCGGGTGGCAACGGCGGACATCGAGATCGCCGGCACGGTGATCCGTGCGGGCGAGGGACTCGTCGCGTTGGCGGCCTCGGCCAACCGGGATGACAGTGCGTTCGGCCATTCGGGTGTATTCGACATAGCGCGCGGTGCACGACACCACGTCGCCTTCGGATACGGGATACACCAGTGCCTGGGCCAAAATCTGGCCCGGATGGAGCTGGATGTCGTGTTCCGCAACCTGTTCCGCCGGATACCCGGCCTCCACCTGGCGATCCCCGTTGCCGACCTGCCGTTCAAGGCCGATTCGTTCGTCTACGGCGTGCACGAGCTGCCGGTGACCTGGTGAGCGAAAGGGTGATCGTGCTTCGGGTTGTCACCGACCGTTAGGGCTGCGCGGGTGCGCTCACTGTTGCCGAGATGTCGATCAGTCCTATGAGGATATTGAGCGCGCAGTCGTTCACCAGCCGGAATCCTCCAACGGAGCCGTAGTACGCAGGCCGGTCCCACCTTGGCAACAAACGTTGCGGATTAACACTTTCGTCTGGTTCGGCGGATCTTCCCTAGCACCAAACCGCCGCGGACCGGCACGATCGCGATCATGGACACAATCGGAATCGCAGTTGTGCTGCTCGCCGTGGCGGTCGGCCTGCTCTACGCCATGTCGTTTGGCCTGGTGGTGCTGTTCGAGCACCTACAGCGGACCTACCGCCGACGGCGGGCACTGATCCCACTGACCCGTCGACTACACGAACTGCTTGCCGAGGCAGGACATCCGCCGGTCGTCCGGCACAGCGGCGGACGCCACCGCCGACATCCCGACGGCCGTCGACACCGCCCAGCACCCGAGCACCAAACCCACTACGACGACACCATCACCGGCGAACTCCCCGCGTACGACCCTTCCTACGAACCGGAATACCCCACGCACGACCCGGACTGCCCGCCGTACGAGACAGAACCGCAGACACCTGCCCGCGACCACTGGGCGTACCGATGAAGACCTCAGTCGTCGAAGGGGTTCTCGACCCGCTCGATCAGGTCCGCGATCGAACCGATCACCTTGGACGGCCGGTACGGGAACCGTTCCGCGGTGCCGGCATCCGAGATACCGGACAACACCAGGATGGTGCGCAGGCCCGCTTCCAGGCCGGACCGGACATCGGTGTCCATCCGGTCGCCGATCATCAGGGTCGACTCGGAATGCGCGCCGAGGGCACGCAGGGCGGACCGCATCATCAACGGGTTCGGTTTGCCGACGTAGTAAGCCTGTTTGCCGGTGGCCCGCTCGATCAGCGCGGCCACCGCGCCGGTCGCCGGCAGCACACCCTCCCGGCTGGGCCCGGTCTCGTCCGGGTTGGTCGCGATGAAGCGGGCACCCGCCTCGACCAACCGGATCGCCTTGGTGATCGACTCGAAGCTGTAGGTCCGCGTCTCGCCGAGCACCACGTAGTCCGGGTCGCTGTCGGTGAGGACGTAACCGATCTCGTGCAGCGCGGTCGTCACACCGGCCTCACCGATCACGTAGGCGGAGCCACCAGGACGTTGCGAATCCAGGAACTTCGCGGTCGCCAGCGCCGAAGTCCAGATCGACTCCTCCGGAATGTCCAGCCCGGTGCGACGCAACCGAGCCTGCAGATCGCGCGCCGTGTAGATGGAGTTGTTGGTGAGCACGAGAAACGGGATCTCATGTGAGCGGAGTTCGGCGAGGAACTTGTCCGCTCCGGAGATGAGGTGATCCTCGTGCACGAGGACACCGTCCATGTCCATCAAGTACGACCAGGACATCAGTACCCCTCAAGGTGACTGGCGCCCGCACGTGACAGGCGCGAGCTCGCGGCAGGCGATTCGTACGGCGGTCGTTCATCGGTCACACCGTCATGATCCCGGTCTGGTCGGTGCTCGGCCATACCGTGACCGCTTCCGGGGGTAGTGACACTCGGCACGGCTGGCCCGGCTCCGGGGCCGGGCCGGCCGGGGTGGTCACGGTCAGTTCGCCGCCGCCGGCCAGTTCGACCACCAGTTCCACCACCGGACCGATGTGGACGGCGTCCAGCACGATGCCGGGATGGCCGTCCGGAGCGGTGAGGTCGATCTCCTCAGGGCGGACGCACCAGGTGACCTGGGTGCCGGGCGGGCCGGGCGAGTCGGCCAGTGTGATGCGTAGCGCACCGGCGCGCAGCACGCCGGCCGACTCGAGCACGCCGGGGCCCAGGTTGCGGATGCCCAGCAGGCCTGCGGCGCTCGGCGACGCGGGGTGGGCCAGCACCTGGCGGGTCGGGCCGGCCTGCAGGACGCGGCCGTCGACGAGCAGGACCAGTTCGTCGGACAGTAACGCCGCCTCCTGCGGGTCGTGCGTGACCAGCACGGTCGTCAGCGCCGTCTCCCGTTGCAGTGCCCGCAGGACCCGGCGCAGTTCGTCGCGGACCGGCGCGTCCAGACCGGTGAACGGCTCGTCCGCGAGCAGCAGGGCGGGCCTGCGGACGAGTGCCCGCGCCATGGCCACCCGTCGGCCCTGGCCACCGGAGAGCTGGTCGGGGTAGCGGTCGGCGAGGCCGTCGAGTTTCAGGCGTGCCAACCAGTACGCGCCGAGGCCGGGGTCGGCGCCGACGCCGAACGTGATCTGCTGCCAGACCCGCAGGTGCGGCACGAGCGTGGAGTCCTGCGGCAGGTAGCCGACCCCACGCCGTTCGGCCGGCAGGCCGAGGACGTCCCGGCCGTCCAGGCGGACGTGGCCCGACTCGGCCGGCAGCAGTCCGGCCAGCATCCGCAGGGTGGCCGACTTGCCGGCACCGGACGGGCCGAGGATGGCCAGGTGCCGGCCGGTGCCGGCGTGCGCCACGTCGACGGTGAACTCGCCGAGCCGGGCGCGGAGCCGGAAGTCCAACTGTGGGCTGGTCGCGGCGGTCGGCGCCACCGGTTCGGGCAGTGGCCTGCTCGGGCCGCGCCGCCGACGCCTGCCCGGCCAACGGTCCGCCAGCAGCAGCACGACCAGCGCCGCGACCAGGGTGACGGCGACCGGCAGGACCGTGCTGTCCAGGCCGGTGCTGCCGAACTGCACGTAGACGAACACCGGCAGCGAGTACGGGTGGTAGGCCAGCACGACGGTGGCGCCGAACTCGCCGAACGCCCGCAGCCAGGCCAGCAGCATCCCGGCCCTGATCCCGCCGACCGCGGCCGGGAACGCCACCCGCAGCGCCCGCGACAGCGGGCCGTGGCCGAGCGTGGCAGCGACATCGGACAGCGCTGGGTCGACGGCGACGAACGCGGCCCGCGCGGACACCACGAGAAACGGTGCCGCCACGAAGACCTGGGCCAGCACGATGCCGGTCAGGTCGTCGGTCAGCGCACCGTTGAACAACCGGCCGACGGGGCCGTACGGGCCGACGAGATAGATCAGCAGGATGCCGCTGATCAGCGGCGGCAGCGCCAGCGGCAACTGCACCAGCACGCCGATCACGCCGCTGAGCCTGCGTCGCGAGTGCGCCAACAGATAGCCGAGCGGCACGCCGAGCACCGTGATCACGGCGGTGGCGATGGTCGCGGTGAGCACCGACACCCACAGCGCGTCGCCGACGCCGGGCGCGGCCAGCGCGGCCGGATTCGTACCGGGGATGCGGATCACGAAGGCGACCAGCGGCACCACCAGATACAGCACCAGCAACGCGGCCAGCCAACCGAACGGGCCGCCCAACCGGCCGGCGCCTGGCCGGCGCCGGCCTTGTGCCATGCCTACTTCACGCCCAACGGGGCGTCCAAAGCGGACGGTACGTCGGCCTTGGTGCCGGTCACCGTGACCGGCTGCAACTCCAGTCCGTGCTTCTTCATCGTGGCGATGCCGGCCGCGCTGAACAGGTAGCGCACGAACGCGACGCCACCCGCCGTATTGGGCGCGTTGTTCAGCACCGACACCGTGTAGGTGGCCTTGAGCTTGAACGCGCTGCCCAGGCTGACCGTCGGGATGTTCAGTTCGGTGGACTCGCTGGAGTAGAAGAAGCCCGCGTCCAACTGGCCGGCCTGCAGGCGGCCGACGAGCTGCTCCTCCGGGAACACCTGCACCGCGCTGGTGGGCAGGGACGCCGTGGTCAGCGCCTGCGCGACCAGCTTGCCCTTCGGGTCGAGCTTCGGGTCGGTGCTGCCCATCCTGAAGCCGCTCTCGGTGATCACCTGCTGCCACGGCTTGCTCTTGAGGTCGGCGACGAACTTGCTGTTCGGGTTGTAGCCGATCAGCAGCGGCGCGGTGCCG
>DASXXM010000289.1:0-3025 GCA_036503065.1 Pseudonocardiaceae bacterium | reverse complement strand
GCGATGGTCGCGTTAGCCAACTCGGGCAGCGCGGCGCCCGGCGCAGCGGTGCAGAGTTCCGTGCAGAGCAATGCGCTGTCCGGCAACTGGTACGGCGCGGCGCCGTACGTCATGCCGCTGGACAACACTCCGCCCGATCTGTCCCAGGTGATGGCCGCGACCGGGCAGAAGAGCTTCGAACTCGCCTTCGTGCTCGACGGCGGCGGCTGCAACCCGGCATGGGACGGCACGGCGGCGGTCTCGTCGGACACCACGGTGGCGAACGTCATCAACGGCGTCCGCGCCAACGGCGGTGACGTCTCGGTGTCCTTCGGCGGCTTCGGCGGCACCAAGCTCGGCCAGACGTGCGGTTCCGCCGCGGCGACCGCGGCCGCCGAGCAGGCCGTGATCAACAAGTACTCGCTCAAGGCCATCGACCTGGACCTCGAGGAACCGGAGTACGAGAACACCACGGCCATCAACAACGAGATCGGCGCGGCGCAGATCCTGCAGCGCAACAACGCCGGCCTGTACATCTCCATCACGACGGCGGGCACGGCGGCGGGTACCGGCTTCTTCGGCCAGAACGTGCTGAACACCGCCAAGGCCGACGGCTTCGTGCCGAACAACTTCTCGATCATGCCGTTCGACGGCGGGTTCAGCGGCGCGAGCAGCCAGATCGCCGCGCTCAACGCGTTCAACGGCCTGCTGATGAACACCTTCGGGTGGAGCAGCGCGACCGCGTTCCAGCACGAGGGCTTCTCCGGCATGAACGGCCGGACCGACTCGGCCGAGATGTTCTTCCAGGCCGATTTCCAGTCGGTGCTGAACTTCGCGGAGAGCAACGGCCTGGCCCGGTTCACGTACTGGTCGCTCAACCGGGACCGCCAGTGCAACCCGCCGGACAACAACGGCTCTCTGTCCGGCTCGTGCAGCAGCGTGGCGCAGGGCGCCTGGGACTTCACGAAGTTCACCGCGATGTTCGGTGGCGCGACTCCGCCGCCGCCCCCGCCGCCCACGACCACCACCGCTCCGCCGACCACGACCGGTGGCGGAACCGGCGGTGGCGGCTGCGCCGGCCTGGCGGCCTGGAACAGCCAGACCGCGTACACCTCGGGCAGCGTGGTTAGCAACGGTGGCCACAAGTGGACCGCCAACCAGTGGAACGACGACGAGGTGCCCGGCGGTCCGTCCGGCGCCTGGAACGACAACGGGGCCTGCTGACCGCGGGCCGAACAACTCGCGCACCGGGTGCTGATGTCAACGGAGCCGAGCACCCGGTGCGCGTACCACTCAGCACGGTTGAAACCTTTGTCGGTTTACAGGAGGCAGGACATGCGCGTGTCCAAACGCTCCGCCCTCGCGGTGGGGGCGGCGAGCACATTGTTGTTAGGCGTACTGAGCGTTGTCGGTGGACAGAGCGCGGCCGCTGGTTCACCAGCCGCCGTAACACCAGCGGCGGGTGGCAGTGGCGGGATGACCGTGGCCTACTACGACCAGTGGAGCATCTACCAAAACGCCTACTTCCTCCACAACCTGGACGCCTCAGGAGCGGCCAACAAACTCAACTACCTCATCTACGACTTCGAGAACATCGACCCGACGAACCTGACCTGTTTCGAGGCCACCAAGGCCACCGACCCGGACCCGGCCGGCGAGAGCGACCCGAACGCCGGTGACGGCGCCGAGGATTCCTTCGCCGACTACCAGAAATCCTTCGACGCCACCACCAGCGTCAACGGCACCGCCGACGTGTTCAACCAGCCCATCGCCGGCAACTTCCACCAGTTGCAGGAACTGAAGGCCAAGCACCCCAACCTGAAGATCCTGCTCTCGCTGGGCGGCTGGACCTACTCGAAGTACTTCTCCGACGCGGCCGCCACTTCGGCGTCGCGCCAGAAGCTGGTGTCCTCGTGCATCAGCATGTTCATCAACGGCAACCTCCCGTCGCAGGGCGGCTTCGGTGGTGCGGGCACGGCCGCGAACATCTTCGACGGCTTCGACATCGACTGGGAATACCCCGGCTCCACCGGCGGTCACCTCGGCAACCACGTGTCGCCCAACGACACCGCGAACTACACCGCGCTGCTGCAGGAATTCCGCACCGAACTGAACACCGCGGGCAGCGCGAACGGCAAAACCTACGCGTTGAGCGCGGCGCTGCCCGCCGGTCAGGACAAGATCGCGAAGATCCAAACCCAGCAGGTCGGCCAGATCCTCACCTTCGGTGACGTCATGACCTACGACCTGCACGGCGGATTCGAGACCAACGGCCCCACCAACTTCGCCGACCAGTTGTTCCAATCCCCCAACGACCCGTCCAACGCCGTCGCCCCCGGTACCCAGAAATACTCCGGTGACAACGCCATCAAGGCATGGACCGTCGGCGCGCCGGCATATGGCATCGCGGGCGGCTTCCCGGCGAACAAATTGACACTGGGCATCCCGTTCTACTACCGAGGTTGGACCGGTGTCCCGGCTGGTGCGAATCACGGCCTCTATCAGGCCGCATCAGCACCCGCGGCGGGCGCGACCGACAGCGGGAACGTGCCGGGTATCCAGATGTACAAAGAACTCGCCGGCGTGGTGTCCAACCCGGCGGATACGTTCTGGGATCCGGTGTCGCAGTCGGCGTACTTCTACGACGGCACGAACTTCTGGACCGGTGAGGACGCCCAATCAATCCAGGCCCGCACCGACTACGTGCACTGCAACGGCCTGGCCGGCACGATGATGTTCTCGATGTACGACCTCAACGACCCGACGAACACCCTGTTCAACGACGTCGTCAACGACCTCGCCGGCACCACCAGCAGCTGCACCAACCCACCACCACCCACCACCGGCACCAACCCGCCCCCGACCACCACCACCGCGAACAACCCACCACCCACCACCACGACGGTGAACAACCCGCCGCCGACCACCACGACCACCGCGCCCCCGACCACCACGACCGCTGGTAGCGGCGGCTGCACCGGCCTCGCGGCGTGGAACGTCAACACCTCCTACGTGCCCAACGACGTCGTGTCGTTCGGCGGCCACA
>DASXXM010000288.1:0-11003 GCA_036503065.1 Pseudonocardiaceae bacterium | reverse complement strand
CATCAGGCCCAAGAACCTCCTCTCAGTTCTTCCCGGCTGAACCGGGGATACAACAGAGCGCCTGCGTGGCGCACCGACGGTAGCGACTCGATTGAGGATGTTCCGGTAGCGGGTCACCTCTTCATCGGTCTCCAAGAACTGACTTGTCGTCTCGTGTTGCACGTAGACGACCGATGGGTCCTCCTTGTAGTCGAAGACCTGAAACGTGCCAAGGGCCAGGCCGCGCCCACCGGCTGAGCTCGGAACCACCCGGATGGCGCACTCCGGCCGGCTGCCGAGCAGCAGCATGTGCAGCAGTTGCTCGGTCATCACGCGCGGGCCGCCAATGGTCATTCGCAAGGCGTGCTCATGCACCAGGAACAGGCATCCTGGAGGCTTCGGCTGAGTCAGAGTTGCGCTCCTACCAACCCGAGCCCGAACTCCGTCCTCGATCGAGAACGGCTCATCCAGCGCACTCTCCTCGAACACCGCCCGGGCATAGTCCGGTGTCTGGAGGATGCCGGGGATATAGATCGGCTCGAAGCTGCCGATGTGAACGGCGGTGGACTCGAAGAAAATCAGTGTGCGCAACTGGTCGGGGATTCGGCCGTCGTGGATCTGGAGGCGGTAGTCGTCAGGTTCGTTGACCAGCTTTAGGATCTCCTGTAGCGCGTCGTCGGGAGCGTCGCAGATGCCGAGGTAGTGGCCTGCGTCGACGTCGGTGACGCGGCGCTTGCCGGCTTCGGATCTGGAGATGTGGCTTGGTGTCCAGCCGAGTTTCGCCGCCACCTTGTAGGCGGGCTGTTCGGTCTGCTGGCGTATGCGCTTCAGTTCGGCGCCTACTTCGCGTCGGCGTCCGGTGGTTTGAATGTCTCCCATGAGACCAAGGTATGCCGGCCGGGCATGTCTTTGGTGTATCTCGGTAGGCAATTCACCGTATCGAATGAGTTTGCACGATATATTGCTGTGGACGCAACACCTTCAGTTTCGAAAATGTACGGCTTCTCGGCGGCTGCGGTCGATAGTCACGGTGAAGACGTCCGGTCTGCTGTAGTGGCCGGTGGGGTCGAAGTTGTGGCGTTCCTGGGCGACCAGGGCCATGTCGAGATCGGCGACTATCAGGCGCTCCTGGTCCGCGATCGGCTCGATGATCCAGTTGCCGTCCGGTCCCGCGACGGCCGAGCCGCCCCGACAGTAGTCCGTGACCCCGGCCGCCTCCAGTTCCGCGCGCAGCGGGAAGTCGGCCGGTACGTCGTTCAGGCCGAGCAAACCGTTGACCGCCAACGAGAAGACCCGGCCCTCCCGGGCGATGAAGCGGGTGATGTCGACGGTGTTGCGCGGGTTGCCCGGCCACACGCTGACGTGCAACTCCTCGCCCTGCGCGTAGAGGGCGTTGCGGGCCTGCGGCATCCAGTTCTCCCAGCAGTTGAGGCCGCCCACCTTCGCCGCGCCGACCTGGTGCACGCGCAGGCCGTGCCCGTCGCCGATCCCCCACACCAGCCGCTCCTCGTACGTCGGCATGAGCTTGCGGTGGGCGCTGACCACGCCTGCCGTCGGGTCGATGGCGACCAGAGTGGCGAAGATCGTGCCGCGCACCCGTTCCGTCGTGCCGAGATACACGAAGACGCCAAGGTCGTGGGCTGCTTCGATGATCGTCGCCAGTTCCGGGCCGGGCAGTTCGACGGCGGCCGCCAGGTAGGCCGCGTAGGCGCGTTTCTGGCCTGCGTCGTCGAAGCGGGCCGCGTTGGTGTGCTCCAGCCAGGACGGGTAGCCGGACAGGAACGTCTCCGGGAAGGCGACCAGCTCGACCTGTTGGGACGCTGCCATTTCCAGCCAGGCAACGACTTTCTTGGTCGTGGCGGCCGGGTCGAGCCAGTGCGGCCGGGCCTGTGCTGCGGCTACGCGCATGTCATCTCCTCGATCAGACTGCGAAGACCTGGGCGTCGTCGAGGAATGCCTTGAACTCCAACGCGTTCCCGGCCGGGTCCTGACAGAACATCGTCCACTGTTCGCCGGGTTGGCCCGCGAAGCGCAGGTAGGGCTCGATGACGAACGTGGTGCCGGCGTTTCTCAAGCGCTGGGCGAAGTCGTGGAAGTCATCGACGGTCAGGATCAGGCCGAAGTGCGGGACGGGGACATCGTGGCCGTCGACGGGATTGCTGGCGCCGCGGCGGGCCGTGTTCGGCACCAGGTGCGTGACGAACTGGTGGCCGCGCAGGTTCCAGTCGATCCAGGTGTCGGCGCTGCGGCCCTCGGCACAGCCGAGCACGTCGCCGTAGAAGTGTCGGGCGGCGGTCAGGTTGTCCACAGGGACGGCGAGATGGAATCGTGGGAGGTCGGGCATGGTCCGTAGTATCCCAGGACCATGGATCCGATATGGGCGCTGCGGCAGATCGCGTTCCAGCTCGAACGAGCAGGCGCGCCGACCTACCGCGTGCGCGCGTTCCGCAAGGCCGCCGCGATCGTCGCGGACCTGCCGGCCATGCAGGTGACGGCGCGCGCCGAGGCCGGCACGCTGCAGGAGTTGAGCGGGATCGGCAGGGCCACCGAGGCGGTCATCGAGCAGGCGGTCCGCGGCCGGACGCCGTCCTACCTGGCCGACCTGCTGACCGCGAACCCGCCCGTCGACCCGGTCGGCATCCGAACCCTGCTGCGCGGCGACTGCCACACCCATTCCGACTGGTCCGACGGTGGCAGCCCACCACGGGAGATGGCGTTGGCGGCCCGCGAGATCGGCCACGAGTGGCTCGCCCTGACCGACCACTCCCCCCGCCTCACCGTGGCCAACGGCCTGACCGCGGAGCGCCTCACCACCCAACTGGCCCTGATCGAGCGGATCAACGTCGAGCTGGCCCCGTTCCGCGTGCTCACCGGTATCGAGGTGGACATCCTGGACGACGGCTCCCTGGACCAACTCCCCGACCTGCTGGCCCGGCTGGACGTGGTCGTCGCGAGCGTGCACTCCCACCTGCGCATGCCGGCGCCCGAGATGACCGCCCGAATGCTGGCCGCCGTCCGTAATCCCGACACGGACGTACTCGGCCACTGCACCGGCCGCCTGATCACCGGCAACCGCCGCCGCCCGGAATCCACGTTCGACCCGGTCGGAGTGTTCACCGCGTGCCGAGAACACGGGGTAGCGGTGGAAATCAACTGCCGCCCGGAACGCCAGGACCCACCCGACCCACTGCTGGACATCGCGATAGAACTGGGCTGTACCTTCGCCATCGACACCGACGCCCATGCCCCCGGCCAACTGGACTGGCTGACCAACGGCTGCGCGCGGGCCGACGCGCACAAGATCCCACCCGACCGCGTGATCAACACACGACGGGCCGACGAGCTGACCACGACCGATTAGCGAGCCGCGACAGCACCTTGAACCAACAGCCCATCAGGCATCATGGTGAGTGTCCGGACGAGGACCGCCCGATGCGCCCGAAGGGATCGACGGTTGTCCATGCGCACCATGCTCCTGCTCGCCGGTGGCCTCGGGGTGGCCGTGGCGTTGGCCGGCTGCACCAGCGGCCCGAGCGGCCCGGCCAAGCCCGCGCGGTTGTCGCCCGCGATCGGCGCTAATCCGCTGGACATGTCCAAAGCCGCTGCCCGGCCGTGCACGATGCTGCGGCCCGACCAGCTGGCGCAGTTCCATCTCACTTCGCCGGGCACCACGACCTCGATCGCCAGCGGTCCGGCGTGCGCGTGGACACCGACCGTGAGCGGCCTGCCGTCCTACCTGGCCGGCGTCGATCTCCATTCCGGCGGCCTGGAAGCCCTCTACCACCGGCGTGCGAGTCTGCCGGTGTTCCAGCCCACCAAGGTCTCCGAGTACCCCGCCGTGCACACCGCGACCACGACCAGCGCGCTGCACCACGGCCAGTGCACCACCCAGGTCGGCGTCGCCAACGACACCCTGTTGATCGTCAGCGTCACCGTGCCCAGCAGCCAGCCGCTCGACTACACCGACCCGTGCCCGTCCGCCGACGACCTGGCCGCCGCCATCCTCGCCAACACCGAAGGTGCCGCGCCCTAGCCCACTCCGAACCAGCCCGCGACGGTGAGGGCGAGGACGGCCGCCGCCATCACGGCGATGATCGCGACGCAGGCGGTCGCGACCGCGCGGAACACCGGTCCGTTGGCGGCGGCGCCCAGCAGGGTGCGCCGGTTGGCCAGCACGAGGACGTAGGTGAGCAGGATCGGGGTGATCACGCCGTTGAGGACCTGTGCCTGCACCAGCAGTTGGATCAGGTTGCCGGGAATCAGCGCCACGGCGGCGCCGATCGCGATCTGTCCGGTGAACAGGCTCAGGAACAGCCGGGCCTCGCGGAAGCTCTTGCCCACCGACCGTTCCGCGCCGACGGCTTCGCTCAGCGCGTACGCGGTGGACAGCGGCACCACGGCGGCGGCCAGCGCGGAGGCGCCGAGCAGGCCCAGCGCGAACAGCTGCGATGCGAAGCGGCCGGCGACCGGCCGCAGGGCCTGCGCGGCCTGTTGCGCCGAGGCCAGCGGGGCGCGGGTCGTGATGGCCGCGGCGGTCGCGACGATGATGAACATGCTGATCAGGTCGGCGAAGATCGCCCCGCCGACCGCGTCCACCCGTTCCTTGGGGTAGTCCTCGGGGCCGATGCCTTTGTCGGCGATCGCGGCGGCGATGTAGAACTGCATGTACGGGGTGATCGTGGTGCCGATCAGGGCCACCGCCAACAGCAGGAACGCTTTGCTGGCCGTGAAATGCGGCCAGATCAGTTGGCTGCCCGCCGCACCGAGATCGGGGTGGGCGAGCACCGCGGCGATCGGGTAGGCCAGGAACGCCAGCGACAGGATCAGGAAGACCCGCTCGGCGTAACGGTAGGAGCCGTAGACCACCAGTGCCCAGATCACCGCCGCCGCGACCGGGATCGAGATGAACTTGCTGACGCCGACCAGTTCCATGGCCGCGGCGATGCCGGCGAACTCCGAGACGACCAGACCGACGTTGGCGACCAGGAACGCCCCCAACGCGACCGCGGTGACCCGCAGGGAGAACTGCTCGCGGATCAGCGCCCCGAGACCCTCGCCGGTGTACGCGCCCAGCCGGGCGCACATCTCCTGGACGACCACCAACGCCACGGTGATCAGCACCATCAGGAACAGCGTCTGGTAGCCGAACTGGGCGCCCGCGGAGGCGTAGGTGGCGATCCCGCCCGCGTCGTTGCCGGCGTTCGCGGCGATCAGGCCGGGACCGGCGAACGCCGCCGCCAGCAGCACCCGCCGCCACCATCGTCGGCGCGGCATGGCCGGCCGTGGTGGCGTGGTGATGGTCGGCGAGGTCATGGGCGGCCTTCCGATCGTGCCGATCAGTGCGGGTCAGCGTGCACGGCGGGTCAGCGTGCGCGGGGGAACTGCCATCGACGGCCGGCCGTGACCGCGTCCAGGACGTCGTCGGCCAGGATCCGGCCGAGTGGGCGGTCGTCGTCGTCGATGACCACGACCGACAGGCGCCGGGCGTCGATGAGCCGGTCGGCGACCTCCCGCAACCCGGTGTCGGCAGTGACCGTGATCGGCCAGGGTGGACCGATCAGCTCGCTGAGCCGGGTATCGGGCTCGGCCACGAACAGCTCGCCAAGGGAGATGTCGTCGACCAGTCGGCCGTCCTCGTCGACCACGATGATCGCGTCCAGGTCCACGACGTGCTCCAACTGGCCGGCCAGCATCCGGCGGACGTCGGCGACGGTGTCCCGGGGGTGGGCCAACACCAGCACGGTGGTCATCTCTCCACCGGCGGTGCTGGCCCGGAACTCCAGCACCGGGCGCAGTCGTTGGGCCGCGTTCTCGTCCATCGCGGCCAGCACCGCGGCGCGGTCGGCGTGATCCAGCCCGCGCAGCGCCTCGGCGGCCTCGTCCGGTTCCATCCGCGCGACCAGCGACGCGGCATCGGCGGCCGCGGACTCGGCCAGCAGTTGGTGCAGTTGGTCGGCGTCCATCTCCTCCAACGCGTCCGCTGCGGTGTCCGGCTCGACCAGTTCCAGCAGTTCGTGGCGCTCCCGGCGGCCCAGATCCTCCAGCAGATCGGCCAGCTCGGCGGGGCGCAGCGTGTTCAACTCGCTCCGGTGGCGGGCCAACCGCACCCCACCACGGCCGTGGTGGGCGTCCGGGTCGAAGGAGTACACCGACGCCCAGTCGATCACTGCTTCCGGTGTCGGGCGGGTTCGCCACCGGGCCGGCCCCAGTCGACGCAGCAACGACCCGAAGCCCACGTCAACGCCGACCAGCCGCACCACCGTGCCGACGGTGGCCAGGTACAGGTCGGCCGCCCGGACCACCCTGGCACCGTCGATGTCGACCAACTGGTGGTCGAGCACCTGGGCGGCCAGGGCCGTCTCACCGGCGCGGGCCGCGAAGTCGCGCAGGTCCAGCCGCGCGGTCGCCAGGGTCACCGCCTGTTGGCCGACCGCGGCGATCCGGCTCGCCGGCACGAACGCCCGTCGTGCGCCGACCCGCACGATCACGCCCGACAGCGGCGGATATGTCTCGTCGGTGTTCCAGTGGGCCACCACGTCGGCCACCCGACCGAGCGGTTCGCCGTCGCCGTCGTGGACCGGTCGCCCGATCAGGCCGGCCAGCGACACCAGCGATTCGCGGACCTCCCGCGCCGCCTCAAGACGACGGGACCTGCGCTCGAACCGGTGCCGCAGCGCGGCTGACGGCGAGGGAAAGACCATGACCGCACCAACTTTCCGGAGGGAACGTCACACGGAAGATGCACAGCCGGCTACCGCGCCGGGGCATGGAAAATGCGGTGAGAGCGGCGGTCTCAGGCAGTGCGATACGCGGGGTGGGGACTGTGACTGTCTGGCTCGGACACGGGCAACCCACCTCCTCGCGTTCACACGCCGCAGCGCACCAGGGCATCTCTCGAGAGGAGAGCCGCCGACACCCTACCCGGTCATTGTGACAACCGGAGTGCACGCTCACAGTGCCTCGCGGAGGGCCCCGATCGTGCCGCTGGTGACCAGGATGAGCACGCCGACTCCGATGAACACCAACGGGACCAGCCAGTGACTTATGCGGCTCAACGCGGCCACGACCAGCCGATGGGTGCCCAGCAGGGCCCCGACCGCGCACCACACCCCGACCAACACCAGGAACAGGCCGGTGACCAGCAGCGAGCCGGCCAGGTGCAGGCTGCGGAACAACGGAGTGAACACGCTGATGTTGTCCGCGCCGTTGGCGCAGGTGAGCGCCGCGATCCGGCTGGTCGTGGCGGCGACCGGTGGCCGCGCCGCACCGCTGACGCGCGCATGACGCAACCCCCACAGGCCGAATCCGATCGGGATCAGCCCGAGCAGCCCCACCCACCGGTCCGGCACGATCCGCAGACCGGCCGCGGCCAGCAACGCCGCCCCGAGGATGACCACGAACCCCAGGTACTGGCCGGCGACGATGGCCAACGGGCGTGGACCGTTCCCGTTGCGGTGGGCGACGAACAGGGCCGTCAGGATGACGACGTCATCGACCGTGGTGCCGACGAAGGCGACCACGGCGGTCACCAGCAGGGAGGTTGTCACGACGACCGCACTGTAGGCCGCGCCGGGTCGATGGGCGCGGTGTGCGTTACCACTCCCAGGTGAAGCCGACGATCGTCTGGCTGATGTGTTCGTGGTAGCAGTGCACGGCGAGGGCCTGGTCGAGTTCGAGCAGTTGGCGTCGGGTGATGACGCCGTCGAAGCGGTCCCATTCGGCCCAGTAGATCCTGCTCGGCACGGCGGCCGGGTCGAACCGGACCTCCAGCATCAGCTTGTCGATCGCGTGGAACGTGCCGCGCCGCAGTTCGGGTGGTGGGAGTTCGTCATAATTGAAGGTGATTACGGAATCCAGCAACGCGGTTTCGTTCAGTTGCAACGGCTGGGTGAGCTCGATGTTCATCGCGCAGAAGGATTCGTCGATCCGGTAGAGCCGTCCCGGGGTGCCGCCGCGGTGCACGATGACCGTGGCCGCGTTGGTGTCGAAGATGTAGGGGTAGTAGTCGAGGCCGTCCACGATGGCGCGCAGGGTCTGGATGGAGCGGTGGCTGGCCGGCTTCCGATCCGGGCCGACCTGGTGCACCTCGTGCAGCGAGATCGTCTCGTGGCGCCGGGGGCCGGTCGCCTCGTACAGGCCGTCGGGCGGCAGCGCCTTGCCGGTGACCAGCTTGATCGTGCCGTCGCCCCTGGCCAGCGCCCACAACTGGTCGGCGTCGGCCTGGCTCATCGCGAACGCCGCGATGATCTGGCTCAGGCCGGTCGACGTCAGCTCACGCCCGTGCAGCGCGCCGCGGACCCGGTCCTTGAGGTGCTTGTAGTCCGAGGTCTGCTCGCTGGAGTACTCCAGATATCCGGCCACCACACCGGCCACGGCGTTGATCTGGACCCGACTGGTACGCGGCTGATGGTGCTCGGAGTCCCGCTCCCATTTCCGGCGGTACCGGGCGCCGAGCAGCACATTGAGATACTCACCTGCTGCCACCGCCCCCGGCAGTACCTGCGGCTTAGCAACCACAACGCCTTCTTATCACAAGGCGAACCCGGACGGCAGCGTGCCAAA
The DNA here is from genome assembly GCA_036503065.1 of Pseudonocardiaceae bacterium. GTDB lineage: Bacteria > Actinomycetota > Actinomycetes > Mycobacteriales > Pseudonocardiaceae > DATEPR01. The sequence goes on along the minus strand of DASXXM010000288.1, from coordinate 2,462 downwards.
GGCGTGATCGGCGTTCTTCCTGGTCAACTCCTGGCCAATCTCACAACGCGGTAAGCACCCGGGGTCCGTCCGCGGTCACGGCGACGGTGTGCTCGACGTGTGCGGCCCTGCTGCCGTCCACTGTGCACAGTGCCCAGCCGTCCGGCTGCACCCGGTAGCGGTCCCGACCGCCCGCCATGAACATCGGTTCGATCGCGATGACCAGGCCCGGCCGCAGGCGCATACCTCGGCCGGGGCGGCCGTCGTTGGGCACGCCCGGGTCCTCGTGCATCCGCCTGCCGACGCCGTGGCCGCCGAAGTCGGCCGGGATGCCGTAGCCTGCCGCGCGGCCGATCGTGCCGACGGCGTGCGCGATGTCGCCGAGCCGGGCGTCCGGGACGGCCGCGGCGATGCCGGCGGCCAGCGCTTGTTCGGTGCTTGCGACGAGTTGCGCGTCGGCCGCGCGCGGCTGGCCGATCAGCATGCTGAAGGCCGAGTCACCGTGGAAGCCGTGCAGTTCGGCGCCACAGTCGACGCTCAGCAGGTCGCCGTCGGCCAGGCGGTAGTCGTCCGGAATGCCGTGGACCACGACGTCGTTCACGGATGCGCAGATCACCGCCGGGAACGGGGTTGGCGCGAACCGCGGGTGGTAGTGCAGGAACGACGACCGTGCGCCCGCCTCCCGGATGACCGTGGCCGCGATCGTGTCCAGCTCGCGCAGCGACACCCCGATCGTCGCCTGATCGCGCACGGCGGTCAGTGCCCGCGCCACCACCCGGCCCGCCTCGCGCATGAGCGCCAGTTCCGCGTCCGACTTCAGCTCGACCATGGCTCCACTTCCGCTCAACCTAGATAACTATACTGGTATTTCTATCAGGTCGGTAGGATGGACGCCATGGTCCGGCCACCACTGAGCAACGCGGAGCGCGAACGCGGTATCCGACTCGGTGCCGCGTTGCGGGCGGCGCGCGGCGACCGCACCAGCGTCGAGATCGCCGCCAGCGCCGGCATCTCGGTGGAGGCGCTGCGCAAGATCGAACACGGCCGGGTGCCGACACCGGCCTTCTTCACGGTGGTGGCCATCGCCGAGGCGGTCGGCCTGTCACTGGGCGAACTGCGGTTGCTGATCACCCCGGTCGGCACGCGGTAGTGCCGTGCCCCGCCCCGCGGACGGGACAGGGCACGGCGTGGGACGTCAGCCGGTTGTGGCGTAGTAGCCCGCGATGTCACCGACCAGGTCCGCGGTCCCCGTCAGGTTGTACAGGTCGATCTTCCGGGCCGCACTCACCTGGACGGTCACCAGGTTCCCCGTGACCGCTCCCGTCTGCAGGTTCAGGTTCGAGGTCGCAGGCCGTGGCTGGCCGTCCGGCCACACCGACACGTAGGTGTTCGCCGTGACGTCGGTGCCGGTCAGGTTGAACACGACCGCTGTGGTGCCCACCGGGACCACGTTGCTCAGGTCCACGATGACGGTCGCGTTCGCGCCGATCGGCCCGAACGGGGCGCCGACGCCGCCGATTCTGGTGTCCAGAAACCGTTCCGGGTAGATCGCCGTGAAGGCCGCGCTCGGGCTGGCCGCCTGCGGCGACGCACGATGCACCGGCGTGACCGATCCGGCCGCGTTCCCCGGACCCGCGACACCGACGCCGATCGCCAGTGCGCCGACAACCACAGCCAGAATCGGACCGTGACGTAATTTCATTAGTATTCCCCCGACTCTTGTGGATACGACCGAGTACATAACGGTTCCGGTCGACTGACTTACCAATCCGATCCCCCGTCCGTGTCCTGCGGACCGGATCTACTTGGTATTGACGCTCGACATGACTCGGCGTTGCCTGCGGTCGGTCCAGGTGTCGCAGCGCCGTCCGGCCGGTCGCACTGGGCCGTCCGCCAACACGACTCCGGCCGTGCCGAAAGACTTCCGGCAACTGTTGACGCGAGCTGTCGACGACATCGCAGGTGCCACAAACACGATGGCGTTGCGCCGTTTGAACAGCAGGCCCGCCAGGTGCGTGCCGTGTCGTTGTCGCCGGTCATCGCTCGGCCCGGACGATCCGGCAGCCGGCTTTGCCATGCGGCAGCGGCCGATCCGGACGGTCATCGTGCTACTGCGCCTAGTGGCTTCTTGCCCGTTGCGGTTCGTCGACCAAGGGCTTTACTGGAACGAGTCCAGATTGCAGATCCGCCACCGGCCAGTTCGCCGCGAGTGCCGTCGCCGTGCGGTTGGCCTGTCTTGTCAGTGGCCCATTCCGGGCGTACGAGAGGTTGCCCCAACATGCCATTAGACGACTACAAGGGTCCGAGACTCAGTCGCCGGAACGCGATCAAGGCCGGGTTCGGGGTCGCGGTCGCGGCCCAGCTGGCGATTATCGAACAAGCCGCCTTCACACCAGCACGGGCGGCGGCGGCCACGCTTCCCGCGACTCCCAACACGGGGGTGAATCCCCGAGCCACCACCCACGGGTCATCGCACCCGACGA
>DASXXM010000287.1:0-3332 GCA_036503065.1 Pseudonocardiaceae bacterium | reverse complement strand
CCGGATCGCCGAGGAAGTGATCATCTGGACCACCGCCGAGTTCCGCTACGCGGTGCTCGACGACGCGTGGGCCACCGGCAGTTCGATCATGCCGCAGAAGAAGAACCCGGACGTGGCCGAGCTGACCAGGGGCAAGTCCGGTCGGCTGATCGGCAACCTGACCGGGCTGCTGGCCACCCTGAAGGCCCAGCCGCTCGCCTACAACCGGGACCTCCAGGAGGACAAGGAGCCACTGTTCGACTCGGTCGAGCAACTGGAACTGCTGCTCCCCGCGCTGGCCGGCATGCTGGCCACGCTGCGCTTCGACACCGACCGGATGGCCGAGCTGGCACCTGCCGGGTTCACCCTGGCCACCGACATCGCGGAATGGCTGGTGCGCAAGGGCGTGCCGTTCCGCGACGCGCACGAGGCGGCCGGTGCGTGCGTCCGGCTGGCCGAGGCACGCGGCGTCGGCCTGGCCGAGCTGACCGACGCCGAACTGGCCGGCGTCCGTCCCGAGCTGACCGGCGAGGTGCGTACCGTGCTCACCGTGCGCGGATCGATCTCCTCCCGGGACGGCTACAACGGCACGGCCCCGCACAGCGTGGCCGGCCAGCTCGTGCGGCTCGTCGAACGGGCGGCCGCGGCGCGCGTCTGGGCGCGGACCCCACCCGGGTCGTGAGGCAGCTCACCAGGGACGAGTTGGCCGTCGACCCGTTGGTCGCGGCCCGGCTGTTGCTGGGCTGCGTCCTGGTCGCCGACCCGGTCGCCGTGCGGTTGGTCGAGGTCGAGGCGTACCGGGGGATGGACGACCCGGCATCGCACTGCTACCGCGGCCGGACCGGCCGCAACGCCGTGATGTTCGGGCCTGCCGGCCACCTCTATGTCTACTTCGTCTACGGCATGCACTTCTGCGCGAACGTCGTCTCGCTCGTCGACGGCGTGCCCGGCGCCGTGCTGCTGCGGGCCGGCGAGGTGGTCGACGGGGTGGACACGGCATGGGCGCGCAGGCCCGCCGCCCGTAGCGCGGCCGAACTGGCCAGGGGCCCGGCCCGGCTGACGTCCGTCCTCGGCCTGGACAGGACCGCCAACGGACTCGACCTCACCGATCCGGCGTCGCCCGTCCGGCTCTATGCCGGCGACCCGGTCGCCGACGTGCGCACCGGGCCGCGGGTCGGCGTGGCCGCCGCCATGGAGGTGCCGTGGCGATTCTGGTCCGCCGGCTCGCCCGCGGTCAGCACATATCGCAGGGGCGGAAAACGGCGCGTGGCCATCAGCGACAATACGAGTCGTGAGTGAGCACATCCTCGACGATCTGTCCTGGCGCGGCCTGATCGCGCTGTCCACCGACCTCGACGCGTTGCGCCGGGATCTCGACGCAGGCCCACTCACCCTGTACGTCGGGTGCGACCCGACCGCGCCGAGCCTGCATGTGGGCCACCTCGTGCAGATCCTGACCGTCCGTCGGTTCCAGCGGGCCGGCAACAAGCCGTTGGCCCTGGTCGGCGGGGCCACCGGCCTGATCGGTGACCCCAGGCCGACCGCTGAGCGGACCCTGAACGCACCCGAGTTGGTGGCCGAGTGGGTCGAGCGCATCAGGGCCCAGGTCCAACCGTTGCTCGACTTCACCGGCCCGTTCGCGGCCACCATGGTCAACAACCTGGACTGGACCGCGCCGCTGTCCGCGATCGACTTCCTGCGTGACGTCGGTAAACACTTCCGAGTGAATCGGCTGCTGGCCAAGGAGGCGATCAGCACCCGACTCAACTCCGACGCCGGCATCAGCTACACCGAGTTCAGCTACCAGCTCCTCCAGGCCTATGACTTCCTGGAACTGCACCGCAGGTACGGCTGCACCCTGCAGACCGGTGGCAGCGACCAGTGGGGCAACCTGACCAGCGGAGTCGACCTGATCCACCGGGTGACGGGCAAGTCGATGCACGCGTTGGCCACCCCGTTGATGACCAAGGCCGACGGCACCAAGTTCGGCAAGACCGAGTCCGGCTCCGTCTGGCTCGACCCGGAAATGACCCGCCCGTACGCCTTCTTCCAGTTCTGGATGAACGCCGACGACAAGGACGTCGTCACCTACCTGAAGATGCTGACCGACCTGTCCCGCGACGAGATCGACGACCTGGCCGAACAGACCGTCGCGAAGCCGGCCGCCCGCGCCGCCCAGCGTGAGCTGGCCGAGCGGGTCACCACCCTGTTGCATGGCGCGGACGAGACCAAACGGGTGATCGCGGCCACCCAGGCGCTGTTCGGCCGGGGCGAACTGCGCGAGCTGAGCGCGGCCACGCTGGCCGCCGCGATGGCCGAGGCCCCGACCGGCGAGGCCCGGCTCGGCGACGGCGCCACAATCGTCGACCTGCTCGTGACCAGTGGACTGGTGGAGAGCAGGAGCGCGGGCCGCCGGGCGGTCAAGGAGGGCGGCGCCTACGTGAACAACGTGAAGGTCATCGACGAGGACTGGCGGCCCAGCGGCGCCGACCTGCTCGACGGCGGGTGGCTTGTGCTCCGTCGTGGCAAGCGTCACACTGCGGGGGTCAGGCTGGTGCGATAGCTTGGACGCGAACCCGACACGGTGCGGTTGACCTGCGGTTACTGCCAGTGTCGGGTTGGTTGGGGCGCGATTTGACTTCCCGTTCCCTTCCGCGTAACTTTACTTCTGCCAGCGCAACACGGCCTCGGAAGCCTCCTCCTGATCTACTGGGTCTGGGCGACCGGAACCGGGCGCGGCAGGGGTCGCGAACCAAGCTCCCACACACCGTGGTAGAGTGGGCGATCTGATCAAAGCTTCAGAACGGAATATCTGCCCCGTTCCGTGTGCTGCCCTGGTGGGTGGTGTGTGGCGGTGTGCGTGTGTTCTTTGAGAACTCAACAGTGTGTCGATATGCTAGTAGAGCTCTAGCAGTTTTTGAACCCTGTCTAAGGGTTCCTTTGAGATGAGTGATGCCAGATATTGTCTGGTGCCTCGGATTCAAACACCAGTTCATTATTGGAGAGTTTGATCCTGGCTCAGGACGAACGCTGGCGGCGTGCTTAACACATGCAAGTCGAGCGGTAAGGCCCTTCGGGGTACACGAGCGGCGAACGGGTGAGTAACACGTGGGTAACCTGCCCTGTACTGTGGGATAAGCCTGGGAAACTGGGTCTAATACCGCATATGACTGCATCCTGCATGGGGTGTGGTGGAAAGTTCTGGCGGTACAGGATGGGCCCGCGGCCTATCAGCTTGTTGGTGGGGTGATGGCCTACCAAGGCGACGACGGGTAGCCGGCCTGAGAGGGCGACCGGCCACACTGGGACTGAGACACGGCCCAGACTCCTACGGGAGGCAGCAGTGGGGAATC
>DASXXM010000286.1:0-10919 GCA_036503065.1 Pseudonocardiaceae bacterium | reverse complement strand
CGATCCGCTCGATGGCCTACCTGTCGCTGACCTACGACCACCGCCTCGTCGACGGCGCCGACGCGGGCCGGTTCCTCACCACGGTCAAGCACCGCCTGCAGGAGGGCGCGTTCGACCCCGATCTCGGCCTGTAGTCAGGTTTCGTTGATGGGCCCTGTCACCGAGACGGGGCCGATCGAGTTGTCCACAGGTCAGCCAAATCCGGTCGAGCCCCACTTCAAGATCGAATAGACTGGAAATCGGGGGGCCCCCGCGAGTTCGGGCTCCGCGAAGGCGCGACCGGCCGGTTCTCGGCGACGTCCCCACCGGACGGTTCAAGTAGTTCGTCGACGCATAGTTCGGCCGGTGGACGGCGGCGCACATGGTCCACATCACCATCGGCCGGCTCGCGTACGGGTCGGTAATCAGCAACGATCGTGTCATGCGCGTCGTGGTCGCCGGTTCGTCCGGTCTCATCGGCACCGGACTGGTGGCCGCCTTACGGCGCTCGGGCGACGAGGTGATTCGGCTGGTTCGTCGCGAACCGGCCGGTGCCGACGAGCGGCGTTGGGATCCGCCGGCAGGTTTCCTCGAGCCGAACGCGCTGGCCGGCGCGGACGTGGTGGTCAACCTGTGCGGTGCCGGGATCGGCTCGAAGCGCTGGACCCAGGCCCGCAAGCAGGTGCTGCGGGACAGCAGGACCACCCCGACGGAGGTCCTCGCGGCCGCGGTCGCCGAGCAGGGCGTCGGCACCATGGTGAACGCGTCCGCGGTCGGCTACTACGGCGACACCGGCGACGCGCTCGTCGACGAGACCACCGCGGCCGGCGTGGGTTTCCTCGCATCGCTGTGCCAGGAGTGGGAGGCGGCCACGTCGGCGGCGCAGGCGGCAGGCGCCCGGGTGGTGCGGGTGCGGTCCGGTCTGGTGCTGTCGTCGCACGGCGGCCTGCTGGCCAGTGTCCGCCCGCTGTTCTCGCTGTTCCTCGGCGGTCGCCTCGGCTCGGGGCGGCAGTACATGCCGTGGATCTCGCTCGCCGACGAGGTGGCCGCGATCCGGTTCGTCGCCGAGCACGACACGCTGTCCGGCCCGGTGAACCTGACCGGCCCGGCGCCGGTCACCAACACGGAGTTCACCCGGGCGCTGGGCGCCGCCCTCGGCCGGCCGGCCCCGTGGGTGATACCCGGATTCGCGCTGAAGGCGATCCTCGGCGAATTCGCGACGGAGGGCCTGCTCGGCGGCCAGCGCGTCGAGCCGAAGGCGTTGGTACGAGCGGGTTTCTCGTTTGTCCACAGTTCGCTGGCGGACGCGCTCGGCGCGACGCTCTGAGGCGTAGGGTCGAAATGTGACTGATCTCGCCACCCGCCGGCGCACCTCCTGCCGGGCGGGCGCCGCGCCGGTAGCCGTGCGGCGTCTTGGCCTGGTGGACTACTCCCCCACCTGGGCGCTGCAACGCGAACTGGCCACCGGGCGCGCGGCCGACACCGGGCCGGACACCCTGCTGCTGCTGGAACACCACCCCGTCTACACCGCAGGCAGGCGCACCGAACCGGACGAGCGCCCGACCGACGGCACCCCCGTGATCGACGTGGACCGTGGCGGCAAGATCACCTGGCACGGCCCCGGTCAGCTGGTCGGCTATCCGATCGTGCGGCTGGCCAACCCGATCGACGTGGTCAACTACGTGCGCCGCTTGGAAGAGGCGCTGATCGCGGTGTGCGACCGGTTCGGTGTCACGGAGGCCGGCCGGGTCGAGGGCCGCAGCGGCGTCTGGCTCCCCGCCGACCGGTCACGCCCCGAACGCAAGATCGCCGCGATCGGCATCCGTGTGCAGCGCGAGGTCACGATGCACGGCTTCGAGATCAACTGCGACGCCGACCTGGCCAACTTCGACCGGATCATTCCGTGCGGCATCCGGGACGCCGGTGTCACGTCGCTGTCGGTCGAACTGGGCCGACAGGTGACGGTCGCCGACGTGTTGGCGGTGGCCCAGGAGGCGGTGCTGGACGCGCTGGACGGCAGGCTGCCGGTCACCGACCGGCAGATCCGCCGCGCCCCGGCGGCGCCGGGCGTCACCTTCGACCTCGCCTAGCGCAGATCCGCCGAGGCGGCATGAAGATCACGATCTGGGCTCCGAACTATTCGACCCAACCGGCCTCGGCGACGTGGGCGTGGAACGCCTGCCACGCGTGCCAGGCACGCGTCGCACCGAACTGGGCGTTGAAGCGGAGCACGGCACGGACGTCGGCGAGCGTCGCACCGCCATCCAGTCCCCGTTGGATGTGCAACCTGAACGTGTCACCCAGGGTCTGATAATGCGTATCGATGCTCAGCGTGGTGAAGGACCGCTCACGCACGGTCAGGGTGCCGGCGCCTGAGGTCGAGCGCATTCGGGACTGCAGGTCGAAGTACTCGGCGAAAGACGGGTCCAGGTCCCGAAGGATGGCGCGGGCCCGCTGCGGCAGCGGGCTGGGCGCGGCGTCCGGGCCGGTGGCCAACAGTTCGTCCGGCAGCGGCTCGGCGGCCGCATTGGACAGCCCGAGCGCCGTCTCGAGTTCGGCGAGCCGCTCGAACGCACTCAATGCGGCGTGATAGCCGGAGTCGTAGGAGATGAACCGCAGCAGGGCCCGCATTTCGCCCGTTGACACGCCCTGGTCGATGCCGCCGCGGACATGAACTTCGAAAGGCAGGCCAAGACACTGCTGGCAGACGTCCGCGGTCAGTCGCAGAAACACCTTCTCGGGTTCGGTGAGGTTCGGCGTCGCCGCCGCGTACCCCGTTGACGCGGCCGCCATCTGGGCGAAGACCGGGTCCAGTGCGCGAAGGTCGGGGCCTGCGGTGGAGAGGTTGCTCGTCATGGTCACGAGATTCCCGTCAGTGGACATCTATAGCGCTACGGCTGTAGCTCTATGAACGAGCGTAGCGCTAAGTATGTCCAGTTACAATGCCGGTGTGGAAGAAGCGGCGAGCAGGGCCCGACGCCGGCCGAATGCCCGGGGCCGAGGCGAACTGTTGCGCGAGGAGATCATCACCGCCGCGGTGCGAATGCTCGATGAACTCGCCGATGACCAGGCGCTATCGCTGCGGGCGGTCGCCCGGGTGGTCGATATCGCGGCCACCTCGGTGTATCTGCACTTTCCCGATCGCGACTCACTCGTGCTGGCCGCGATGCGGCGCTGCCACCAGGAACTGGTCCGGGTCGGTGACGAAGCCGCCGCGGCACAACCGAATCCGGGCGCCGCACTGCGGGCCGCAATCCTGGCCAAGGCGCGCTGGGCGGAAGATCATCCGGGACTGTACAAGGTCCTGCACGAGAGCACCGTGCACCGCAGGCTCGGCATGCCGTTCAAAGAGGTCATGGTTCAACGCACCGTCGATGCCGTGCAGCGCTGCATGGACGCCGGAATCGCGCCGCCGGAGGACGCGACCATCGTGGCGACCGATCTCCGGGTGGCCGTCAACGGCATGCTGTCCCAACGGATCAACGAGCCCGACCTCTCCTGGCCACCCGTTGAAGCACAGCTGGACCGACTCCTCACCAAGCTGGTGGGTCTCAGCGGCCCCGGTCGACCTGGCGACGACATCAACACCGAGCCGAAACCGCGGTAGTACCAGGGCCGGCGGCGTGGGCCGGTCAGGTTCCGCGCGCGATCGTGACGATTTCCCGGCTCGTCGAGGTGACGGGCCCGCGCCGCCAGTCGCCGTACTGGTGCTCGACCTGGAAGCCGGCCTCGGTCAGGAACCGCCCGAGCGTCGGCACGTCGAAGAAGCGCAGGCCGGCCCGGTCGACGCGCAGGACCGTGTCGTCGGGTAGCGCGGTCGTCTCGGTCATGGTGACCACGTCGCCGACCACCGACTCCACCTCGTGCCAGCCGCGCAGCACCCGGCCATCGGGCAGCGTGGTGTCGGCGGCGTTCGCCGGATGCCAGGACTCCCAGGCACGTGCCCGCACGTCGCGGGTCCCGAAGGCGAACCGGCCGCCGTCCCGCAGCGCCGCACGGATCGCCAGGAGGGAGGCGCGCAGCTCGTCGTCGGTGACGAAACACTGGAAGGCGTTGCTGTTCATCGTCACCAGGTCGAAGGCGTCGACCCAGGCGATGTCCTCGGCCTTCCCGAGAACCCACTCGATGTCGTTGCGGCGCCGCGCCCGGTCCAGCATCGCGGGGTCCCGGTCGATCCCGGCCAGGCGGCCGACGTGCCCGGCACGGCGGGCCACGTGCAACATGCTGCCGGTGCCGCAGCCGACGTCGAGAACCGATTCGGCAGCCAGGACGAGCGCGGAAACATAGGCGTTCTCGGGATGTCCGTCGAGGTCCCACGGGCACTGGAAGTCGTAGAGCGCCGCGGCCTCGGCGTCGGAGAAGCCGTCGCGAGTCGCACCGGTGGTCATCTCGCCAGCCTGGACACCCCGACCAGGGCCGTCAACCGAATACCGTCTCGACGGACCATCCCGAGACCGGCCCTAATCCAGCTGCGGTGCGACCTCGGCGGCCACCAGTTCGAGGTGGTCCAGGTCGGACAGATCGAGCAGCTGGAGGTAGGCACGGCTGATGCCGGTGCGTTCCCGCCAGGTGCCCAGCTTGTCGACCACCTCGGCGGGTGTGCCGGCGAACCCGCTGGCCCGGATCTCGGCCACCTCGCGTCCGATCGCGGCCGCGCGTTTGGCCAGTTCGGCCTCGTCCCTGCCGACGCACAGCGCCAGCGCGACCGAGCGCCGCAACGAGTGCGGATCCCGGTCGATCGCCGCGCAGGCGTCGCCGACCCGACCGAACTGGGTGACGGCGGTGTCGAGGTCCACGAAGTTCACGTTGAACTCGTCGGCGAACTTCGCGGCAAGGGCGGGCGTCCGCCGTCGCCCGTTGCCGCCGATGACCACCGGTGGCCGCGGCTGCTGGGCGGGCTTGGGCAGCGCCGGCGAGTCGACGACGGTGTAGTGCTTGCCCTGGAAGGAAAACGTCTGACCGACCGGCGTCTGCCAGAGTCCGGTGATGATCTCCAGCTGCTCGGTGTACCGGTCGAACCGCTCGCCCAGCGCCGGGAACGGGATGCCGTACGCGGTGTGCTCGTTCTCGTACCAGCCCGCGCCGAGCCCGAACTCGACCCGCCCACCGGACATCTGGTCGACCGTCGCCACCGCAATGGCCAGCGGCCCGGGATACCGGAACGTGGCGGCGGTGACCAGCGTGCCCAGCCGGATGGTCTCGGTGTCCCTGGCCAGCCCGGCCAGCGTGATCCAGGCGTCGGTCGGGCCGGGCAGCCCGTCGGTCGAGCCCATCCTGAGGTAGTGGTCGGACCGGAAGAAGGCATCGAAGCCCGCGGCCTCTGCGCAGCGGGCGACCCGCAGCAGATCGGCGTAACCGGCGCCCTGCTGGGGCTCGGTGAAGATCCGGAGCTTGAAGGTGTTGTCCACGGATGCCGAGCCTATCGGCGCGCACCCGGCGCGGCACGGTTCAGCGACGACGGCCGCGATGGGTCGGGACTTCGGTGACCGCGGACTGTGCGGCTTTCGACTGGGGTCCGTTGCCGCGCAGGCGTTCCAGCATCCGGATGATCGTGGTGGACACCTCGGCGCCCGCCTTCTTCTGGTCGTCGGCGCGGGCGATCACCGTGGCGCCCGCGGTGAGCGCGCCGAACAGCAGCCGCGCCGTGACCTCCACCGGCAGGTCCGCCAGCTCGCCGCCGTCGACGAGGGCCTGGATGCTCGCCCGGACCAGGCCGAAGCTGAAGTGGTCCTCGGCCTCCCGCCACCGCTCCCAGCCCATCACGACCGGCGCCTCGTGGATGACGATGCGCTGATAGGACGGGTCGAGGCAGATCTTGATGTAGTGCTGGATGCCGTTCATGGCCCGCTCCCACGGGTCACCCGGCCCGACCACGATCTCGGCCAGCCGCGTCATCACGCGGCTCTCCACCGCGTCGAACGCCGCTTCGAAGAGGGCCTGTTTGCCGCTGAAATGGTGGTACAGCGCGCCTTTGGTGACCCTGGCCCGTTTGGCGACCTCGTCGAGTGAAGTGGCCGCGTAGCCGCGCTTGGTGAACAGGTCGACCGCGCTGTCCACCAGGGCGTGCCTGGTGGACTCCGAATATTCCAATCTCCGCGACCGCATTGTCACCACCGCCACAACTTTACGACATACCGACGGTACGTACCGGTGGTAGCTTGGCGGCATGGTCCATACCGAGAGTATGCCGCAGACCTGCGGTATGACGGGGGTCACTGGGGAGGGCAACGCCATGGGCTGGGCAAACCACTACCAGCGGCGCGACGTGATCAACCAGGTGTTGACGCACGCCGGGCAGCACCCGGGCGCCGGCCTGCCGATGGACGATGCGGCCGTCCGGGCGGTGTTCGCCGACCAGGAGAGCCTGGCGCTCGCCCTGCAGTACAAGTGGTCGCAGATTCTGATGGGTCACATCGCGGCGGCCCTTGTCGATGTCGGGTCGTTGGCCGACGCCGACCAGGTCGAGGCCGTCGCGGCGGCGTGGCGCACCGCGGCCCGCCGGCAGCCCGCGCTCCGTGACCTGCTGGAGCGCCACACCGCCGAGGCGGGCCCGGAGTTCCGCCGTGCCCTGCGCGCCGAGCAGCGGATGGTGGCGTTCGCGGCGGGACTGGCCGAACCCGGCGAACCGGCCGACGAGACCGCCCGGATCGGAGCGGCGTTCCTGGGCCTCGTCCGCGGCCCTGGGCACCGGCCGGTCAACCGCCGCACCAATCCGATGGAGCAACTGTTCCGCCGCCTCGTCGCCAGTCCCTGACCCGCCGATCAGATGGCGGCACTGGCGTCCGATGTTCCGTCAGGAGTAGATCTGTGCGTATGCCTCAGTGGACCGCGAACGACATTCCCGACCAGACCGGTCGAACCGTCCTGATCACCGGCGCGAACTCCGGCCTCGGCCTGGCCGCCGCCGGTCTGCTGGCCGGGCGGGGCGCCAAGGTGCTGATGGCCTGCCGGTCACCCGAACGGGGCGAGGAGGCGCTGCGCGCTGTCGGCGGCACGGCCGAGCTGGTGAAACTCGACCTGGCCGACCTTGGCTCGGTGCACGCGGCCGCCAAGGACATCCGCGAGCGCACCGGCGACCGGCTGGACGTGCTGATGAACAACGCGGGCGTGATGATGACCCCGAAACAGCGCACCGCGGACGGGTTCGAGCTCCAGTTCGGCACGAACCACCTCGGTCATGCCGCCCTGACCTGGCTGCTGATGCCCGCGCTACGCGCCGTGTCGGGTTCGCGGGTGGTCACCCTGTCGAGTATGGCGGCTCGCCCCGGTCGGGTGGATCTGGCCGATCCGCAGTTCGAGCACCGCCGTTACCAGCCCAACACCGCCTACTCCCAGGCGAAACTGGCCAATCTGATGTTCGCCCTCGAACTGGACCGCCATGCCAGGAAGGCCGCGCTCGACCTGGTCAGCGTGGCCGCCCATCCCGGCTACACCGCCACCAACCTGACCGCGAACATGTCCCGCTCCCGTGGCGGCCTGGCCGGCACCGCGATGGAGGTGGCCACCGCCGTGGGCGACCGGTTGTTCGGCCAGAACGTGCGGATCGGCGTGCTGCCACAGGTGTACGCGGCCACCGCGCCCGAGGTGCGCGGCGGCGAGTACTACGGGCCGGACGGCTTCCGGGAGATCCGCGGCCACCCACACCGGGTGCCGATCCCGACACCGGGACAGGACACCGAGGTGGCCGCCAAGCTGTGGGACCTCACCGCCGAGCTGACCAAGGTCGACCCGGATCCCAAGTGACACCGCTCACGTGGGTCCCCGGCGTAATGTTCGGGGGGTGACGGTTGCGCCGGACGGGCGGAAGCTGCTGCGGCTCGAGGTCCGCAACAGCGAGACGCCCATCGAGAAGAAGCCAGCCTGGATCCGGACCAGGGCCAGGATGGGGCCGGAGTACACGGAGCTGAAGAGCCTGGTGCACCGCGAAGGCCTGCACACCGTGTGCGAGGAAGCGGGCTGCCCCAACATCTACGAGTGCTGGGAGGACCGCGAGGCCACGTTCCTCATCGGCGGCGACCAGTGCACCCGGCGGTGTGACTTCTGCCAGATCGACACCGGCCGCCCGGCCGACGAAGACCGCACCGAGCCGCGCAAGGTGGCGGAATCGGTGCAGGCCATGGGTTTGCGCTACGCCACGGTCACCGGCGTGGCCCGCGACGATCTGCCCGACGGCGGCGCCTGGCTGTACGCGGAGACCGTGCGCCAGATCCACCAGCTCAACCCGGGCACCGGCGTCGAGCTGCTGATCCCGGACTTCAACGCCGAACCCGACCAGCTGGCCGAGGTGTTCGGCGCCCGGCCGGAGGTGCTCGCGCACAACCTGGAGACGGTGCCGCGGATCTTCCGGCGCATTCGCCCCGGCTTCCGCTACGACCGGTCCCTCTCGGTGCTCACCGCCGCCAGGGCGGCCGGGCTGGTCACCAAGTCCAACCTCATCCTGGGCATGGGCGAGACGCCGGCCGAGGTCGTCGACGCCATGCGCGCGCTGCACGACGCGGGCTGCGAGATCCTGACCATCACCCAGTACCTGCGGCCCTCCGTCCGGCACCTGCCGGTGGACCGGTGGGTGCGGCCGGAGGAGTTCGTCGAACACAGGACGGCCGCGGAGGGCATCGGCTTCGCGGGCGTGATGGCCGGGCCGTTGGTCCGGTCGTCCTACCGCGCCGGGCGGCTGTACGCCCAGGCGATGGCGCACCGCGGCCAGCCGGTGCCGGAACACTTGGCGCATCTGGTTACGGCCGGTCCGGCGGCCCAGGAGGCCAGCTCGCTGCTGGCTCGCTAGCCGTTACCCCGTCGGCAGATCGCCGACCCGTACCCCGTCCAGCGTGGTGACGAAGTCCGCGCCGAACGCGCTGGACGGGGTGTGCGCGCCCGGCGCCACTCCCCCGGCGGCGAGCAGGGCCACGCCGCGCACCACCGCGTCCGCGGTCAGCACGTAGGTGCCCGGAGTGGTCAGCGTGCCGGTGACCTGCTGGCCGTCGGGATGCCGTACGCGGCCCCAGATCTCGGTTCGGCTGGCCGACTGGCGGTCCTCGCTCGGGCCGCGGACCAGCCGGTCCACCAGGGCCGTGCCGGCACGCTGCACCGCGGGCATCCGCAACAGCGGCGCGAGCAACTGCTGGCCCTGGCTGAACAGGTCGCCGCCCGGGATCGCGGTGTACGTGGTGATGGTGGGGATCCCGGTGGACCGGTACGCCGAACTCACGTCGCCCCACGGGATCGCGGTCACCCGCTTGGGCCCGGACGGGAACGTGGCCACCAGCGTGCGGTGCCCGATCGGCACCGTCTCCAGCCGGCCGTCGATCCGGGCCCGGCCGCCGGCCGCGGCGCCCTCGATGGCCGTTTTCAGGGTGCCGCGGCTGATCCCGCCGCCCATCGTGAACGCGAGCTCGAGCTCGGTCGCGCCGGGCAGCTGTTGCGCCAGCATCGCGGCGAGGCAGTCGGTGGGCACCACGTCGAAGCCGCCGCCGGGCAGCAGCACGACACCGGCCTCCTCGGCCTCGTCGTGCCGGGCGTAGATGGCCTCGAAGACGTCGATCTCGCCGGTGATGTCCAGGTAGTGCGTGCCGGTGGCCAGGCAGGCGTCGATCATGGCCCCGGAGGTGTGCGCGAAGGGTCCGGCGCAGTGCGCCACCACCTGGACGTCCGCCAGCGCGGCGCGCAGGCCCTTGGCGTCGGCCAGGTCCACCGTTGCGTGGGGACACCCGAGCCGATCGGCGAGCGGCTCGATCTTCGCGGGTGACCGGCCGGCGAGTACCGGCAGCTCACCGCGTTGGGTGGCCAGTTTCGCGACCAGTTCGCCGGTGTAGCCGTTCGCGCCATACACCATCCATGTCACACGGTGAGTATGACACCGGTTACCGTTCGGTAGACACTGCGTCGGCCAGCAAGCGCTCCGCGATCGCGATGTCATACGGATAGGTGATCTTGATGTTGCGTTCGTCACCCGCGATGCATCGGGTCGGCACGTCCGAATAGCGGGCCATGCACGCCGCCGTGTCCGTGCCGACGAAGCCGTCCGCCGCGGCCCGCTCATAGGCGTGCAGCAGCGGGCCGGCCGGAAAGCCCTGCGGCGTCTGCACGGTCACCGCCCGGTCCAGCGGACCCGCCGCCACCACGTCGTGCGCCACCGGCACCAGATCGTCGCGCGGCAGGCCGGGCACGGCGCCGCAGGACTCCCGTGCCACCCGCAGGACCGCGGCGGCCAAGGCGGAACTGACCAGTGGCCGCGCCGCGTCGTGGATCAGGATCGCGTCAATGTTTCCGTTCCTGATCCGGTCGGCAAGATGGCGCAACGCCAGCAACTCCGACTCCTGCCGCGTCGCCCCGCCGGGCACGATCTCGACCGGCGTTCCGGCCAACGGACCGGCCGCGAGCACCTCGTCAGCCAGCGCACGATCCGCAGGACGAATCACCAGAACAAGGACGCCGATATCGACCACCCGGGCCAACGCGGCCAACGACCAACCAACGACACGCCGACCGGCCAACGGCAGATAAACCTTGTTCACCTCGCCACCCACCCTGGTGCCGGACCCGCTGGCCAGCACCACACCGGCGGCCACCGACCCTGGTCCGACGCATTCGGTAGACTGGGGCTGGGCCACGCGCGGATGATAAGTGCCCCCGAACGGCTGCCGTCGGTCGGGTGTCAACAGGACGATTCGACGAGCGGTCGCACATTTTCGCGTTCGTTCTGGCACACTGTGCGATGTACGGGATGGGGGCAACCGCTTCGATCGCCTCGTGGTACCACCGAAGTACAGTTAGCTGGCGCTACGGCGCCCCACGATCCCCCGGCTGATCCCCCAACAGCCGGGTTCCGGAACCCCCGGCCGACCTCCCCCCAGCGGCCGGGGGTTTCCTTACCTCCGGCCGACCCCTGCTCGCTGGCGCTTCGCCGGCGTCGTCCAGGGTGCCTTCGGGGGGGCGGGCCCCCC
>DASXXM010000285.1:0-5547 GCA_036503065.1 Pseudonocardiaceae bacterium | reverse complement strand
AACACCCGCAGCATGAGCCCGGCGGCGGCCCGCGACCGCGATGTCGAGATCGCGGCGAATCTGGCTGCCGCGGCCGCCGGCGTGCGGGTCCGCATCGTCAGCCGCTGCGACTCGACGCTGCGCGGCCACTACCCGCTGGAGACCGACGTCCTCGAGGCCGCCGCGACTTATGACGCCATGCTGTTCAGCCCCGCGTACCTGGCCGCGGGCCGGCTCACCATCGACGACGTGCACTGGCACCGACGCGGCACCGAACTCGTGCCGATCGCGACGACGGAATACGCGCGCGACGCGACGTTCGGCTACCACAGCTCCAACTTGCGCGACTTCGTACTGGAAAAGACCGGCACGCGGTGGCACCCCGAGGACATCACGTCACTGGACCTCACCACGATCCGCACCGGCGGCCCGGACGCGGTCCGCGACAAGCTGCTGCGGGTACGCGGCTGCCGGCCGGTGATCGTCAACGCCGCCGCCGAAGAAGATCTGGAGGTGGTCACGCTCGGCGTGCAGCTGGCCGAGCGCCAGGGTCACCGTTTCCTGCACCGCAGCGGGCCGTCGCTGGTTCGGGTTCTCGGCGGCCTGCCCAGCCGGCCACCGCTGCGCCACACGCAGCTCTATCCGAACGGGCCGCGTGCGGGTCACGGGCTGGTGGTCGTCGGGTCGCACGTCGGCAACAGCACGCGCCAGGTGGCCGAACTGCTCGAACTGTCCGATCTGACCGTCGTCGTGCTCGACGTGCCCGCGCTGCTCGCGTCCGGCGACCCGGTCGTGGCCACCGTGGCTGCCGACGTGACGGCGGCGCTGGCCAGGTCCGACGTGCTGCTCGCGACCAGCCGCGAGCTGGTCGGCGGCGACAACCCGGACGAGGGCCGCGAGATCGCCGGCCGGGTGTCGGGTGCTCTCGTCGACATCGTCGCGACGGCGCATGCCAAGGTGCCACTGCGTTTCGTCGTCGCGAAGGGCGGCATCACCTCCAGTGACCTGGCCACCGCCGCACTGAAGATCCGCAGGGCGGAGGTGCTGGGTCAGCTCTTCCCCGGGATGGTCTCGGTGTGGCTGACCGCCGACGGCGAGGCCGACGCCGGCCTGCCGTTCGTCGTGTTCGCCGGCAACGTCGGTGATGCGGCCGCCCTGGCCGACGCGGTCACCCTGTTACGCGACAGCCACAGCCACTGATGGAGGCACACCGTGCGCCGACCGCTCGCGGATGACCTGGCCGACCAGATCCTCGACGACGTGCTCGCCGGCCGTTATCCGGTAGGGACGGCGTTGCCCAGCGAGTCGGAGCTGGCCCAGGCGGCTTCGCTGTCCCGGCCGACGGTCCGCGAGGCTGTCAAGACGTTGCAGTCCAAGGGTGTGCTGCGCATCGTGCACGGACGCGGCACCTTCGTGGCGCCCGCCGAGGAGTGGTCGGTACTCGACCCGACGCTGCTGATCGCCCGCTCCGCCGCGCAGGCCGACTCGCTGTTGCTGCCGCTGAAGCTCATCGAGGCCCGGCGGCTGGTGGAGGTCGGCGTCGCCGAGTTGGCGGCCACCCGCCGCAGCGACGACGACATCAGTCAGCTCGCCGACTCGCTTGCCGCGATGCGCAAGGCTTCCCGGGCCAAGGACGTCGGTGCGTTCGTGCAGGCCGACATCCGGTTCCATCAGATTGTGCTGGACGCGGCCGACAATGCCTTCGTGGCGGCGATCTTCGATCCGCTGGCCCGGATCCTGCGCCTGACGCGCTATCAGACCTCCGCGTATGCGCCGGTGCGCCGGCACGCCATTGTCCAGCACGACAACATCCTGCGGGCCGTGGCGGCCGGTGATCCCGACGCGGCCCGGCTGGCCATGCATGCTCATATCGTGCAGACCGAGAACGACATGGTTCAATACGTTCGCGATAGCGATTGCCCTGCTCTTACCGCCCTGCGTGGCAGCGACCTGCGCCGCGTCTGATCTGGCCGCGTTCGATTGTTAGGGGTTTCGATGAAGGTCCTTGTCACGGGTGCGCACGGCAAGGTCGGGCGTGCGGTCACTGCCGCGCTGGCTTCTGGTGGGCATTCGGTTACGGCCTCCGATGTCGGACGCGGGGTGTTCGAGCGGCCGCTGCCGGGTGAGCTGCCGTATCTGCAGGCCGATCTTACCGATGCCGGTCAGGCTTTTGCTGTCGTTCGGGGGCATGATGCCGTCGTGCATGCTGCCGCTATTCCTGATCCGACGCATAATCCGCCGCATGTGGTGTTTCAGAACAATCTGATGGCTACGTTCAATGTGCTGGAGGCGGCGGTTCGGTTCGGCTTGCCGCGGTTTGTCAATATCTCCAGTGAGACGGTTCCTGGGTTCTTCTTTCCGGAGCGTCCGTTTCTGCCTCTTTATGCGCCGGTTGACGAGGATCATCCGATGCATCCGCAGGATCCGTATGCGCTGTCGAAGTTCTTTGGTGAGAAGCTGTGTGACGCCGCGGTGGCGCGTAGTGATATTCGATGCATCTCTGTTCGTCCCAGTCATGTGCAGTATGCCGGGAACTATGAGCGCAATCTGGGGCCGCAGGTGCGTGATCCTTCGGTGTTGAGTCCCAATCTGTGGAGTTACATCGACGCCGATGATCTGGCGGATGCCATTCGATTGGCTGTGGAGAGTGATCTTCCTGGGCACGAGGTGTTCTACATCGCCAGTCCGGACAACTCGTGTGGGCGGGATTTTGCTTCGTTGCTTCGTACCTATTACGGGGATCAGATTGAGTTGCGGTCGCTGAGTCGGGTTGATGCCAGTGGTATCTCCAGCGAGAAGGCCAAGCGGCTGTTGGGTTGGCGGCCGGTGCGTTCCTGGCGGGATTATCTGGATGAAAACGGTAGGGCGAAGGGCTGACCGTGTTGGGTAGGGGGCCGTTCCGTTCCCGGTCCTTCCGCTGGGTCTGGACCGGTGAGGCGATCTCGATGCTGGGCGACACCAGCTACGAGGTCGCCTTCGTCTGGCTGGTGCTGTCGGTGACACGATCACCAGCCGCACTGGGCGCGGTGATGCTGGCCGCGACCGTCCCCAGAGGACTACTGCTGCTGGTGGGCGGAGCGATCACCGACCGGCTCTCCCCACGCCTGCTCATGCTCGCCGCACATCTGGCCCGCGGCGTCGCGATCGGCGCACTGGCCGCATTGTCCGCCGCCCATGCGCTGCACATCTGGCACCTGTTCGCGGTCGGGGTCGTGGTAGGCATCGCCGAGGCCTTCTTCTGGCCGGCCAGCGGCACCATCATGCCAAGCCTGGTCGACAGGGCCGACCTGCCAAGGGCGAACGCGCTGTTCGGTGTGGCCGAACAGCTCAGCCGACTGGCCGGTCCGCTGCTCGGCGGCGCACTGATGGCATGGGCAGGCGCGCCCGCCGCGCTGGGATTCAACGCGCTCACCTTCTTCGTCGCCGCTAGCACGGTGCTGGCCGCGCCGCGCCGCGAGGTGGCGCCCGTTGCGCGATTGTCCGTTGGCGCGGTATTCGGCGAGATCCGCGCGGGCCTGTCCTATGCCGGCCGCAATGTCGAGGTGCGAATCGTGCTGTCGGTGGTGGCCGCGGGTACGTTGAGCTACAGCGGACTGTTCACCGTCGCGCTGCCCGCCCTGGCCCGAAACTCCCTGGTGTTGGGTGCGATGTTCGCGGCGTGGGGGTTGGGCCAACTGGTCGGGACGCTGTCGGCCACCGTCACCGGTCTGCCCCGACGCTGGGGACTGCTGATCATCGGCATGGCGGCGGCCGAGGGCACGTCGTTCGCGGTGTTGGGAGCGGTGCCGCGTTACCAGCTCGCGGTGGTGTTGTTGGCGCTGCTGGGTGCGGGCGTGGCCTACTCCAGTGACGTGGCGTTGCCCAGTTTCGTGCAGACCCGCACACCGGCGGACCTGCTGGGTCGGGTGAACAGCCTGCTGGACCTGCCCAGGGTCGCGCTCGCGCCGCTGTCCATCGCGGGGATGGGGCTGCTGGCCGCGATCGACGTCCGCCTTGCCTTCGCGTTTGCCGCGCTGCCGATGCTGCTGGTCGGGCTCGTCATGGCGACGAACCGGCGAGCCCGTCAGCTCACCGGCCGAGCCGCCGCCGACGCACCGGTTCGATGACGCGGGAGTCGTCCGCGGCACCAAGACCCGCGGCCGCGGCCTCCTCGAACAGCGCTGCCGCCGCGTCGGCCAGGGGTGTGTGGCTGCCGACCCGACGGGCCTCGTCGCGTACCAGGCCCAGGTCCTTGACGAAGATGTCGACGGCGCTCCGTACCGTGGCCGGCGGGCCGTCGAGCATGCGCTGGCCCCGGTCGCCGAGCATGAACGAGCCGGCCGCGCCCTGTCGCACCGCCATCAGGACCATGCGTGGGTCCAGGCCGAGGGCGCCGGCGTAGTCCAGTGCCTCGGCCGCGACGGCGATGTGGACGCCGCAGAGCAACTGGTTGACCAGCTTGACCAACTGGCCCGCGCCGGGCTCCGGCCCGGCGTCCGTGACGGTTGTCGCCAGTACCGAAAGGACCTGGTCGACGGCTGGTGTCCGCGGTCCGCCAACGAAGATCACCAGCTCGCCCGCGCCCGCTCTGGCCACACCGCCGCTCACCGGCGCGTCCACCACGGCGCCCGCGATGCGGTCGGCCCAGTCCCGGACGGCCTGCGGCCCGACGGTGCTGAACACGATCACCTGGGTGCCGGCCGCCAGTTGGCCGGCAGCCCCGTCCGGTCCGAACAGGGCCTGCTCGCCCTGTGCCGGCGTGGCCACCATGAGCGCGACGATGTCGACGCCGGCAGCAGCCTCGGCGGGGGTTCGGCAGGCGACCGCGCCGGACGCGACCCTGCCGGGATCGGGATCGAACGCCCGTACCGGATGGCCGTTCGCGATCAGCCGCGCCGCCATGGGCAGGCCCATCGCACCGAGCCCCAGCCAGCCGACCCGCGACCCCCCGGTTGTCATGGCCCGCATGATCACCTTCCACCTCAACGTATAGCAGAGAGGGGGGCTTGCGGCAAGGCCCCGGGGTTGGTTCAGAATTCGGAGCCGCGGGTGACCGGGGCCGTGACAACGGGGGGTTTCGATGCGTGTGTTGCTGACGACTATCGGGTCGCGTGGCGATGTTCAGCCGGTGGTGGCGCTGGCGGTGCGACTGGCGGCCCTCGGCCATCCGGTCCGCGTGTGCGCGCCGCCCGACTTCCGCGACTGGATCGAGGGCCTGGGAGTCCCGTTCACGCCGCTGGGACCTGAACTACGCTCGACCGGCAAAGCCGACCCGTCCGCCGCCCCACCCACGCCGGCACAGCGGCGTCAGATGGTGGCCGACTCGGTCGCCGCCCAGTTCGCGACCGTGACGGCGGCAGCCGAGGGCTGCGATGTCCTGGTGGCGGGCGGATACCTGGTGGTCGCCGCGCCCACGGTGGCCGAGCAGTTGGGAATCCGCTACGTCATGGCGGGCTACTGCCCGATATTCCTGCCGTCGCCGCACCACGCCCCGCCGGTATATCCCATGCTGGGACAGAAAGCGGACGACACGGCCGACAATGCGACGCTGTGGGCGCGGGACACCCGACGCTGGAACGACACCTGGAG
>DASXXM010000284.1:0-10544 GCA_036503065.1 Pseudonocardiaceae bacterium | reverse complement strand
GCGCGGCGCACCACCACCGCGCGAGGCAGCAGGTCCAGCGAGATCGGCTGGGTCGGCGGCTCGATCACGAACCCACCTCGCCAGCGCCTGACAATCCCGCGACCACCGATGCTATATGCCATAGCACCCACCCAGGACCGGACACGAACCCACCTCGTCGACGCTCGACGATCCCGCAACCATTGGCGCTATATGCTGCATGCCATAGCAAACGCACAAGCCCGATCACGTGGCCACCTCGCCAGCAGTCGACAACCCCGCAACCACCGATGCTGCATGCCATAGCAACTGGACGAGCCCGATCACGTGTCCATCTCGCCGACGCTCGACGATCCTGCGACCACCAGCGCTATATGCTATATGCCATAGCAAACGCACAAGCCAGGTCATGTGCCCACCTCGCGAGCAGTCGACAACCGCGCAACGACCGATGCTGTATGCCATAGCAACTGGACAAGGCTGATCACGTGCCCACCTCGCCAGCGATCGACAATCCGGCGACCACCGATGCTATATGCCATAGCAGCCGCACGGGCCCGGTCACGAACCCACCTCGCCGGTACTCGACGATCCGCAACTACTATCGCTATATGCTGTATGCCATAGCAGCTGCGCAAGCCCAGTCATGTGCCGACCTCGCCGGCGCTCGACGATTCCGCAATCACCAGCGCTATATGCTGTATGCCATAGCAACCGCATGAGCCCGGTGCCGAACCGTGACGCTGCTTGTGGAGTCACCGTTCGGCCAGCGCTGCGCGTACCGCGTCGACCAGGTCGGCCAGCGGGACCGTGGTCTGGTCGCCGGTGGCCATGTTCTTGAGCTGCACCACGCCTTCGGCCAGGTCCCGCTCGCCGAGCACCAGCGTGCACCGGGCACCCGACCGGTCCGCCGCCTTCATGGCGCCCTTCAGGCCCCGGTCCCCGTAGGCCAGGTCCACCCGGATGCCGGCCGCGCGCAACGCCCCGGCCGCGACCACCAGCCGGTCCTTGGACGTCTCGCCGAGCGGCACGCAGAACACGTCGCACGACGAAGAATCGCCGATCTGCACACCTTCGGCCCGCAACGACAACAGAACCCGGTCCACACCAAGGCCGAACCCGATGCCGGACAACGCCTGGCCGCCCAGTTCGGCCATCAGCCCGTCGTACCGCCCGCCGCCGCCGATGCCGGACTGCGCGCCGAGTCCGTCGTGCACGAACTCGAACGTGGTGCGGGTGTAGTAGTCCAGCCCGCGCACCATCCGGTTGTTCTCGGTGAACTTCACGCCCAACTCGGTCAGGTAGCCCTTGACCCGCTCGTAGTGCTCGCGGCACGGAGCGCACAGGTGGTCCACCATCAGCGGCGCGTCGGCGAGCAGTTCCCGCACCTCGGGCCGCTTGTCGTCCAGTACCCGCAACGGGTTCAGCGCGGCCCGCTGCCGGGTCTCCGCGTCAAGTGGCAGCGCGCGCAGGAACTGCTGGAGCCGGTCGCGGTAGCCGGGACGGCAGTTCGCGTCGCCGAGTGACGTGAGCTCCAGCCGGTAGCCGGTCAGGCCGACCGCGCGGAAGCCGGCGTCGGCGATGGCGATCACCTCGGCGTCCAGTGCCGGGTCGTCGCCGCCGATCGCCTCGACGCCTGCCTGCTGGAACTGCCGGTAACGCCCGGCTTGTGGCCGCTCGTAACGGAAGAACGGGCCCGCGTAGCTGAGCTTCACCGGGAGTTGGCCGCGGTCGAGGCCGTGCTCGATGACCGAGCGCACGACACCGGCCGTGCCCTCCGGTCGCAGCGTGACCGACCGGCCGCCGCGATCTTCGAAGGTGTACATCTCCTTGCTGACGACGTCGGTCGATTCGCCGACACCACGCGCGTACAGCGTGGTGTCCTCGAAGATCGGCAGCTCGATGTAGCCGTAGCCGGCCAGCGCGGCCGACCGCAACAGGGTGTCCCGCACGGCGAGGAACGCGGCGCTGGTGGGCGGGTAGTACTCCAGAATGCCTTTGGGTGCGGCGAAAGTAGCCATGACGGTGCTGATCACAGTCCTCGGTGTGGGGCGGCGGGCGCGTCGGACGTATCCAGTCCGACGAGGAACGGGTTGCTCGCCCGTTCCCGGCCGATGGTCGTGGTCGGGCCGTGGCCCGGCAGCACCACCGTGTCGTCCGGCAGCACGAGCACCTTGTCCCGCAAGGACGCCGTCAGCCGGGCCGGATCGCCGCCGGGCAGGTCGGAACGTCCGATCGAACCGGCGAAGAGGGTGTCGCCGGACAGCAGCAGCCGCCCGCCCTCCTCGGTGTCGGTCCGGAACGTCACCGACCCGCCGGTATGGCCCGGGGTGTGGGCGACGGTGAGCAGCAGACCCGCCAGGTCCAGTTCGGCGCCGTCGGTCAGTTCGCGCACCTCGGCCGGTTCGCGCACGTCCAGCCGGCCGCCGAAGAAGCCGAGCGACGCAGGGCTGATGCCGCGCAGCGGGTCGGCCAGCATGTCGCGGTCGTCCGGGTGGATCCAGGCCGGGATGTCGTTGCCGTCGCAGATGGGCGTGACGGAGAACATGTGGTCGAAGTGGCCGTGGGTGAGCAGCACGGCGACCGGCGACAGCCGGTGCTCACGCACCGCGGCCAGGACCGGTTCGACCGCATCCTGACCCGGGTCGACGATGACGCACGGCGCGCCGGCATCGGCGGCGAGCAGGAAGCAGTTCGCCTGCAGGGCCCCGGTCGGGAACCCGACGACCAGCACGAGAGACCTCCGAATCCGAGCACGTCCGAGCACCGGCAACCGTAGCGGTCGCACGTTCGACGAACCGCGGGCCCGATGGTCATGGCCGTTGCCAGGCACTTCACAGCGTACCGGGACCGGCCCGCACACACTCTTCATATACGCGACCCATAGACTGCCGGCTGTCACACCGATGGCTGAATACCCCGGGGAGGGAGCAGGTGCCGACCAACGAGCAGCGCCGCCAGGCAGCGAAGCGGAAACTGGAACGCCAGTTGTCCAATCGCGTGGTGCGTGCCAAGCGTCGCAGGCTCAACGCCGTCATCATCACCGTGATCGCGGTGGTGGTCGTTGTCGGGAGCATCTTCTTCCTCACCACGGGGCACGGCGGCACCAACACGGCGGCCGGTTCGTCCAGTTCGCCACCCACCACGCCGACCAAGCCGGCGGTGACGTCGAAGGGTCCGTGCAAGTACACGACGACGCCGTCCGCCCCCGCGCCGACCGGCAAGAACGTGTCGCTGCCGCCCGACCCGACGGCAACCCCGAAGACCGGCAGCGTGACGGTGGACCTGAAGACCAGTGCGGGCGACATCCCGATGACGCTGGACCGTGCCGAGGCGCCGTGCACCGTGCAGAGCATGGAGTACCTGGTCAACCAGAAGTTCTTCGACAGCACCCCGTGCCACCGGGAAACCACCTACCCGAACCCGAACCCGCTGTTCGTGCTGCAGTGCGGTGACCCGACGGGCACCGGCAGCGGCGGCCCCGGCTACAGCATCCCGGACGAGTTCCCCAAGAACCTGAAGGTCGCGCCGACCGCGACGCCGCCGCCCTCCGGCCAGCCCGCGCCGTCGGTGTACCCGGCGGGCGCGATCGCGATGGCCAACAGCAGCCAGCCGCACTCCGGCGGCAGCCAGTTCTTCCTGGTGTACAAGGACTCCCAGCTGCCGCCGAACTACACGGTGTTCGGCACGATCACGCCGG
This sequence comes from Pseudonocardiaceae bacterium, assembly GCA_036503065.1. Lineage (GTDB taxonomy): Bacteria > Actinomycetota > Actinomycetes > Mycobacteriales > Pseudonocardiaceae > DATEPR01. The sequence goes on along the minus strand of DASXXM010000284.1, from coordinate 6,865 downwards.
CCGGGATGACCGTGCTCGGCAAGATCGCGGCCGCCGGCATCACGCCGGGCACCGACCCGAGCACCGGCTCGGCGACACCCAACGACGGCAAGCCGAAGATCGCGGTGACGATCACCCAGGCGACCGCGACCGCGGCCTGACGAACCAACTGGACGGAAGGGGCGGTATGACCGCCAGGGTTCGGCGCGGCCTGTTCGGCGGCGCGGTGGTGGCGCTCGCCCTGTCGGTCGGGGGCTGTGGCCAGTCGACCAGCGGTGCCGCCGCCAGTGCCGGCACCGGTACCACGACGGCGGTCACGACGACCACGTCGGCGGCGCCGCTGCCGACCACCGGCTCCGCCCAGTGCGCCTACACCGCAACACCCGACCAGCCGGCACCGGCCGGGCACCAGGTCGGCATCCCGCCGAACACCGCGCCGAGGGCCGGCACGGTCAGCGTCACGCTGCACACCTCACAGGGCGACATCCCGATCACCATGCCGCGCGCCAAGGCGCCGTGCACGGTGGCCAGTTTCGCCTACCTGGCCGGCAAGAACTACTTCAACAGCACGCCATGCCACCGCCTGACCAGCGCCGACTCGCTGAAGGTGCTCCAGTGCGGCGACCCGACCGGCAGCGGCACCGGCGGCCCCGGCTACACCATCCCGGACGAGAACCCGACCGACCTGCCCACGGCGGGCGGAGGTGCGTCGCGCTACGCCAGGGGCACCGTCGCCATGGCGAACACCGGCCAGCCGCACAGCGGCGGCAGCCAGTTCTTCCTGGTCTACGCCGACTCCCAGCTGCCGCCGAATTACGCGGTCTTCGGCACGGTCGGCGCGACGGGCCTCCAGGTGCTGGACAAGATCGCCGCCGCCGGTGTCGGCAGCGGTGGCCAGGGCCCGCAGGACGGCCCGCCGTCCACCCCGGTGACCATCACGTCGGCCACCGCGTCAGCTGGCTGACACGACCCGGTAGACGTCGTAGACGCCCTCGACGCTGCGGACCGCCTTCAGCACGTGGCCCAGGTGGGTCGGATCGCCCATCTCGAAGGAGAAGCGGCTGACCGCGACGCGGTCGCGGCTGGTGGTCACCGACGCGGACAGGATGTTGACCTTCTCGTCGGCCAGCACCTTCGTCACGTCCGACAGCAGCCGGTGTCGGTCCAACGCCTCGACCTGGATGGCGACCAGGAACACCGATGACGACGAGGGCGCCCACTCCACGTCGACCAGCCGGTCCGGTGAGCCGAGCAGTTCGCCCGCGTTGGTGCAGTCCACGCGGTGCACGCTCACGCCGCCACCGCGGGTGACGAAGCCCAGGATGTCGTCGCCGGGTACCGGGGTGCAGCAGCGGGCCAGTTTGACCCACACGTCGCTGGCGTCCTTGACCACGACACCGGCGTCGCCGGAGCCGCGCCGCCGGGTCACCGTGGACGGCGTGGACCGTTCCGCCAACTCCTCCTCGGCGTGCTCGACGCCGCCGAGCAGGGCGACCAGCCGCTGCACGACGTGCCGGCCGGACAGCTGGCCCTCACCGATCGCGGCGTACAACGCGGTCACGTCCGGGTAGCGCAGTTCGCGGGACAGCGCGATCATCGAGTCAGCGGACACCAGGCGCTGCAACGGCAGTCCGACCCGGCGGACCTCCTTGCTGATGGTGTCCTTGCCGGACTCGATCGCCTCCTCGCGGCGCTCCTTGGCGAACCACTGCTTGATCTTCGTCTTGGCCCGCGGCGACGCGACGAACGACAGCCAGTCCCGGCTCGGCCCGGCGCCCTCTGCCTTCGACGTGAAGATCTCGACCTGCTCGCCGGTCTCCAGCTTGCGCTCGAGCGCGACCAGCCTGCCGTTCACCCGGGCGCCGATGCACTTGTGCCCGACCTCGGTGTGCACCGCGTAGGCGAAGTCCACCGGCGTCGATCCGGCCGGCAGGCTCTCCACGTCGCCCTTGGGCGTGAAGACGAAGATCTCCCTCGTGGTCAGGTCGTAGCGCAGAGCTTCGAGGAACTCGCCCGGGTCGGACGCCTCACGCTGCCAGTCGAGCAGTTGGCGCATCCAGGCCATCTCGTCGACGTCCCCGGACTTGCCGTCGTGCGAACCGCGGGTTTCCTTGTAGCGCCAGTGCGACGCGATGCCGTACTCCGCGACGCGGTGCATGTCGCGGGTGCGGATCTGCACTTCCAGCGGCTTGCCGTCCGGCCCGATCACGGTGGTGTGCAACGACTTGTAGACCCCGAACCGGGGCTGCGCGATGTAGTCCTTGAACCGGCCGGGCATCGGCTGCCACAGCGAGTGCACGACCCCCATCGCGGCGTAGCAGTCCCGCACGTCGTCCACCAGGATGCGCACGCCGACCAGGTCGTGGATGTCGTCGAACTCCCGACCGCGCACGATCATCTTCTGGTGGATCGAGTAGTAGTGCTTGGGCCTGCCCTGCACCTCGGCCTCGATCCGCGACTCCGCGAGGTGCTCGGACAGCTCCTCCTTCACGGTGCGCAGGTACGTCTCCCGCGACGGCGCCCTCGTCGCGACCAGCCGCACGATCTCGTCGTACTTCTTCGGTTGCAGGATCGCGAAAGCCAGATCCTCCAGCTCCCACTTGACCGTCGCCATGCCGAGCCGGTGGGCCAGCGGGGCCAGCACCTCCAGCGTCTCGCGCGCCTTGCGGAGCTGCTTCTCCGGCGGCATGAACCGCATGGTCCGCATGTTGTGCAGCCGGTCGGCCAGCTTGATCACCAGCACGCGCGGGTCACGGGCCATCGCGATGACCATCTTGCGGATGGTCTCGGCCTCGGCGGCCGCGCCGAGCTTCACCTTGTCGAGCTTGGTGACGCCGTCCACCAGGTGCGTGACGACGCTGCCGAAGTCGGCCTCCAACCGCTCCAGCGAGTAGCCGGTGTCCTCGATCGTGTCATGCAGCAGGGCGGCGACCAGCGTGGTGGTGTCCATGCCCAGTTCGGCCAGGATGGTGGCCACCGCGAGCGGATGCGTGATGTAGGGGTCGCCGGACTTGCGGCGCTGGTCGCGGTGCTTCTCCTCGGCCACGTCGTAGGCGCTCTGCAGGAGGGTGAGATCGGCGTTGGGGTGCAGTTCGCGGTGCACGGCAGCGAGCGGCTCGAGAACCTGTTTCACCGAGGAGGACCGCTGCGCGGTGATCCGCCGCGCAAGCCGCGCCCGAACCCGACGTGTGGTGGACGGTTGCCGTCCGGTCACCTGCTCGGTGGCGGCCGCTGCCGCATCAAGGTCCTGACTCACGCACGCTCCCGACATCCCTGGTCGGATACCGGATCACCGAACGCGACCCGAAATCGAATGGTACGCCAGAGGGAGCAACGCCGTTCGGCCGCAGGTCAGCCGCACCCTGCTACCAGCGCTCGACCTGGCTGTCAAGCCGTCCGTCCACAGGCTCGCGGGTTGTCCACAGATTTCCGACAAGCCACCCATTCGGGGCTTGACAGGCATAGGCTTGAAAAGGGCCGTAAGCCCCCAGGGTTCGGCGGGGGTCTGCCTGTGGCGGCGAAGTCGGTTTTGGCTTGATCGCTGTTCTGGGAAGAATTTCGTGACAGCACTGGGCGGATCGGCGTTGGTCAAATCGTGCGCAGTGCCGTCACGGCCCGGTCGGGCAGAACGGCCCGACCGTTGAGGGCAGCCAGTTCGAGCACGACCGAGATCCCGGCCACCGTAGCGCCGGCCGCGGCAACCAGTTCGCACGCTGCCAGGGCCGTACCGCCGGTAGCCAGCACGTCGTCGATGATCACGACGCGCTGGCCGGGCCGCAGCAGGCCGTCGGGCAACTCCAGGCAGGCGGTGCCGTACTCCAGCTGATACTCCACCCGATGCGCGACCACCGGCGACTTGCCCGGTTTACGCACCGGCACCACACCGATACCAGCCGCATAACCGACCGCAGCGCCCAACAGGAACCCGCGCGCCTCAATGGCGACCAGCGCGCTCACGTCCGACGGCAGGCCGCCGACCAGCGCGTCCGTCAGCGCCCGGAACGCCGTCGCGTCGGCGAACACCGGACCGAGGTCGCGGAACAGCACTCCCGGCGCCGGGAAATCCGGGATCTCCCGGACCAGCGCCAGTGCGTCGTCCAGCGACAGGACCCGCTGGGCCACGCTCAGCGCTTCCGCTTGCCGGTCGGCCGGCCCGGTTTGCCGGCGGGCTTGCGGTTCTGGGACGCCTTCGGCGTGCGGGCCGGCACGCTGGCGGCGGCCGCGTAGGCCCGCTCCCTGCGTACCTCGTCCGCGATCTCGTCGTCCTCCGCGGCTACCGCGATGCCGTCATCGCCTTCGGCGCCGGCCACCGCCTCGCGCTGCGCCTGGCGTTCCGCCAGGTGCTTGCGTCGGGACAGCACCCGACGCGCCTGCTGCCGGTAGGGGTCCTGGCGCATCTTCAGGTCCACCAGCAACGGGGTGGCCAGCAGCAGCGACGACGCGGCACCCACGAGCATGCCGACGAGCTGCACCAGTGCCAGGTCGGTCAGGGTGCCGACACCGAGCAGGCCGATGCCGACCACGAGCAGGCCGAGTACCGGCAGCAACGCGATCAGCGACGTGTTGATGGACCGCATCAGCGTCTGGTTCAGCGCCAGGTTCGCCTCTTCCGCGAACGTCCGCCGCGTCAGGCCGAGGATGCCCCTGGTGTTCTCCTTGACCTTGTCGAACACCACCACCGCGTCGTACAGCGAGAAACCCAGGATGGTGAGCAGGCCGATCACGGTGGCCGGGCTGACCTCGAAACCGACGATCGAGTACACACCCGCGGTGATGATCAGGTCGTTGCCCAACGCGATCAGCGCGGCCAGCGCCATCCACCGCTCGAAATAGATGCTCAGGAATATCGTCACGAGGACCAGGAACACGATCAGGCCGATCAGGGCCTGCTGCGAGATCTGCGCGCCCCACGACCCGCTGACCGCCGAGTCGCTGATCGCGGTCTGGGCGGCCTTCCCGGTTGAGTCGAACGGCTTGAACTGGTTGAACAGCGCGGTCTCGACCTTGCTGACCTGGTCGCTGTTCAGCGTCTCCGACTGGATCTGGATGCTGGCGTTGTTGCCGTTGCCGACCAACTGCACCGATGCCGGCGGATGGCCGAGCGCGTCGGTGTAGGTGGTGGACACGGCCGACGTCGACGCGAGGCCGTTCGCGCCGTTGGCCGGCATCTGGAGCTGCGTGCCGCCCTTGAACTCGATGCTGAACGTGAAGCCCCGCACGATGATCGAGACGACGCATATCGCCACGAGCACGCCGAAGAACACGTAGAACCGGCGGCGCTTGCCGACGATGTCGAACGCGCCGGTACCGGTGTAGAGCCGGTAGAAGATGCTGGGCCGACGGCCCGGCTTGACCGACTGATCGTCGGTGGACATCTCAGGCCTCCTTCACGACGGGAGCGGCCGCTGCCTTCGCCGCACGCACGGCCGCACCCGCGCGCTGCACGGCGCCGAGGCCGGACAGGCCGGGTTGGGACCAAGTCTTCGACTTGGACGCGAGCGCCACCAACGGGTGCGTCACCAGGAACACGATCAACAGGTCCAGCACGGTGGACAGGCCGAGCGTGAACGCGAAGCCCTGCACGTCCTGCACCGCGAACACGTACAGCACAACGGCCGCCAGGAAGCTCACCGCGTCCGAGGCCAGGATCGTGCGCCTGGCCCGAATCCATGCCCGCGGCACCGCGGACCGGAAGGTTCTACCCTCCCGTACCTCGTCTTTCAGACGTTCGAAGAACACCACGAACGAGTCCGCCGTGATACCGATCGCGATGATGAAACCCGCGACACCGGCCAAATCCAGGCTGTAGGAGATCCACCGGCCCAGCAGCACCAGTAGTGCGTAGATGACCACACCGGACAGGCCGAGCGACAACACGGTCAGCACGCCGAGGGCCCGGTAGTAGAACAGGCAGTACACCATGACCAGCGCGAGGCCGATGCTGCCGGCGATCAGGCCGGCGTTCAGCGACGCCAGACCCAGCGTCGCGGAGATGGTCTGCGCGTTGGACGAGTCGAACGCCAGCGGCAGCGAGCCGTACTTCAGCACGCCGGCCAGCTGAGCGGCCGCCGTCTGGGTGAACGAGCCGGAGATCTGGGTGTTGCCGCCCAGGATCGCCTGGTTGATGACCGGCGCGGACACGACCTGGCTGTCCAGCACGAACGCGGCCTGCTTGCCCACGTTCGCCGAGGTGTAGGTGGCCCACGTCTTGGCGCCGCCGCTCTTGAACGTCAGGTTGACGACGAAGCCCGCGCCGTTCGGGTCGGTGCCCGAGGTGGCGTCGCTGATCTCGGTGCCGTCCAGGAACGACTTGTCGAGGATGAACTTGGCCTGCCCCTGCTGGTCGCACGCGATCAGCGGCTTGGTCGAGTCGTCGTTGCCCCGCAACGGGTCCGGGGTGTTCACGCCGCACTGGAGATAGCTGAGCGCGGCCTGCTGCGTGGTGGAGTCGGTGGTCTGGCGCACCGCCTTGCACACGTTGATCAGCGCGGACTGCTGTGCCCTTGTGAGCGTCGGGACGCTCTTGGGCGGCTGGTAGCCCCAGCACTCGCCGTTCTTCGTCGGGTCGCTGCCCCTGCCCAGCTGGGTGATGTCGACGCCGCCGATGACGGTGTCACCGGCCGTCGAGATGGCGGGTGACGTGGTCGGCGTCGCGGGCACGGTGGTGACCGGCGCGGTGGTGGTCGCGGCCACGGCTGCCTGGTGCGCTCCGAGCGGGCTGGCGTGGTAGTCCTGCGGGCTGGTACCGGTGCTGGTCGGTGCGGTGCCGCTCGGCTTGACCGTGGCGGAGCTGGTGGCCGGCACGCCCGTGGTCTTGGTCGGCGTGGTCGAACCGGAGGGCTTCACGGACCCGCTCGGCGCGGTGGTCGTGGTCGGGATCGGCTGG
>DASXXM010000283.1:0-2348 GCA_036503065.1 Pseudonocardiaceae bacterium | reverse complement strand
TTCCCCGGCTCGCTCCGCATGGTGCTGGAGGCACTGGAGGAGCAGGTCGTGGTGCTGAAACTGCTCGCCGCCGCCAAGGACGCCGGCACCGTGATGGTCAGCATCGGCAACGAGAACGAGGCGCAGGAGATGCGCAGCACGTCCGTGGTGTCCGTCGGCTACGGCGGCGGCGGGAACCTGTTGGGCGGCATGGGAGTTGTCGGTCCGACCAGGATGGACTATCCGGGCACCATCGCCGCCGTCCGTGCGGTGGCGAACTACATGGGGGACATCCTGACCGGGCGCTAGCGGTCCGGCGGATGCGAACGACGACGAAACGACGGCGGCCACGATCCGTACCGACGGACCGTGGCAGGAGGACTGGACGACAGTGGCGAGGGATTACTACGGCACGCTCGGGGTTTCCCGGGACGCGACACCCGACGAGATCAAGCGTGCCTATCGCAAACTCGCTCGGGAGCTGCACCCCGACGTCAACCCCGACGGCGAAGCGCAACACCGCTTCAAGGACGTCACCGCGGCCTACGAAGTGTTGTCCGACCCCAGGAAGCGGCAGGTGGTCGACCTCGGCGGCGACCCGCTGTCCTCGGGCGGCGGCGGCAACGGCGGCGGGCGCGACCCGTTCGCGGGCTTCGGTCTCGGCGACATCATGGACGCCTTCTTCGGCGCGGCAGGCGGCAACGGCGGTCCGACGCGCGGCCCGCGCAGCCGCGTCCAGCCCGGTTCCGACGCGCTGATCCGTCTCACGCTGACGTTGGAGGAGTGCGCGACCGGCGTCAGCCACGAACTCACCGTGGACACCGCCATCCTGTGCGAACTGTGCAGCGGCGAGGGCACCAGGGAAGGCACCACCACCCGGACGTGCGACACGTGCGGCGGGCGCGGTGAGATCCAGTCCGTGCAGCGGTCGTTCCTCGGCCAGGTGGTCACCGCGCGGCCGTGCCCGGTGTGCCGCGGCTTCGGCGAGGTCATCCCCGACCCCTGCCCCCGGTGCGACGGCGAGGGCCGGGTCCGTGCCCGGCGCACCATCACGGTCAAGGTCCCGGCCGGCGTGGCCGACGGCGTCCGCGTCCGGCACGCGGGCCAGGGCGAGGTCGGCCCGGGTGGCGGCCCGGCAGGCGACCTGTACGTCGAGGTCGAGGAGTTGCCGCACGCCACGTTCGACCGGGAGGGCCCCGACCTGCACTGCACCGTGCGCGTGCCGATGACCTCGGCCGCACTGGGCGCGGTGCTGCCGCTGGACACCCTCGACGGCACGGAGGAACTGGAGATCGAGCCGGGCACCCAGCCCAACACCGAGCTTGTGTTCACCGGCCGCGGCCTGCCGAAACTGCGGTCCTCCGGCCGGGTGGACGGTCGTGGCGACCTCCATGTACACCTCGACGTGGAGATCCCGGCCAAGCTCGACCCGAGGCAGACCGAACTGCTGCGCCAGTTCGCCGAACTGCGCGGCGAGGAACAGCCGGAACTGGCCGTCAACGGCCGCAACGCAGGCGGGCTGTTCTCCCGGTTGCGGTCCCGGCCCCGCCGGTGACCACCCTGCCGGTGTTCCTGGTGGCCCGGCTGCCGGACACCGACCACGCCGTGCTGGACGGCCCGGAAGGCCGGCACGCGGCGACCGTCCGCAGGCTGCGGGCGGGGGAGTCGCTGATGCTCTCCGACGGGAGCGGTGGCCTGGCCCGCTGCACGGTCCGGACCGTCGACCGGGACTCGGTCGGGCTCGCCGTGCAACGGCGCTGGACCGAGCCGCGACCGCAACCCCGGGTGGTCCTCGCCCAGGCGCTGGTCAAGGGCGATCGCGGCGAACTGGCCGTCGAGCTGGCCACCGAGGCGGGCGTCGACGAGGTGCTGCCGTGGCGCGCGCAATGGTGTGTCGCCCGATGGGAGGACGGGCCGCGCGGCGACAAGGCGCTGGCCCGGTGGCGGGCCACCGCCCGCGAAGCGGCCAAGCAGGCACGGCGGGCGTGGTCTCCGTCGGTCGGCGAGCCGATCGACACCGCGGCGTTGGCCGTTCGTGCCGGTCGGGCCGATCTCGCGGTGGTGCTGCACGAGTCGGCCGACCGTGGGCTGGTGGACGTGCCGATGCCCACGTCCGGGGACCTGCTGCTGGTCGTCGGACCGGAAGGCGGCATCACCGACGACGAACTGGACATCCTGGCGGCCGCGGGGGCGCTGCCGGTGCGGCTCGGCCCGACCGTGCTGCGCGCGTCCACCGCCGCTGTCGTGGCCCTCGGCGCCCTCGGCGCGCTGACTCACCGGTGGCGCTGACTCACCGGTGGCGCTGACTCACCGGTGGCAATGAAGCTCGGCGATTCCACCGACATCAGTAAATTCACCCGAATGGGAAC
>DASXXM010000282.1:0-2993 GCA_036503065.1 Pseudonocardiaceae bacterium | reverse complement strand
CAGCACGACGGCGTCGTAGCGGTGCCGGCCGGTGTCGTCGGTCCGGCCGACGGTCTCCTTGATCTTGCCGGTGAACAGCACGTCCCGCAGGCCCGGCGCGAGCGTGGTGGCGAACTCGATCGCGCCCATGCGTTTCAGGGTTCGGCCCGCGAAGCCCAGGTTGTAGAACATCGCCAGGTACTCCAGCAGCGCCGCCTCCGCGTCCACCGCCAGCGCGCAGACCTCGCCGCCGCCGGGCGCGGACGCGATGCGCTGCTCCGCGTAGGGCAACGGTGGCGAGTCGAACAGCTGCGCGATGCCCTGCCGGCCCTCGACCTCGATCAGCAGCGCCCGCCTGCCGCCCGAGGCCAGCGCGATGGCCAGCGCCGCCGCCACCGTGGTCTTGCCCGTGCCGCCCTTGCCGGTGACCACGTGCAGCCGGGCACGGGTCAGCTCGTCGGTCCAGCCGGGCAGTGTCACAAACGCCAGCGTAAACACTGGCTCGCTCCGGTCGCGGGCCAACCGCCGACCCACGGCATTCCGGATCAGGCCCCGACTAGGCTGCCGACCATGAACAAGTGGGAGTACGCCACCGTGCCACTGCTGATCCACGCCACCAAGGCGATCCTGGACCAGTGGGGGGAGGACGGCTGGGAGCTGGTCCAGGTGCTGCCCGGCCCCTCCGGCGAGCAGTTGGTGGCCTACCTCAAGCGGCCGAAGGGCGCCTGACGTGGCTGCCTGGTCGGCTCGGCTGGCCGAGCTGGGCATCGAGCTACCGGCCGTGGCCGCACCGCTGGCCGCCTACGTGCCGGCGGTGCGTTCCGGCTCCCACGTCTACACCTCGGGGCAGTTGCCGTTCGTGTCCGGCGCGCTGGCCGCGACCGGCAAGGTCGGCGCCGAGCTGGGGCCGGAGGAGGCCAAGCGACACGCCAGGACGTGCGCGCTGAACGCGTTGGCGGCGGTGGATGCGCTGGTCGGTATCGACGCCGTGGTGCGAGTGGTCAAGGTGATCGGATTCGTCGCGTCCGCGGACGGTTTCACCGGCCAGCCCGCGGTGGTCAACGGAGCGTCAGAGCTGCTGGGTGAGGTGTTCGGTGCCGCGGGGCAGCATGCCCGGTCCGCGGTCGGGGTCGCTGAGCTGCCGTTGGGCGCGCCGGTCGAGGTCGAGTTGATCGTCGAGGTCGGCTGACCGATCCCGGGAGGACCACCCTGGGTCACCGTGGCAGACTCGGGTAACCCATCCGAGGGACGGTGATCACCTATGGGTGAGGCTGCCGAGTTGGCCTGCCACGAGTTGCTGCTGAGCCTGGCCGGACGCCTGCCCGACCGCCAACTGTGGCGGTTCCGGGACTGGCTGGCCGCGGGCGCGTTGTCCGAGTTGAGTCATGTGCTGCCGTTGACGCTGCTGCGTGAGCGGATCGGGCTGCTCGACGACGAGTTCCGCCTGCTTGACGCGGCCCTTCGCCCGCACGGCGCGGACGTCGGCCTGCTCAGCTCCATCAGGGAGCTCTACGAGCTGCCCGAGACCGAGTACGTCTTCCATGAGCACGACTCGGCCACCGTCGGCCGCAACAGCCTCGGCGACCAGCTCGCCGTGCTGCTGGCCGCGTTGCTGCGCGGCCGGCCGGGGGTTGGCGAGGTGCGGGCCACCTGGCGCAGGCCACGGCATCCGTCCGGGCGGGCCGCGGTCGAGGTACGGCGCGTGCTGTTGGTGACCGCGACCACCGACCATGCCGCACTGACGGGTGAACTTCAGCGGGTGCAGCGGGCGGTCGGCGAGCCCGACCCCTGCGTCGAGGTGCTGCCGGTGGGCTACGTGCCGCTGCCGTACCACCGGTCCGCGCTGGCCGCCAGCGAGCTGCTGTGTGTGGGTGCCGAGGACCCGTATCGCCAGATGGTGGGCAGCACCCGCTAACCCCAGACCCGACCGGAAGGAGACCTGGCGTGGCCGAATCGTCCGATCGAATTGCCCTGCCCATCCGGGTGCACGACTTCCTGCTCGCACTCGCGGGCCGGATCGATGACGACGCACTGACCGACGCCAGGGAGCTGCTGGCGGTCGCCGAACTCGACCGCGCGGTCGACCTGCTGACCGCGAGCCTGGTGGCAGGCCGGATCCCGCTGAGCGCCGACGAGCGGGACGAACTGCGTGCGCTGGTCGACGCGGTGCGCAGCGCCCCGGCCCTGGTGGACCGCGTGATCGTGAACGACAACGCGCTGCTGCCGAGGCACCGGTTCACCACGGGCGTGATGGACGACCCGGCGCCGGACGCGGGCGTGCTGGACGCGGTCGGGCGCGTGGTCGAGGTGCTGCCGGACATCCGGGCGGTGTCCTGCGTGTGGCGGGCCACACCGGCCGGGGTGCCGGCCGGGCCGGTGCCACAGCGGGTCGTGCTGGTGGAGACCGGGCCGGACGGCTTCGCGCCGTCCACGGCCTACCGCGTCGAGCAGTCGCTGCGCCGGGCCGGCATCCGCGCCTCGGTCGAGGTGATCCAGGCCGGTAGCGACGTGACCGAGTACCACGCGGACGCCCTGGCCGTCTCGCGCCGGGTGTCGTTGCGCCAGGCGTCCGGCCGTGGCCACGACGCGGACGCTGATTCGAGTGGCTCGTTGTTCACCGACTCGCCGACGCCGCGCACGGTGACCTCGACGCGTCGCCGGTACGCGGCAGGCGCGCACGCCGAGAAGCGGTCCACTGTGGACGCGTCGACCGGCCGCTGGCAACCGCGCATCGCGCACGAGGAGACCAAGGCCGCCGAACCGGAGCCCGACCCGGTCAAGCCCTACGAGGCCGCTGCGCAACCGGTCGCCGAGCCGGCCGGCCACGTGGCCGTGGCGCCCGTCGAACCGGAACCCGCGGCCGCACCCGCACCCGCACTGCCGGAACTGGCGCTGCCCGAACCGGGTCCGGACGCCGACCTGAGCAACCGGGAACGCGAACTGCTCCGCCAGCTGCACGAGGAACTGGCCAAGCGGGAGGGCGAGTCGCCGGACGAGACCGGTACCAACGGGTG
>DASXXM010000281.1:0-4499 GCA_036503065.1 Pseudonocardiaceae bacterium | reverse complement strand
TGCTCGACGGTGTGGCCGTGCGGGTGCCGATCGAGGACGGCTCACTGACCGACCTGACTGTCGAGTTGGGTCGCGCGGTGACGGTGTCCGAGGTGAACGCCGCGTTCGCCGACGCCGCCCAGGGCGAGCTGAAGGGCATCCTGCGCTACAGCGACGAACCGCTGGTGTCCCGCGACATCGTCGGTGACCCGGCGTCGGTCGTGTTCGACGCCGGTCTGACCAGGACCCGCGACACGGTGGTGAAGGTGTTCGGTTGGTATGACAACGAATGGGGCTACGCCAGCCGGCTGGCCGATCTCGTCCAACTCGTCGGAACCGGACTGAGGGAGTCACAGTCATGACCGCACAACAGGAACCCGCGGGCCCAATCATCGCGGTCGGCGTCGACGGCTCGCCGGCCGGTGCCGCCGCGCTGCGGTGGGCCGTGCGGGAGGCAACCGAACGACACGGCACGGTACGCGCGGTCAGCGTCGGCCACCAGCCGGAACTGATGCCGGCCACCTCGTACGCCATCGAACCGCACGGGCTTCGCCAATCCGAACAGGACGACGTCGAGCGGGCCACCTGGTTGCGGAGCCTGATCGATCAGGCGCGGGCCGGCATCGAGAACCCAGCACACGTCACCGCCATCCTGCTGACCGGGGATCCCGAGACCGAACTGGCCACCGCGGCACATGGCGCCGACCTGCTCGTTGTCGGCAGCCACGGGCACGGGCCGCTGGCCGAGCTGTTCCTGGGTAGCGTGGCCGCCGGTTCGGTACGCCACGCGCCCTGCCCTGTCGTGATCATCCCCACCGGGCGCACCGATACCCACTGATGCCCGACACGCCGGCCGTACCCACCCACGGGACGGCCGGCATCTTCACGGGAACATTTGCTTCCCATGGGCTTTCGAGCGCGCCTGCGGCCGGTCGGAGCGAGCTGTCGCCAGCCGGCCCGGCCGGAGCAAGTGGTGCGCAAGCACTCACAGCTCCGATCTGACCGGCGAGCTTCATTTACTGTCCGTTGTGGACTCACCGATCGCGGCGCGACCGGCTTCCAGCCGCGCTACTGGCACCCGGAACGGGGAGCAGGAGACGTAGTCCAGTCCGATGTCGTGGCAGAAGCGGATCGACGCGGGGTCGCCGCCGTGTTCGCCGCAGACGCCGATGATGAGGTCGGGGCGCTGCGCGCGGCCCTCCTCGACGGCCAGCTTCATCAGCCGCCCGACGCCGTCGGTGTCGAGCGTCTCGAACGGGGACACCGTGAAGATGCCCTGGTCCAGGTAGTTCGGGAAGAACGCGGCCTCGACGTCGTCGCGGGACATGCCCCAGGTGGTCTGGGTCAGGTCGTTGGTGCCGAAGGAGAAGAACTGGGCCCACTGCGCGATCCGACCGGCGGTCAGCGCGGCGCGCGGTAGTTCGATCATGGTGCCGATCGGATGCGGCAGGTCGATTCCCGTCTCCGCGCGGACCGCGTCCAGGACCTTGTCCGCGCGTTCGCTGATGGCGGCCAGTTCGCGGGCGTCTCCCACCAAGGGGATCATGATCTCGGCGTGTGGCTGGCCACCGGACCGCGCACACACCGCGACGGCTTCGGCGATGGCGCGCACCTGCATGTCGTACAGGCCCGGCACGACCAGGCCCAGCCGCACGCCGCGCAGGCCGAGCATCGGGTTCTGCTCGTGCAGCCGTTGCACCGCCCGCAACAGCCGGGTGGCGCTATCATCCGGGCGGCCCAGGGCATCGGCGACGGCGACCCGTGTGGCCAGTTCGGTGTGGTCGGGCAGGAACTCGTTCAGCGGCGGGTCGAGTAGCCGGATGGTGACCGGTAGCCCGTTCATGGCGGTGAGGATGCCGACGAAGTCGTCCCGTTGCAGCGGGAGCAGCGCGGCCAGCGCGGCTTCCCGGTCGGTATCGGTTTGGGCCAGGATCAGCCGTTCGACCAGTTCCCGGCGCTCGCCCAGGAACATGTGCTCGGTGCGGCACAGTCCGACGCCCTGCGCGCCGAACTGGCGGGCGCGCCGCGCGTCGGCGGGGGTGTCGGCGTTGGCCAGCACCGCGAGAGCACGACGGCGGTCCGCGTGCGCCATGAACCGGTCGATGACGCGGATCAGGTCGTCGCTGTGTGCGGGTAGGTGGCCTTCGAAGTAGTGCACGACCGAGGAGGGCACGACCGGCACCGAGCCGAGGTAGACGGCGCCGGAAGTGCCGTCGATGGAGATGGTGTCGCCCTCGGTCACGACATGGCCGTTGCGGCTGGTGGCGCGGCGGGCGGCCAGGTCGATGTCGAGTTCGTCGGCGCCGCACACGCAGGTGCGGCCCAGTCCGCGGGCGATCACCGCCGCGTGGGAGGTCTTGCCGCCGTGGCTGGTGAGCACGCCGCGCGCGTGGATGAGCCCCTCCAGGTCGTCCGGGTTGGTTTCCGGGCGCACCAGGATGACCTCGATGCCCCGCCGGGTCCATGCGACGGCGGTGGCCGAGTCGAACACGGCGCGCCCGACGGCGGCGCCGGGGGACGCTGGCACTCCGGTGGCGATGCGTGGGAGGTCGGTGCGGATGGTGAAGTGGGGGAACATGAGCTGGATGAGCTGTGCGCCGGTGACGCGGCGCAGTGCCTCGTCCTCGTCGATGAGTCCCTCGTCGCACAACGCGGCCGCGATCCGGAACGCGGCGGCGGGGGTGCGCTTGCCGACCCTGGTCTGCAGCATCCACAGTCGGCCGCGTTCGATGGTGAACTCGATGTCGCACAGGTCGCGGTAGTGCGTCTCCAGGGTGCGCATGATCTCCGTCAGATGTGCGTACGGCTCGGGATGCAGCCGCGCGAGTTCCCGCAGTGGCAGGGTGTTGCGGATGCCGGCGACGACGTCCTCGCCTTGGGCGTCGGTGAGGTAGTCGCCGTAGGCGCCGGGCCGGCCGGTGGCCGGGTTGCGGGTGAACGCCACGCCGGTACCGGAATCCGAGCCGAGGTTGCCGAACACCATGGCGCACACGGTGACCGCGGTGCCCAGGTCGTCGGGGATGTGCTCGGCCCGCCGGTAGATCCGGGCGCGGTCGGTGTTCCACGAGTCGAACACCGCGCGGATGGCCATGTCGAGTTGCTCGCGCGGGTCCTGCGGGAAGTCGTGGCCGGCCTGCTCGCGGATGATCTCCTTGAACCGCTGGGCCAATCGCGTCAGGTCGACCGCGTCCAGGCCCAGGTCGCCCTGTACACCCTTGGCCGCCTTGGCTTCGTCCAGAGCGTCAGCGAAATGGCTCGTGCTGATGCCGAGCACGGTCTGGCCGAACATCTGCAGCAGCCGGCGGTAGGAGTCCCAGGCCAGCCGGTCGTCGCCGGCCCATGCGGCCAGGCCGTGCACCGACTCGTCGGTCAGGCCGATGTCCAGGACGGTCTCCATCATGCCCGGCATGGAGAACCGGCCGCCGGAACGTACCGACACGAGCATGGGAGCGTCTACTTGGCCGATTTTGCGGCCCATGAGGCGTTCCATGCGGTGCAGGTGTGCGTCCACCTCGTCGGCCAGGTCGGCTGGTGGTTGGCCGGTAGCCAGATAGGCCCGGCACGCCTCGGTGGTGATGGTGAATCCGGGCGGCACCGGCAGACCCATGTTGGTCATCTCGGCGAGGTTCGCGCCCTTGCCGCCGAGCAGGTCGGCCATGTTCTTGTTGCCCTCGCGGAAGTCGTACACGTACTTGGCCATCGGGTCTCCCGTGCTCGCGGTCGGGAGTGCCGTGCCGGTGTTCGACCGGCACGGCGTCCCGGCATGGATGGTGTTGCTGGTGGTGCCGTGGTTCAGCGCAGCCACTGGTAGCGCTGCACGATCTGCTGCTGTGCCCACTGGCGGCCGAAGCCCCAGACGGTCCCGGCCGCGCCGAGCGTGACGGCGATCAGGGCGACGATGAGGATGAGGTGCTCGTCGATCAGGGGGTTGGTCGACGAGGTGGGCTCACCGAGGGAGGTGTGCTGGGCCAACGGCCAACTGGCGATCCACATGAACGCCAGCAGCAGGGTGCCGGTGACACCAGCGATGCGCATCCCGATACCCAGGGTCAGTGCGAGGCCGATGCCGAGCAGGCCGAGCATGAACAGCCAGTCGGCCCAGCCGGTGCCGGCCCAGTCACGCAGCATGCCCTGGAACGGTCCGACCTCGACATGGGCCAGGAAGCCCTTGGTCGGGGAGCCACCGTTGATCCATGCCTGCGCCGACTTGGTGGCGTAGCCCCAACCGAAGGTCTTGTCCAGGAAGGCCCACAGGAACGTGAGGCCCAGCGCGATACGCAGGACGGCGAGTGCCCGCGCGGCGGGCGTCGTGGTGGGCTCGGCCGCCGTCTTCTCCGGCGTGGTGGTGTGCTGTTGCGGAGTGTTGTTCGTCCCGACTTTCGGGGCGTGATCCTTGATCGACATGGGGTCCTCCTTTGCCAGGTGAGGAAAGTGTTTCCCCGACGGCCCGCACGCCGCTGGTGTCGAATGGCCTTTCCTGAAGGGACCTCCGGGCACCGCGCACCGCTGCCGTGAACAGG
>DASXXM010000280.1:0-21328 GCA_036503065.1 Pseudonocardiaceae bacterium | reverse complement strand
CGGGGCGTGGTCGCGGTCCGGGACGGCGGGTTTACCGAGGTCGCGCCGGGCACGGTCACGGTGCTGGCGCACTGGGTCGGCTAGCGGATCTCCGTTGTGCGGGTCGTCGGCCGGCGATCTCCGTTCTGTGGGTCACGGGCGGTTCCGTGGGTTGGCCGGGTGTCGTGCTGGTGGCGGTCCTGGCCACGCCGTGTGGCTACGTGGCGCCGTCGATGCGGATGGCGCACTGGGTCAGTGGGCGGGTCTCCGTTCTGTGGGCTGTGGGCTGTGGGCGCGGGCGGGGGCCGGGTCGCGAGAGGGGGACTGTTCTTGCTTTCGCTTGACGAACGGGACCGGGTGATTTGCTCCCGGATTCGTCGATTCTCACCTGATCGAGTGATCATCGGATGCGGCTGCGTTGGCGGGGAAGGCGTCAGGTGCGGTTCGGGTAATCGGAGTGTGAGGGTGCGTCCGATCAACCCAGCCGGGGCCATCCGGTTGGTGGGTCGTGGTGTCCTGTGGCGGACAGAAATCTGGCTTCTCGTTGTGTCGCTTCGTGTCCGGTCGGTAGCTTGCCGTTGTGATCCAGAGTGGGATGTCCCGGCGTAGTGTGTTGTCCGCTTTGCTCGCTGCCGGCGGTCTCGCCGCGACCGGCGGGTTCAACGACCTGGCCGATGCCGCCACCGGCGCCATCGTGAAGCCGCCTGCGAACGCTGCCACCCAGATCCGGAACGAGTTCCTGCATGCCTGGAACGGGTACAAGCAGTTCGCCTGGGGGCATGACCAGGTCAACCCGGTGTCGGGCACGTTCAGCGAGTTCTTCGTGCCGGGTCACCCGATCGGTTTGTCCATCATCGAGGCGCTGGACACGCTCTACGTGATGGAGCTGGATGCCGACCTGGCCGCGGGCGTGGCCTGGATCGAGCAGAACGTCGACTTCGACATCGACGGCGACTTCCACGTGTTCGAGGCGATCATCCGCGTCGTCGGTGGGCTGCTCGCCGGCTACCTGGCCACCGGCAACCAGAAGCTGCTGGCGCTCACCGTCGACCTCACCGACCGGCTGCTGCCCGCCTTCACCAAGTCGCCGACCGGGATGCCCTTCCAGTTCGTCAACCTGCACACCGGTGCGGTCTCCGGGAACACGCCGCCGCTGGCCGAGATCGGCACCAACATCCTCGAGTTCGGCATCCTGTCGAAGGTCACCGGCGATCCGAAGTACTTCCAGGCGGCGAAGACCGCCTACCGGTCGGCCGTGGCCAAGCGTTCCTCGCTCAACCTGATGGGCACGTTCCTTAACGTGGAGACGGGTGCGTGGGCCGACAGCACCGACCAGGCGCCCAACCCGCCGGTCGACTCGTTCTACGAGTACCTGTGGGGTGGCTGGGCTCTGCTCGGTGACCAGGAGTCCCGTGACTGGTTCAACCTCCTCAACACCGCACTCACCAAGTTCTCGGTGGAGACGTTCCACGGCAACACCTGGTACAAGCAGGTCGACTTCATGACCGGCGCGCTGGTCGGCCGTCGCCAGTCCGAGTTGGCGTCGTTCTGGCCCGAGGTGCTCGCGCACGCGGGAAATCCCACACTCGGTGCGTCCTACTACCGGTCCTGGACCGCCGTGCTGAATCGTTTTCCGGTGTTGCCGGAGGAGATCGACTACACCACGTTCGCGCCGACATCGGTCGGCAACCAGTTCCGGCCGGAGTACGTCAACGCGTCGTTCGACCTGTTCTTCCAGACCCACGACCCGTTCTACGCGAACACCGCGTGGCAGTACTTCCAGGGCATGCGCGCCAACGCGAGGGTGGCCAACGGCTACACGATCATCGACGACGTGACGACAACGCCGATGCGGTTGGGTGACCTGTTCCCGGCCTACGGGTTCGCGGAGAACTTCAAGTACCCGTACCTGATCTTCGCGAACTCGCCCCGGTTCGACAGCCACAACTTCTACCTGTCCACGGAAGGCAAGATCCTGCGCGGCCTGCTACCTGCCCGATAGCCCGACCGACACGTCATCCCGCACGTTCCGCGATTCGACCCCACTGGTCACGCTGCTGATGACGCCCAGCACGATGACCACGATCAGCAGCGCCCGTGCGGCACCGGACAGCACCAGCGGCCGAGTCTGCGCGTCGACCGCCGCGTCGGGTGTCGGCTCGTCGCCGAAGACGCGCTTCGGGTAGGCCGACGTGAGCAGCGTGACGTAGGCCTCGGCGCGCATCTGGAAGCGCAGCACGGCGGCGGCCGTGCCGAAGATCGGTCTCGGCATCCGGCCGAGTACCAGGACGATCACCCAGACGAAGAACGACAGCGCGGCCCACCCCGCGGTCAGCACATCGACCACGATGGCGGCCGGAATGATGAGCAGCAAACGGAAGAACACCGCGAGCCGGTTCAGCCGGCCCGGCTCGAGTTGGACCGTGACCGGGTAGTCCGCGGGCTGCCAGCGGAACGGCGGGTACCGGTCCACGAGCAGGAACGCGTAGGCGCAGAAGCGGATGTAGTAGCCGAGATAGCCGCTGAGGAAATCAGCCGCCCAGTACGGCAGGCGGCCGAGGAACAGCGCGCCGAACCAGGCGACGACCATGACCACGGTGGCCACGATGGACAGCACGAACAGTGCGATGTCCTGTGGTATCAACAGGATCAGCCGCAGGAGCACGGTGAGTCTGCGCTGTCGTGCCGGCATCCGGATGTCCAACTCCGGTAGAAACTCGGTCATACGGCCATGATGGCAGCGAATGATGAGGAATGCCCGGAATGTTACACGACCGGGTGAGGTGTGGCCTCATCCAGCCTGCGCAGCGCGCCTCGCACCACGGTCGGGTCCGTTGTGGACCAGAACGGCGGCAGCGATGCCCGCAGGAACCCGCCGTAGCGGGCGGTGGCCAGCCGGGAGTCCAGGATCGCCACCACACCCTTGTCACCCATCGACCGCAGCAGCCTGCCGGCGCCCTGGGCCAGCAGCAGCGCGGCATGCGTGGCCGCCACGGTCAGGAATCCGTTGCCACCGCGCGCCGCGACCGCCCGCTGCCGCGCCGACGCCAGCGGATCGTCCGGGCGGGGGAACGGAATCCGGTCCACCACGACAAGTTGCAGCGACGGCCCCGGCACGTCGACGCCCTGCCACAGCGACAGCGTGCCGAACAGGCACGTGCGCGGGTCCTCGGCGAACTTGGTCACCAGCAACGCGGTGGCATCCTCGCCCTGGCACAGGATCGGGTGCGCCACCTTGTCGCGCAGCACCTCGGTGGCCTGCTTGGCCGCGCGCATCGACGAGAACAGCCCGAGCGTGCGCCCGCCGGCCGCCTCGACGAGCTCGCGCAGCTCGTCCAGATAGGACTCTGCCAGCCCGTCCCGACCCGGTGGCGGCAGATGCTTGGCCACATAGAGAATGCCGGCACGCTCGTGCTCGAACGGCGATCCGACGTCCAGTCCGGTCCATTTCGGACCGTCGGCGGACGGCGGTTCCTTGTCCGTGGCCATGCCGTCGACCTTCCGGACCGGCGTGGTCACCAGCGGCAGGCCCCACTGCCGGGCCAACGTGTCGAACGCGCCGCCAAGGGTGAGCGTGGCCGACGTGAGGATCGTGGTGTGCATGCCGAACAGCCGTTCGCGCAGTAAGCCGCCGACCCCCAGAGGGGCGACCCGCAGCGACGCGGGCCGGTCCGAGTCGCCGGACACCCAGACCACGTCCCTGCGGTGCGCCTCGTCCTCGTCGAACGCGTCCAGCAGCCGGTCCGCGGTGTCGTGCGTGTCGTCCAGCATGGCCCTGGCCAGCTTGTGCGCGGTCGCGTCGGCCACGTTCTCCTTCTGCGCCGCCCGTTCCGGGCCGAGCGCGACGATGCACGAGCGGGCCGCGTCGCGCACCGCCCGCAGCGTGTTGCGCAGCGGTTCGGCCAGTTCGTCCATCCGGCCGACGGGCAGTTCGGTCAGCATCAGGGTCAGGCCGTCCGCGGCCTCGGCCAGCCGGTCGGCGATGTCCTGGTCGATCAGCCGGCCACAGCGCCGCGCCGCCGCCGACACGCCCGCGCCGCTGATCTCGGCGGTCGCCGCCGATGTCACCCGGTCGACCAGGTCGTGCGCCTCGTCCACGACGACCACGTCGTGCTCCGGCAGCACCTGGTAGCCCTCGAGTGCGTTGATAGCCAGCATCGCGTGGTTCGTGACCACCACGTCGGCCTTGCCGGCGTCGGCCCTGGCGCGTTCCGCGAAGCAGTCCATGCCGATCGGACACCGTGACACGCCAAGGCATTCCCGCCCGCTGACCGACACCTGTCGCCACGCCTGCTCGCCGACGCCGGGCACCAGTTCGTCCCGGTCACCGGTCTCGGTGTCGCTCGACCACTCGTGCAGCCGCTTGACCTGCCGGCCGATCGCGGACGCGGCGAACGGGTCGAACAGCGCGGCCTCCTCCGGTTCCTCCGGCGCGCCGTTGTGGACCCGGTGCAGGCACAGGTAGTTGCGGCGCCCCTTGAGTATGGCGAACGTGGGTTCCCGGCCCAGCAGCGGTTTCAGCGCCTTGGCCAGCCGGGGCAGGTCACGGTCGACGAGCTGGCGCTGCAGCGCGATGGTGGCCGTGGACACCACGACGGTCGCGTCCTCGGCGACCGCGTGCCGGATCGCCGGGACGAGGTACGCGAGGGACTTGCCGGTGCCGGTGCCGGCCTGCACGGCCAGGTGCTCCCCGGTCCGGATGCTGCGCGCGACCGCCTCGGCCATCTCGACCTGACCGTGCCGCTCCGCGCCGCCGACCGCCGTGACGGCGGCATGCAGCAGGGTGGTCACGGCGGGGACGATGGTGGGGGCGTCGGGCACCCGATGACCGTACCCGGCGGGGCCGTCAGTCCTGCCGCGCCTCGGCGAGGATGCGTCGCCCGAGTTCAACGGCCGCGTAGCCGTGCCGTGTCGTCAAGGCGACCGACCGGCCGGCTCGGGCCGCCAGGATGTCGTTGAGCGGTTCGGCCAGGTCCGGCCAGTGCTCGGCGGCCAGTTCGCCCGCCCGGCTCTTGCTGACGATCTCCCCGCTTCGGATGGTGTGCCAGAGCCGGGCAGGGCCAAGGCCGAGCCACTCGGCCGCACAGGGGGCGTCCGGTTCGCGGGTGGCCAGGATCGACTCGCTGGCGTCCACCAACGGCAGCCAGTAGCTGACCAGGTTGTCCCGGCAGTAGTTCTCGGCGGCCTCGATGTCCTTGAGCAGGGCAGGTCGGTCGCCGCGCAGCGTGGCGCTGTAGCAGGCCAGTTGCAGCCGGGTGACGGCGTGCAGGTCGTGCGAGCCGTCCCGGTGCGCCTCGCCGTCCCGCACCCACGGGGACGGCTGGATCTCGCCCGCGCCTGCCAGTCCGCCGACGGTGACGTACACGGTTTCGACGCGTAGGCCGTCGCCATGGTGCGCCCCGGCGATCGCGGCGAACTCGGCATCGTCGGGTGGATTGGCCACCTCGGCCACCAGGTCCAGATCGGAGTGGCCGGGGTGGTAGTCGTCGAGCATCGCGGAGCCGATCACGTGCAGGCCGACGACCAGGCCGGGGACAGCGTCGTCCAGTCGGGCGAGGTGCGCGGCGGCGTCCTGGGCGGCGGTGGGATCGATCATGGATCCAAGGTAGCCGAATTGTCGGGATCGGTCATCGCCTCAGTGGTCCAGGGCGATGATGCCGTCGGGGAGTTCGGTGTTTCTGCGGGTTTTGGCCCAGCCGTTACGACCCATGGCCAGACGCAGGACGGCGCGCCATGACGTCAGGTAGAACGTGTAGATGTACGCCGCGTAGCAGGCGCCGTAGCCGATGGCTTTCAGGAAACCGCCCTGGCGTTCGCATTTCCACCAGTAGATCGGGCCCCAGATCAGGAACGGGAGGATGCCGAACGAGCCGTACACGGCGAACAGGAGCCACGCGCCGCCGGTGAACCATTGCCACACCCAGGCCGGGTCGGCAACGGTCCTGGTCAGTAGCAGGATCAGCGGGATCGGGTAGACGATCGTGCCGACCAGCTGCAGCCACGGTTGGGCCAGGTAGTACAGCATCTCCGCGGCGCCGAGTGTGCTCAGGTGGCGGGAGTCCCAGATCCGCCGCACGTACCTTGCGCACTGCATGGTGCCCTGGCCCCATCTGGTGCGCTGCACCAGGAATCGCCGCAGGCTGTACAGGCCCTCCTGGGCCACGTGGGTGTCCATGGTGAAACCGGTGCGCCAGCCCTCGGTCAGCAGGTGCACGCCCAGCTCGAAGTCCTCCAGCAGGGAACCTCGCCATGGCTGGGCCGCCGCGCCGGCAATGGAGTCCAATGCGGACAGTCGAGCGAACTGGCCGTTGCCGCCCATCGAGATGGTGCCGGTGTAGCCGCGGGACTTCTGGATGGCGGCGATCGCGGTGCGGAACTCCAGGTCCTGCATGCGTACCAGCGTCGTGCCCAGCCAGCGCCGCCAACCCGTGCGGTCCGACGGCGCGACGCCTCGGTTGCTCATGCGGACGTCGATCTGGACCGCCCCGATGCGTTCGTCGCCGAACAGGGCGGTACCCGAGCACACCGCAAGACAGTTCGGCGCCGGCCGGCCGTCGGCGTCGACGACGACCACGATCTGACGATGCGACTCGGCGTGCCGGCCGACCCAGTCCTTCAGTTCCCGGTAGGCCGCGTTCAGCGCGTCGCCCTTGCCGGTTCTGGCGTTGGGGCGCCTGCGTTGCACCAGGTGCAGGTAGTTGCGCGCGGCGCTGTGGCCACGACGTAACGAACCGACCACCGCCGCGGTGCGGTCCGCCGAGTCGTCGTCGATCACCCACACGTGGGCCTGCGGGAACGTCGTGCGCAGGTAGTGCACGGTGTCGCCGATCACGGCCTCCTCGTCCCGGCACGGCACCAGAAAGTGCCAGTCGAACCCGCTGGCGTCACCCGGTGGTGCCGGCTTGTGGCGCAGGTAGGGGACGATGATCACGTAGACGTACACGAGGAACGCGACGCTCATGGTCAGCGCGATCGCCTGGGTGCAGCCGAGCAGGACGGTGACCGGCCCCTCGTTCATCCGGTCCGACCCGGCCTCGTGGCCAGCCATACGAACAGGACCAGCGCGATCGCGCCACCGAACACACTCACGACCGAGCCGACCATGGTGTGTCCCCAGTAGTAGCCCCGGTCCGTACCGAGCAGGCCGACCAGCGCCGCCATGGTGAGGATGCGGACCTGGTTCACCACGATCAGGACCGCCGCCGCCACGCCGAGTGACAGCACCACTCGGCCGGCGATCCTGGGCCGCAGCCCGATCAGCAGCGCGCCGACCACGATCATCGGGACCAGCAGGAACGCCGACGTGCACTCGGGCGTCATGGTCAGGCCGATCGGATGCGCCGAACCGAGTCCGAAGTAGACTGTCTGCTGCCCGGTGGCCACGTACACACCGGACGACGAGAACAGGCGCAGCAGCACGCCGGCCAGGCTGACCTCGGCGGTCTGGTACGCAAGGTGACCGAGCACGAGACCGACGGCGACGGCGAGGAGCAGGGCGATCAGCAGCCGATGGGATAACGGTCGGGGCACTGCGACATCGGTGACGCTCAACGTTGTCCTTCCGAACGAAACGAAACCGGCTGGAATCCGGGACCGTCCATACCCTCAACCGATCGGCTGGTCGATCTTGCCGCTTGACTACCCGATCGTGTAGCGACAGAACGGCACATGGTTGGTTGCGTCGACCGTCCGGCTGCCAAGTCGACCGTTTCGTGTGGCTGGCCTACACGGTTGGGTGAGATCTATTGACGCTATGCGGGTGAGTTGACCATAACGGGGCGGCAACACCGTTCCGGCGGTTCTCGCGGGAACGAAACCACTCGGAGGAAATAGATGCGTTCTCGTATCGTGCGTCGTGCCGGCGTGCTCGCGTTAGCTGCCGGCGCGGTGCTGCTGGCCGGCGGCGCACCGGCTTCGGCCGCGTCGGGTGACGGGTCGGCCTACGGCATCAAGGTCGACGTCACCCTGATCGGGGTGCCGGCCGTGCACGCCGGTCCACTGGCCGCGGCGAGTACGAACGGCCCGACCAGCAACTCGCTCGTGAGCGCGGCCGTGCCCGGCGTGCTGACCGCCGGTGTGATCAACACCTCGGCCAACAAGGATGCCAACACCGGGGCGGTGACCGCGGCGGCGAGCACGGCCGACGTCCGCCTGCCGCTGCTGTCCGCCCTGGGCGCGGTCGGCGCCAAGGTCATCGCGGCCAAGTGCGTGGCCACCCAGTCGGGTGAGACCGGCAGTACGACGCTCACCGACGCCCAACTCGGGTCGCTGGGCACGCTGGCCGTCAACCCGGCGCCCAACTCGACCGTCGACGTCAGTCTTCCCGTGGTCGGCAACGTGGCCAAGCTGGTTCTCAACGAGCAGATCCACAACCCGGACGGCAGCCTCACGGTCAACGCCGTGCACCTGCACCTGCTCGGCGGGCGTGGCGTCGGCGCACTCGGCGACGGTGACGTGATCATCTCGTCGGCCACGTGCGGTCCGGCCGGCCTGCCGATGCCGGTCGCGTCCGGTGCCGGCCTGTGGATCGGCCTCGGCCTGCTCGGCGCGATCGCCGTACCGGTCGGGTTCGCCGCGAAGCGCCGCCGGACCAGCGCCGCGACCGCGGCCTGATCGGGCGGGGGAGCACGTCATGTACCGGATTCCCGGAGCGGGCGGCGCGATCGGCGCCGGTTCGCTCGCCTTCACCGGCGCGAGTATGAGCGGATGGTTCGTGTTCGGCGTGGTCATGGTGGCCGCCGGTGTGCTGGCGGTGTTCGCCGGGCGGCGTCGTCGCAACCGGATCGCCAAACTCGGTGACTAGCACCTGGGACGAGAGCCGCGGGTGTTGCGGCGGGTCACGGCCCGCCGCGACACTCGCGGGTATGGACGTACTGCTCCTGGCGGGCACGCGCCCGGAGGCGATCAAGATCGCACCTGTCGCGCTCGCGCTCGCCGGCCGGTCCGGGTTACGCGCCTCAATTGTCCACAGTGGACAACATGCGCACGTGGTCGAGCAGGCCCTCGGACCGTTCGGCCTGCGTCCGGACGAGTGGCTCGCGGTGCGCAGGAACACCGGTGGCCAGGCCGAACTGCTGGCCGGGCTGCTCCCCGCGCTGGACGACCTGCTGGTCCGCACCGGACCGGCGGCCGTGCTCGTGCAGGGCGACACGTCGACGACGCTGGCCGGTGCGCTGGCCGCGTTCTGGCGCTCCGTGCCGGTCGTGCACCTGGAGGCCGGCCTGCGCACGGGTGACCTGGCCGCGCCGTTCCCCGAGGAGGGCAACCGGCAGCTCGTGTCGCGCATCGCGTCGCTGCACCTCGCGCCGACCCAGGCCGCGGCCGACGCGCTGCGCGCCGAGTCGTTGCCACAACCCGAGATCGTGGTCACCGGCAACACGGTGGTCGACGCGGCCCGGCACATCGCCAAGCTGGACCGCCCCGCGCGCGACCCGCAGGTGCGGGCCGCGGAGGCCGACGGTGGCCGGTTGGTGCTGGTCACGGCGCACCGGCGGGAGTCGTGGGGCGAGCCGCTCGACCGGATCCTCGGCGCGGTCGGTCGGATCGCCGACGAGCACGCGGACGTGCGGGTGTTGCTGCCCGTGCATCCGAATCCGGCCGTGCGGGCGCAGGCGATGACCGCCCTGGGCCGGCATCCTCGGGTGCGGATCACCGAGCCGCTGGACTATCCGGACCTGATCCGGGTGCTGCGGCGGTGCTCGCTGGTGCTCACCGATTCCGGTGGCCTGCAAGAGGAAGCGCCCGGCTTCGTGGTGCCGGTGCTGGTGTTGCGCGACACCACGGAACGCCGGGAGGCGATCGACGCGGGCCGGGCGTGGCTGGTCGGCAGCGACCCGGACCGGATCGTGCGGCACGCCCGCCGGCTACTGGCCGACCCGCCGCAGTGGGCAAGCGACGAGAATCCTTACGGTGACGGCAAAGCGGCCGCACGTGTCGTTGACGCGCTGGAATCCCTGCTGGCCCGCGCCACCGGGTGAGTCAGCCGACGTGCGGCGCACCGATCATGGTGATACCGGCCGCGGCCAGCTCGGCCAGCGCCGACTCCACTGTGGACGCAGCGACACCGGCGGTCAGATCGAGCAGGACCGTGGTGTGGAAGCCCTCCATGGCCGCGTCAAGCGCGGTGGCCCGGACGCAGTGGTCGGTCGCGATGCCGACCACGTCGGCGAGCTCCACGTCGTGCGCGCGCAGCCAGTCGGCGAGCCCGACGCCATCCGGTGTCGCGCCTTCGAAACCGGAGTAGGCCGCGGCATACGCGCCCTTGGCGAACACCGCGGCCACCGGCGCGACGTCCAGTTCCGGATGGAACGACGCGCCCGCCGTGCCCCGCACGCAGTGCACCGGCCAGGAGTCCACGTAGTCCGGGTGTGCGCTGAAGTGGGCGCCCGGATCGACGTGGTAGTCCCGGGTCGCCACCACGTGGTCGTACTCGGTGCCG
This sequence comes from Pseudonocardiaceae bacterium, assembly GCA_036503065.1. GTDB lineage: Bacteria > Actinomycetota > Actinomycetes > Mycobacteriales > Pseudonocardiaceae > DATEPR01. The sequence goes on along the minus strand of DASXXM010000280.1, from coordinate 10,911 downwards.
GCCAGGTGCGCGCTGATGGCCGCCGCCACCGCGGCACCACCGGCCACCGCGAGCGAACCGCCCTCGCAGAAGTCGTTCTGCACGTCGACCACGATCAGTGCCTTGGTCATCTTGATTCCTCAGACGAAAACGGTGGGGATGGCGGGTTCGCCGGTGGACAGTTTCAGGCCCTCCCACGGCACGCTGACCAGCGCCTCGCGCAGCCGTTCCCGGCCCTGCTCCAGCGTTGGCACGTCGGCCGCGGTCGCGCCGCCGCGCACCAGCGGAATCGGCAGCACCCGGTCGTGCGACTGGGGCGCGGGCTCGGACCCGACGACGTACACAACCTCTTCCAGGGCAGTCCCGGTTTCCTTGTGGCGCCGCAACGCGGACTTCCGCCCGCCACGGGATTCCTTGTGGGAACTGCGTTTCGCCACCGGACGGCCGTCCACCTCGACCAGTTTGTACACCATCCCGGCGGTCGGCGCGCCGGAGCCGACGACGACCGACGTGCCCACCCCGTAGGCGTCGACGGGCTCGGCGCGCAACGCGGCGATGGCGAACTCGTCCAGGTCGCCGGACACCACGATCCGGGTGTTGTGCGCGCCGAGCGCGTCCAGTTGGGCGCGGGCCTGCCTGGCCAGCACGCCCAGATCGCCCGAGTCGATCCGGATGGCCCGCAGTTCCGGCCCGGCCACCTTGATCGCCAGGTCGATGCCCTTGGTGATGTCGTAGGTGTCCACCAGCAGCGTGGTGTTCGGGCCGAGCACGTCGACCTGGCAGCGGAACGCCTGTTCCTCCGAGTCGTGCAGCAGCGTGAAGGCGTGCGCCGACGTGCCGCTGGTCGGGATGCCGTGCCGCCTGCCGGCTTCCAGGTTCGACGTCGACCCGAAGCCGGCCAGGTAGGCGGCGCGCGCGGATGCCACGGCGGCCTGTTCGTGGGTGCGTCGCGAGCCCATCTCGATGATCGGCCTGCCGTGCGCCGCGCTGACCATCCGGGCCGCCGCGGACGCCACCGCGGAGTCGTGGTTGAGCACCGACAGCACCAGGGTCTCCAGCAGCACGCCCTCCGCGAACGACGACCGCACGGTGACCAGCGGCGAGCCGGGGAAGTACAGCTCCCCCTCCGGGTAGCCGTCGATGTCGCCGCCGAATCGGTAGTCCGCCAGCCAGTCGAGCGTCCGCCGGTCCACGACGTCGGCGAGTTGCCGCAGTTCGGCGTCGCCGAACCGGAACCGGGTGATCGCGTCGAGCAGCCTGCCCGTCCCGGCGACCACCCCGTACCTGCGGCCTGCGGGCAGCCTGCGGGCGAATGCCTCGAACACACATGGCCGGTGGCCGCTGTCGTCGGCGAGGGCGCTCGCGAGCATGGTCAGTTCGTAGTGGTCGGTGAGCAGCGCGGTGCTCGTCATGACGCCAGCCTAGTGTCGTTACTCGGCTCGTGCGGCCCTGTGCCAGCCCGTGACCAGCGACAGGGTGCCGCCGGTCGGACGAAATGCGGCTCCGCCGGCACGCCACGAGTGCCGGCGTGCCACGATGGTGGGCATGTCCACGCCCGTCGAGCAGGAACGGACGCAGGTTGATCCGGCCGGCGCCGAACTCGGCGCCGAGGACACGCCATGGCAGACCGTCGTGTGGAACGACCCGGTGAATCTGATGTCCTATGTCACCTATGTCTTCCAGAAGCTGTTCGGCTACGGCCGCGACCACGCGGTCAAGCTCATGCTGGACGTGCACCACAAGGGCAGGGCGATCGTGTCGGCCGGAACGAAGGACAAGGTCGAGGGCGACGTCGCCAAGCTGCACGCGGCCGGCCTGTGGGCCACCATGCAGCGATCCGGCTGACCGATGATGAAAGGCTGGCGCCGCAAGGGCGATCTGCTGATCGGCACGCTCGACCGCCAGGAGGCGGCGCTCGTGCGCGGCCTCGTCCGCCAGGTGCGGGAGATGCTGGAGGTCCGCGCCGAGGAGGCGCCGCAGGACGAACTCGCCGAGCTGACCGGCATCCAGACCGGCCCGTCCACCGCGCCGGACGACCCGATCCTGTCCCGGCTGCTGCCTGATTTCCACCGGCTGGACGACGACGCGCCCTCCGTGGAGGACCAGAACTCGGCGGCCGCGCTGCGCTCGTTGCACGAACCGGAACTGTTGGCGCTGAAGACCGGTGTGGCCGGTGTGCTGTTGGACACGTGCCCGCCCGGTGGCGGCGAGATCCGGCTGACCGACGAGCAGGCCGCGGCCTGGCTGTCCGCGCTCAACGACGTCCGGCTGGCGCTGGGCACGGCGTTGGACGTGACCGAGGACATGCCGGACGAACTGCCGGCGGACGACCCGCGCGAACCGCACCTCAACGTCTACCACTGGCTGACCTGGGTGCAGGAGAGCCTGATCCAGGCCGTGTCCGAGGAATGAGGCCGGGCCCGCACAACGCGATCACGGATGTGCCCGGCGTGCTGGTCGGGCACCATCAGCGGCTCGAACCGGGCTGGGCGACCGGCACCACGGTGGTGCTGGTGCCCGACGGCGCGGTCGGGGCCGTCGACGGTCGCGGTGGCGCGCCAGGGACACGGGAAACCGACCTGCTGGCACCGGAGAACCTGGTCCAGCGGGCGCATGCGGTCTGCCTGAGCGGCGGCAGTGCCTACGGGCTGGCCGCGGCGGACGGCGTGATGCGGTGGCTGGCAGAGCGCGACCACGGGTTTCCCGTTGGCGCGCAGCCGCATGAGGTGGTGCCGATCGTGCCCGCGGCGGTGCTGTTCGACCTGCCGCACAGTGACTGGGGCAACCGGCCGGACGCGGCCTTCGGTTACGCGGCGTGTTCGGTTGCCACCGATGGGCCGGTCCTGATGGGCACCGTCGGGGCGGGGACCGGCGCGAAGCTCGGGTCGTTGAAGGGCGGGATCGGCACCGCGAGCGTGGTGACCGACGATGGCGTCGTCGGTGCGCTGGTCGCGGCGAACGCGTTCGGCGAGGCGGTGTCGCCCGACGGCCGGCCGTGGGCGGCGGATCTGGAACTGGCGGGCGAGTTCGGCCCGTTGCCGGCACGGCATCTCACGCTCGACGGCGAGCGCACCGGACTGAACACCACGATCGGGGTAGTCGCGGTGGACGCGTCGTTGACCAAGGCCGAAGCGCGGCGCCTGGCCATGGCCGCCCAGGACGGCCTGGCGCGGTCGGTCCGGCCCGCGCACTCGATGTTCGACGGTGACACCGTGTTCGCGCTGGCCACCGGCTCCCGGCCACGGACGGGTGGCCCGGTCGAGCTGGACCGGCTGGCGGCCGCGGCCGCCGACACGTTCGCGCGGGCCTTGGTGCACGCCCTGCTCGCCGCCGACTCGATCACCGGGCTGGCCGCGTACCGGGACGTGTAGCGCGCCTCTCACATGTCGGACGGCGACGTATCGGCCCGTAGGATGATGGCGTGCTGGTGATCCGACGCGACTTGGTGGACGCCATGGTGGCGCACGCCCGCCGTGACCACCCCGACGAGGCATGCGGCGTGCTCGCCGGACCGGAGGGATCCGACCAGCCTGCGCGGTTCATCCCGATGGTCAACGCGGCCCGGTCGCCGACGTTCTACGAGTTCGAGTCCGGCGAATACCTCCGGGTGTACCGGGAGACGCAGGCCGCGGACGAGGACTTCGTCGTGATCTACCACTCGCACACCGCGACCGAGGCCTACCCGTCGCGGACCGACATCTCCTACGCGCAGTGGCCGGACGCGCACTACGTCCTGGTGTCCACGCGCGACGCGGAGCAGCACGAACTGCGCTCGTACCGGATCGTGGACGGCGTGGTGACCGAGGAGCCGGTCGAGGTCGTCGGGTCGTACATGTTCGCCCACACCGGGCGCGACGACACTGTCGACCGACCCTGAGTCCCGCCCGCCGGAATACCCGGCGGGCCGCCGCGCGTCTTCTTAATCGGTACCTGAGCGGAGGTTTTCAGCATGGCTGTCACCGTTTCCATCCCGACCATCCTGCGCACCCACACCGGCGGCGAGAAGTCCGTCGAGGCGAAGGGCGCCACCGTGGCCGAGGTCATCGACAACCTCGAGGCCAACCACGCGGGCCTCAAGCCGAAGCTGGTCAAGGAGGGTGCGCTGCACCGTTTCGTGAACGTGTACGTCAACGACGAGGACGTGCGGTTCTCCGGTGGCCTCGAAGCCGCCGTGGCCGACGGCGACACCGTGACCATCCTGCCCGCGGTCGCCGGCGGCTGACCGTGGCCCGGTACGAGTCACTCCTGCACTCGTTGGGGGACACGCCGCTGGTCGGCCTGCCCCGACTGTCGCCCGCCCCGAATGTCCGGTTGTGGGCCAAGCTGGAGGACCGCAACCCGACCGGCTCGGTCAAGGACCGGCCCGCGCTGGCCATGATCGAGGCGGCCGAGGCCGACGGCCGGCTGCGGCCCGGGAGCACCGTGCTGGAGCCGACTTCCGGCAACACCGGTATCTCGCTGGCCATGGCCGCGAAGCTCAAGGGCTACCGGCTGATCTGCGTGATGCCGGAGAACACGTCGATCGAGCGCACGCAGCTCCTGACGGCCTACGGCGCGGAGATCATCAGCTCACCGGCTGCCGGTGGTTCGAACCAGGCGGTCGCCATGGCCAAGAAGCTGGCGGCCGAGCACCCCGACTGGGTGATGCTGTACCAGTACGGCAATCCGGCCAACGCGGACGCGCACTATCGGGGTACCGGCCCGGAAATCCTGCGTGACCTGCCGACGCTGACCCATTTCGTGGCCGGCCTGGGCACCACCGGCACGCTGGTCGGCGTCGGCCGGTACCTGCGCGAGCACAAGCCGGACGTGCAGATCATCGCCGCCGAACCGCGCTACGGCGAGCTCGTGTACGGCCTGCGTAACCTGGACGAGGGTTTCGTGCCCGAGCTCTACGACCCGGACGTGCTGACCAGCCGGTTCTCGGTCGGTTCGCGGGACGCGTTGCGCCGCACAAGGCAACTGCTGGAGACCGAGGGCATCTTCGCCGGCATCTCGACGGGCGCGATCCTGCACGCGGCCCTTGCGGTGGCCGAGAAGGCCGCCGGCACCGGCGAGGACGCCGACGTCGCGTTCATCGTCGCCGACGCGGGCTGGAAGTACCTGTCCACCGGCGCCTACGCCGGCACGCTGGACGAGGCCGCCGAACGCATCGACGGCCAGCTCTGGGCCTAGCCGGGGAACCGGGCCGACGGCAGCCCTTGGCCGATTCCTGTTGCCACGAAAAGGGATCCGGCCAGCGGTTGGGTTGCCGCGTCGGCATCGGTGAAGCGTTCGCGGCCGGTCGTGACGTAGAGATCGGCCAGGTCAGGACCACCGAAGCAGCACGCCGTCACCTGCCGCGCCGGCACGTCGACGGTCCGGTCCAGCGCGCCGTCCGGCGTGTAGCGGCGGACCTGGCCGCCACCGTTGACCGCGACCCAGACACAGCCGTCCGCGTCGACGCACAGGCCGTCCGGCACGCCGTCGGTGTCCAGGACCTCCGTCAACGGCCGGCGATCGCGCACTTCGCCGGTGGCCACGTCGAAGTGGAACACGTCGATCCGATGCGTCGGCGTGTCAACGTAGTACATGCGGCTCTCGTCCGGGCTCCAGCCGATCCCGTTGCTGATCGACACCGCCGGCAACACGACCGTGGCCCGGCCGCCGGTGCCGACCCTGGCCAGGAAGCCGCCGCCGGGCTGCTGGTCGTAGCGCATTGTGCCGGCCCACAGCCTGCCGGCCGGATCGACGGCCGCGTCGTTGCCGCGCATGCCCTCCCGCGCCCAGAACACCAGCCAGCGCAGCTCACCGCCGGGCTCCAGCAGGCCGACGCCGTCCCGCAGGTTGAGCACCAGGCCACCGTCGACCCGGGGCTTCGCCGCGCCGATGTGTTGTGGCACCGAGGTCACCTGGTCCGTGCCGGGGCCGGGATCGAACCGGTGCACGGCGCTCCCGAGGATGTCCACCCACACCAGGGTGCCCGTGCCGACATCCCAGGTCGGTCCCTCGCCGAGGGTGGGCTCGCCGCGCAGCGCGATGTCCAGTTCGCTCACGTCAGGAGGATGCCATGCCACCCGTTCGGATCATGCTTCGGGACGACACGCGCACGAGACCGAGCGCGAGGACACCCCGACGGAATGACTTCGGGAAAAATCAGGGTCTTTCCGGATCCACCACCCCCGAACGGCTCGTAACCTCGATGGTGTGGACAACACACCGGCCGCCGTGACCACCCCGAACCCGGCGAAGCGCATCCTGCCGCCGCACCCACTGCGGGCCGCGGTGGTCATCACGGCGTTCACCGCCGTGCTCTACCTCATCGAGCTGGCCAACGCCGGCTTCTTCCACGGGTCCCTTGACAACGACGGCATTCATGCGCGGTCGCTGTCCGGGCTGATCGGGATCATCTGGGCGCCGTTGCTGCACGTGAGCTGGGCCCACCTGTTCGCCAACACCGTGCCGGTGCTGGTGTTCGGGTTCCTGGCCATGGCCGGCGGCATCGGCCCGTGGATCGCGGTCACCGCGACCATCTGGCTGGTCAGCGGGGTCGGTGTCTGGCTGATCTCGCCGAGCGGCGCCGTGACCGTCGGCGCGTCCGGGGTTGCCTTCGGTTGGCTGATGTTCCTGCTGGTCAGGGGCATCTTCAATCGCAGTTTCGGGCAGATCGTGGTGGCGCTGGTCCTGCTCTTCTACTGGGGCAGCGTGCTGTGGGGCCTGCTCCCGGGCCGCGCCGACATCTCGTGGCAGGGCCACCTGTTCGGCGCGCTGGCCGGCGTGCTGTGCGCGTGGCTGGTAGCCAGGGCGAACCGACCAGCCACGACGGCCGGCACCAGCCAGACCACGTTGACCTTGCCGGGTAACTTCACGGCATGACGTCGGCGGATCAGCCACCGAGCCACGAGACTCTCACACGATCAGGTGATCAACTCCGAAGCCGGGAGCAAATCACCCGGTCCCGTTCGTTCAGCGATGAAAGAGCAGCCCGCGCTCGCGACCACCCGACCGCCCGCGAGCCGCAACCCGCAGCTCCCACAACGCCGCGACACGCCGACGCCCGCGAGCCGCATCCCGCCGATCACGCAGTGCCGCAACCCACCACCACCCGCGAGCGGCAACCCACGGATTCCGCTTCCACAAAGCCACAATCCACCCGCAGGCCGCAACCCGCCGACGCCGACCCCGCAACCCCCATCGGCATCTTCGACTCCGGTGTGGGTGGGCTGACGGTAGCGCGAGCCGTACTGGACCAACTGCCCGCCGAACGTGTCCGCTACGTCGGCGACACCGCACGCGCTCCCTACGGCCCGCGGCCGATCGCCCAGGTCCGCGAGTACGCCATGGCGATCACCGACGAGCTGGTTGCCAGCGGGGTGAAACTGCTGGTCATCGCGTGCAATACGGCGTCGGCGGCCAGCCTCCGGGATGCCCGCGAGCGCTACCGGATACCCGTGGTCGAGGTGATCATCCCGGCAGTCCGCCGCGCGGTGCACACCACCCGGTCCGGCCGGATCGGCGTCATCGGCACCGAGGGCACCATCCGATCCCGCGCCTACGAGGACAGCTTCGCCGCCGCGCGGGACGTGCGGGTGACGAGCGTGGCGTGCCCGCAGTTCGCGGACTTCGTCGAGCGCGGCATCACCAGCGGCCGGCAGGTGCTCGGCCTCGCGCAGGCGTATCTCGAGCCGCTGCACCGGGCGGACGTGGACACCGTCGTCCTTGGCTGCACGCACTATCCGCTGCTCACCGGCGTCATCCAGCTCGTGATGGGCGACTCGGTCACGCTGGTGTCCAGCGCGGAGGAGACCGCGAAGGACGTGCTCCGGGTACTGACCGAGCTGGACCTGCTGGCCGCGCCGGGCCCGACCGCGCCGGTGCACGAGTTCCGCTCGACCAGGCCCGCGCAGCCGTTCGCGAAACTGGCACAGCGGTTTCTCGGGCCATCCGTCCCGTCGATCAGGGACAGCCTGGCGTCCTGGCCGCCCGAACCGCGTGGCCGCCCGAACCCGTCGCCAGCCGAACCAGTCCGAACCCGTGACCGGCCGAACCCGGTGGTGGTGCACCCTGACGCGGGGCTTGATCTGACGACGGATGGTCCGGGTGTGGTGTCAAGCTGATCGACTCGTGTCAAGCTGGTCGGCGTGCGCCTCACCGTTCTCGGCTGCGCCGGCAGCGCTCCCGGCCCGAACACCGCCACGTCCGGTTACCTGATCGAGGCCGGTGTCACCCGGCTGGTGGTCGACCTCGGCTACGGCACGCTGGCCGTGCTACAGACCCTGTACGACCCGTTCGCGCTGGACGCGCTGCTGTTCTCCCACCTGCATCCCGACCACTGCGCGGACTTCAGCGCGTTGACCGTGCTACGCCGCTACCACCCCACACCGCCGCTGGACCCCACCGTGCACCGGCTCCCGGTATACGGCCCGGCCGACGCACCGGGGCGGTTCGCCGCGGCCTACGCACCCAACGTGGCGGAAATGGCCGTGACCGATTTATCAGACGTGTACGATTTTCGCCCATACGAAGGCAGTCCGACGCCAGTCGGGGAGCTCACGGTCACCACGGCCCAGGTGGCTCACCCGTGCGAGGCCTACGGCCTGCGGTTCGAGCACGACGGCCGGTCGCTCTGCTACACCGGCGACAGCGGCCCGTGCGACGCGCTGGCCACGTTGGCCGACGGCGTGGACACCCTCCTGGCCGAGGCGTCCTGGACGCACGCCGCCGACCGGCCGGCGGACCTGCACCTGTCCGGTCGCCAGGCAGGGGAACTGGCCGCGAAGGCGAATGTCGGCCGCCTGATCCTGACCCACGTGCCGCCGTGGACCGATCGGGACGCCGTGTTCGCCGAGGCACGGGCCGCGTTCCCGGGCGAGATCGTGCTGGCCGAGCCGAGGGTGTCGTACGACGTCTAGTGCGCCACGCCGTGCCAGACCGCCTGCGCGCCGGTGGTGCCGATCCGGACCACGTCCACCGTGGTGACCACGGACATGCCGATCACCAGCACCGACGCCAGCACCGAGGTCCGCCGCCACAGCGTGGACACCGCGCCGGCCCGGTCGGTGTCCGGGGCCGTGTCGGGGTGCTCGGCGCGGTTGGTCGCCGCGCGTTCCCGGTCGGCGAGCTTGCCGGCCACCACGAGCAGCAGCACGGCGACGCCGAAGCCGAGGGCGTAGGGCAGCAGCAGTTCGCCCAGCGCCTCGTGCCGGGCCAGCAGCGGGTCCGGCGCGGGCAGGTGGTTGCGCAACTGGTCGCCGGTCGCCGCCGCCAGCGGTACCGCGAGCACCCCGACCGCGGTCAGCACCAGCACCGGCCAGCCGAACCGGCGGCGCGCTCCCCGGTGCACGGCGAGGCAGACCGAGCACACCGCGGCCAGGGGCAGCAGCACCGCGACGGCGTCCACCAGCAGCGGATGCGCCGGCAGGCCGGCCACGGTGAACAGTCCACTCACGAGCGGCCCCCCTGTTCCCGGGTCGGTTGGTCAGGTCGCTCTAGGCTAGCCGCGTGCTACGAGCCGATGGACGCAGTGATGACGCACTCCGCGATGTCAAGATCACCAGGGGCTTCCAGAAGTGGCCGGCCGGATCGGTGCTGGTCGAATTCGGCAACACCCGCGTGCTGGCCGCCGCCAGCGTCAGCGACGGCGTGCCACGCTGGCGGACCGGGTCCGGCCTCGGCTGGCTGACCGCCGAGTACGCGATGCTCCCGTCGGCCACGAACACCCGGTCGGACCGCGAGTCGGTCAAGGGCCGGGTCGGCGGCCGAACCCACGAGATCAGCCGCCTGATCGGCCGTTCCCTGCGCGCCTGCATCGACCTGGCCGCGCTCGGCGAGAACACGATCATGATCGACTGCGACGTGCTCCAGGCCGACGGCGGCACCAGGACCGCCGCGATCACCGGCGCGTACGTGGCCCTGGCGGACGCCATCACGTGGCTCGGCGCCGCGCGCCGACTGGCCGACCCACAGCCCCTGTCCTGCTCGGTGGCCGCGGTCAGCGTCGGCGTTGTCGACGGCCGGGTGCGCCTCGACCTCCCCTACGAGGAGGACTCGAGGGCGGAGGTCGACATGAACGTGGTTGCCACCGACACCGGCACCCTGGTCGAGGTCCAGGGCACCGGCGAGGGCGCCACGTTCACCAGGTCCACATTGGACAAGATGCTGGACCTGGCCCTGGCCGGCTGCGCCGAACTGACCGGCAAACAGCTGGAGGCACTCGCCCTGCCCTACCCGGGCGAACTGCCGGAGCCCACGAGGAAGGGCAGGTGAAACTCCTGGTCGCCAGTAGAAACACCAAGAAACTGGCCGAACTGAACCGAATCCTGACAGCCGAGCATGTGGCCGGTATCACCGTGCTCGGCCTGGCCGACGTACCGGAGTACCCGGAGGCGCCGGAAACCGGCGCCACGTTCGAGGAGAACGCAGTGGCCAAGGCCAGGGACGCGGTCGCAGCCACCGGCCTGCCCACCATCGCCGACGACTCCGGCCTCGCGGTCGACGCCCTGAACGGCATGCCCGGCGTCCTGTCCGCCCGCTGGGCCGGCGGCCACGGCGACGACAAGGCAAACCTCGACCTGGTACTGGCCCAACTACGAGACGTCCCCGACGAACGACGCGGCGCCGCGTTCGTGTGCGCGGCGGCCCTGGTCACCCCGGACGGCACCGAAACCGCGGTGCGCGGGGAATGGCGCGGCACCCTGATCCGCGAGTCCCGAGGCACCAACGGCTTCGGCTACGACCCGATCTTCGTCCCCTACGGCTACGAGATCACATCCGCGGAGATGTCCGCAGCGGAGAAAGACGGCCAGTCCCACCGAGGCCGCGCCCTACGCCTGTTGCTTCCCGTCTTACGGACACTGGCCGGTCAGTAGTACTTCACAGCGACACCAGGTCCCAACTCTTCGAGCCCCTGATACTCCTTTCCTTGGGTCAGTGTCAGATTCATGGTCTTACCAG
>DASXXM010000279.1:0-11365 GCA_036503065.1 Pseudonocardiaceae bacterium | reverse complement strand
ATCTATGCTACAGCGATTCGATCGGCGATTCGATCGGCGATTCGACGCACGCCTGCCGGCCAGGGGTCGCGTTCGGGTTTTGGTTCTGTGTCCAGCCCCACCGCTCACGCATTCTCCCGCACCGCCTAGCTCAACCTTGGTCAACTCGAACGCCAGTCGGGTCGCCTCATAGGCGTCGCCGGCTCCGGCTCGGCCATCCGGATTGCTATAGCATATGGCATCCATGCTATAGCAATAGTCGGTAGGTTCGGTGGCTGGCCGGGCGGTGGATCGCGTTCAGGTTCGATCGCTGGCGGGCGGGGTGGATCGAGTTCAGGTGCGGTTGATGGCTTGGGCGAACGTGAAAGCGTTGGTCGGGTCGTAGGTTTGGGCGACCTGGCGCAGGCGGGGGAGGTTGTCGCCGTAGTAGGACTGGGGCCAGTTGGGCAGGGTCGCGTCGATGTAGTTGACGTACGCTGCCGTGCCGACGAGTTGGGCCAGTTCGTCGCGGACCGTGGTGACCTGGGTGGTCGCGTTTGCCGCCGCGGCCGAGGTTGTCTTCAGGTAGATCTGGATGCTCGCCAGCGCGGCGCGGTGTGGGAACGCCGTGTCGGTGGCGGACACCCTGCCGACCGCGCCGCCGAGAGCGTCGATGATCAGGTGCAGGTCGGGGTGGCCGGTGGCGATGTCGACGAGCTTGGCCGGGTCGCGCAGTGGCGCGGTCAGCATCCGGGAGGACGCCATGAACGCCTCGCGGTTCCATTGGGCGCCTTGGGTTTGCGCCTCACACGTGGTCATCGACTTGGTTGCGCAGCCACCGAAGTAGCGCATCGCGTCCAGGTAGCCCATGGTCCGGACGGTTCGGTAGGTGGGTGCGCCCGCCTTGGCCACCAACGTGTTCAGCATCGCGTTCACCGGGCCGGCCGGGCCGACGTAGCAACCGGCGACCGTACAGGTCGGAGCGGGGCCGCCGGTGATGTTGAAGTTCGACCACAGCTCGTCCGGTGCGGCGGCGATCCACGGCTGCCACGCGCCGAAGGCGTCGGCGACCGCGTTGTAGTTCAGTTGGAACACCGTCAACTGGGGCGCGGGGACGGTGGCGAACGTGAACGACGTGACGATGCCGAAATTGCCGCCACCGCCACCGCGCAACGCCCAGAACAGGTCCGGGTCGCCGGCCGCGGACACCTCGCGGGCTCGGCCGTCCGCCGTGACCACGGTGGCACCCACGAGACGGTCACACGTCAGGCCGTACTTCCTTGACAGGACGCCGATTCCGCCACCCAACGTGAGACCGGCCACACCGACGGACGGGCACGAACCGGCGGGCAGGCACCGGCCGGCGGCGGCCAGGCCGGCGTAGACGTCGATCAGGCGGGTGCCGGCGCCGACCACGGCCGTGTCGCCGTCGACCCGCACACCGGACAGGCCCGCGAGGTCGACGACCAGGGCATCGTCCGGTGTGGAGTAACCGGCGTAGCTGTGGCCGCCACTGCGCGCCGCGATCGGGGTGCGGGACGCGACGGCCGCCGCGACGCACGCCTGCACGTCCGACGTGTTCACGCACTGCGCGATCGCGGCCGGGCGGCGGGTGTCGAACAGCGGATTGTACGAGCGGCGGGCGAGATCGTAGCCGGCCGTGTCGGGCGTGCTCACATGTCCGGCCAGCTTCGCGGCCAGTGCTTGGTAGTCCATGGTTCTCGGGGTGGTCGCGGTGGTGGCCGGCATCGTCGTCGTGGTCGGCGGGGCGGCCGGCGTGCTGGTGGCGCACGCGGCAACGGCACCGGTCGCGCCGATGCCGGCCGCGATCAGGAACGTTCGTCGGCTGATTCCCATGGCTCCCCCGCCCGCCGGATGTGCAATGGAGGACGTGTGACCGGCGGATGGGTTGATCCTGGCCGACGAACCGGCCCGCCGCCCGGCCGATCAGCGGGTGATCGGCCGGGCGGGTGAGTCACGGGAATCAGGACACGTTGACCGCCGTGTCATCGATGACGAACGACGTCTGCAACATGTTGTCCTCGGTGCCGGTGAACTTCAGCGTCACAGTCTGGCCCGCGAAACCGGCCAGGTTCACGGACCGCTGCGTGTAGCCGCTGGCCGCGTTCACGTTGGAGAACGTGGCCGGCGTGGACAGGACCGTGCCGGAGCTGTTCAGTACCTGCAGGTTCAGCGTGTCTACGGCCGTGGTGCCGGTCTCGGCCGTGTCGATGTGCAGCCAGAAGCTGAACGTGTAGTTCGCGCAGCCGGCCGGCAGGGCCACCGACTGGGACAGCGTGTCGGTGTGGGTCGTGCCGTAGCCGTCCAGCCAGGCGACCCACGAGCCGGTGTGCGCAGGCTGCTTGGTGCCGCTGAAGATCACGTTGGGCGTCGCGGTCCACGGGCCGGCGGTGCCGGCCTCGAAGCCGGGATTGCCCAGCAGTTGCGCCGCGGTGCAACCGCCGCCGCCGCTTGTGGCGACGGTCCAGGTGAACGACGTGCTGCCGGACGGGCCGGTGCTGTCGGTCGCGGTGATGGTCACCGAACTCGTCCCCGCCGTGGTCGGCGTGCCGGAGATCACGCCGGACGTGCTGTTGATCGACAGCCCGGCCGGCAGGCCGGTGGCCGCGTAGCCGAGCGTGCCGCCTGCCGTGTCCGACGTGCTGATCGGCAGGCTGACCGCCGTGCCGACGGTGGTGGTCTGGTTGCCCGGGTTGGTCACGCTGACCGTGCCGGTGCCGCCGACCGCGCCGCTGCCCTGGGCCAGCCACGCGGTGGCGTTCAGGCCCAGTGCCGCGTTGTCCGCGGTCGGGTCGGCCCAGCCGACGAACAGGTTCTTGCCGCCCTCGCCGGTGCCGTCGTCGATCGCGGAGCTGTCACCCCACATCGCCACCCGCCCCTTGCCGAAGGTGCTGGTCACGAAGAACGCGTTGGTGTTGCCCGGGGTTGCCGTGCTCAGGTACACCAGCCCGGCCACGTTCGGGTTGTCCTGTGGCTTGAGGGTGAACGTGGTGCCGTTGGCGATCAGGCTGTGGTGGACCGTGCCGAAGGCGCCGTTGAGCACCGGGTTGGCCGGCGCGTTGATCGCCACCGGGTGGTCGCTGACGATGTTCTTCAGGTCCACCGAGAAGCCGAACGGGTCGTTGTTGTCGACCCCGTTGTTGGTCATCAGGTCGTTGGCGATCTTCGGTGAGTCGGCGCCGTCGTTGTTGCGGTCGCTGCCGGTGTGGTCCACGACCACGAACAGGCCGCCGCCGTTCTGCACAAAGTTCATGATCGCGGTCTTCTCGGCCGCGGTGAGCAGGATGTTCGGCTCCGGCAGCACCAGTTCGTCGAAGTTCGACAGGTCCAGGGCGTTGCCGGTGCCGAACGTGATCGTGTTGCCCGGCGGCAGCGTGTCCAGCTTGTACTGGCCGGTCCGCTGCAGGGCGACGCCCCAGGAGGAGATGGCGCCGGTCCAGTCGGTTTCCTTCTGGGGGTTGGCGTTCTGCTGCGTCGGGTCCGGCATGCTCGTGCTGATGATCCAGTCCGCGTTGCCCGCGGTCTCGGCCAGGGTGTCGTCGAACAGGACCCGGTGCACTGTGGTGGCGGCGGTGGCCGTGGGCACCGCGGTGGCGGTGCCGGCGGCCAGCAGGCCCACGGCCAGTGCGGTGAGCACCAGCGCGGGTCGTCGGAAGCGCATGTTTCCTCCGGATGTATGGCAGGGCGTATTCAGCAAACCAGCCTGACCGGAGTTCGTCGAACAACTCAAGTGAATAAGCCGAACAGTACGTTAACAATTGACCCGCGTTCACAATTCACACTACGGTGATCGGCAACCGCAACGAAGCAGGTGCACTGGACGGCACTGCGGGCCGAATCGGTGCCACCGGGCTGATCCGCCGGTAGCCGATTGCCGGCCGCGGGTCCGGCTCGCCTTTGTTCGGCCAGCACGCGAATGCCCGCTCGGCCTGCGCGGTAATCGTCAGCGACGGATTCACGCCGAGATTCGCCGAAACCGCCGAGCCGTCCACGATTGAAATTCCCGGATAATTGTGTGTCCGGTGGTAGGGATCGATCACACCGTGTTCTGCGTCCAGTCCGATGGCGCAGCCGCCGATGAAGTGCGCGGTCAGCGGCACGTTCGCCAGTTCGTTCCACGTGCCGCCGGCAACGCCGCCGATGTGCTTGGCGGTCAACTGATTCGCTTGGTGCGCGGCCGGGATGAACCCGGGGTTGGGCTCGCCGTGGCCCTGCCGCGAGGTGTACTTCCGGCGGCCGAACCGGCCCCGCGTGGTGTAGGTCGTGATCGAGTTGTCCAGGCTCTGCATCACCAACAGGATCACCGTCCGCTCGCTCCAGCGGTACGTGGACAGCAGACCCGCGGTCACCAGTGGGTGGGTGACCATGAACCGCAACGCCTGCCGCCAGCGCGGTGTCGGTGACGCGCCGTCGGTGGCCACGGTCTGCAACAGTCCCATCGCGTTGCTGCCCTTGCCATAGCGGACCGGTTCGATGTGCGTCGTGGCGTCGGGGTGGATCGACGACGTGATCGCGACACCGCGGCTGAAGTCGCGCCCCCGGTCGACCCGCAGCCGACCCGAGCCGATGATCGCCTCCGAGTTGGTGCGGGTCAGTTCGCCGAGCCGCGGTGAGATTCGCGGCAGTGCGCCGGTGTCGCGCATGGCGTGCAACAGGTTCTGGGTGCCCCAGGTGCCGGCGGCGAGCACGACGTGGTCGGCGGTGATCGTGGTGCGGAACCGCTTGCCGGTCTTCCGCACGGCGACGTCGTAGCCGCCGTGTTCTCGGGGTCGGAGGCCGGTGACCGTGGTCAGCGGGATGATGCGGGCGCCGGCCCGTTCTGCCAGGTAGAGGTAGTTCTTGACCAGCGTGTTCTTCGCGCCGACCCGGCAACCGGTCATGCACGAGCCGCATTCCGTGCAGCCGGTGCGTTCCGGCCCGGCACCGCCGAAGTACGGGTCGGCGGCGCGTCGGCCCGGCTCGCCGAAGTAGACGCCGACCGGGGTCGGCCGATAGGTGTCGGTGACGCCGAGGTCCGAAGCTACCTTTCGCATGACGTCGTCGGCCGGGGTGACTGTGGGGTTGGTCACGACGCCGAGCATTCGGCTGGCCTGGTCGTAGTAGGGGGCGAGTTCGGCCTCCCAGTCGGTGATGTGGGCCCACTGGCGGTCGGCGTAAAACGGTTTCAGTGGGCGGTAGAGCGTGTTCGCGTAGACCAGGGAGCCGCCGCCCACGCCGGCGCCTGCCAGGACGAGGACGTCCTTGAGCAGGTGGATGCGTTGGATGCCGAAGCAGCCCAGTTTCGGCGCCCACAGGTAGCGGCGCAGGTCCCAACTGGTCTTGGCGAACTCGTCGTCGGCGAACCGTCGGCCCGCTTCGACCACGGCTACCCGGTAGCCCTTCTCGGTCAGGCGGAGAGCGGCGACGCTGCCACCGAAACCGGAGCCCACCACGACCACGTCATAGTCCGCCATGGGGGTGAGGGTAGTGCGGGACCGATGTTTCTGACCAGTAGTAAGTTAGTAGGTCGGTCGGTTCGCGAGGGCCCACAAGGGGGCCCCTGATTTAAATCTACCGTTCGACAAGAACCCGGGCCGGATTTCACCGAAGGCCTGTGGACAACTTGGCCGGCTGTGGACAGGTCACTTGACACCGGTTCAGCCCCGGACTGTGAGGCCGACCTTCTGGAACTCCTTGAGATCCGAGTAGCCCGTCTTCGCCAACGCCCGCCGCAACGCCCCGAACAGGTTCACCCGGCCGTCCGGATCGCTGGATGGGCCGTACAGCAACGTTTTCAGGTCCGCCTGAGCACTGTCGTCGGCCAAGGCCAACTGCACCCGGCTGCGGGGCAGGGACGGGTGCGCCGCCGCCGCGGTCCAGTAGAGGCCGCGGCCGGGCATGCCGGCCGCGTTGGACAGCGGCTCGCCGAGCATGACCGCGTCCGCGCCGCACGCTATCGACTTGGCCAGGTCGCCGCTGACGTGGATGCCGCCGTCGGCGATCACGTGTACGTACCTGCCGCCCGTCTCGTCCAGGTAGTCGCGGCGGGCGGCGGCCGCGTCCACGATCGCGGTCGCCATCGGGACCGCGATGCCCAGCACGGCGTCCGTGCTGGTCACGCCCATGCTGTGGCCGTGGCCGACGATCACGCCGGCCGCGCCGGTGCGCATCAGGTGCATCGCGGTTCGGTAGTCGGCCACGCCGCCCGCAATCACCGGGACGTCCAGGTCGGCGATGAAACGCTTCAGGTTCAGGGGTTCCTCATCGTCGGGCGCCACGTGCTCGGCCGACACGATGGTGCCCTGCACGACCAGGATCTCCACGCCGGCGGCCAGCAGGTCCGGAGTCAACTCGGCCGCGCGCTGTGGGCTGACCCGCACCGCCACCGTGACGCCCGCCTCGCGGATTCGCTTGATCGACTCGGCCAGCAGGTCGGGCTGGATCGGTGCGGCGTGCAACTCCTGGAGCACCCGCACCAGTGCCGCCGGGTCGTCGAACTCGTCACCGGTGCGTACCAACCGGTCCAGGGCACCTTCGACGTCCGGGTGGCGGGCCCACAACCCCTCCGCGTTGAGCACGCCGAGGCCGCCGAGTTGGCCGATGGCGATCGCCGAGTCCGGTGAGACGATCGCGTCCGTCGGGTGGGTGATCAGCGGGATGTCGAAACGGTAGGCGTCGATCTGCCACGCGGTCGACACGACCTGGGACGAGCGGGTCCGGCGGGACGGCACGATCTCGACGTCATCCAACTCGTACGCCGGTCGGGCGGTCCGGCCCATGCCGATCTCGACCAGGTCGCGCACGGCGCCCCTTCCTGACGTACCGGCCACCTCAGCGAGTGGTGGTGTAGTTGGGCGCCTCGACCGTCATCGTGATGTCGTGCGGGTGACTCTCCTTGAGGCCCGCCGCCGTGATCCGGACCAGGGACGCCTGCTGCAACTCCGCGACCGTGCGGGAACCGGTGTAACCCATGCCCGACCGCAGGCCGCCGACGAGTTGGTGGACCACCGTGGCCAGCGGGCCGCGGAAGGGCACCCGGCCCTCGATGCCATGGGGCACCAGCTTGTCCTCGGCCAGCACGTCATCCTGGGCGTAGCGGTCCTTGGAGTAGGACTTCCGGCCGTCGCGCGACTGCATCGCACCCATCGAACCCATGCCCCGGTAGGTCTTGAACTGCTTGCCGCCCACCAGGATCAGCTCGCCGGGCGACTCCGCCGTGCCGGACAGCAGGCCGCCGAGCATCACCGAACTGGCGCCGGCCGCGATGGCCTTGGCGATGTCGCCGGAGTGCTGGATGCCGCCGTCACCGATCACCGGCACGTTGTGCGGCCGGCAGGCCTGGTCGGCCTCGTAGATCGCGCTGATCTGCGGCACGCCGACGCCGGCCACCACGCGTGTGGTGCAGATGGAGCCCGGCCCGACGCCGACCTTCACGCCGTCCGCGCCCGCCTCGACCATGGCGCGGGCGCCGGCCCTGGTGGCCACGTTGCCGCCGATCACGTCGACCGTGTCACCGAGCTCACTCTTGAGCTTGACCACCATCTCGACGACGTTGCGCGAGTGCCCGTGCGCCGTGTCCACGACGACCACGTCGACACCGGCGTCGACAAGGCTCATCGAGCGTTGGAACGCGTCGGCCCCCACGCCGACCGCCGCGCCGCACAGCAACCGGCCGTCCGGGTCCTTCGTGGCCATCGGATACTGGTCGGTCTTCACGAAGTCCTTGACCGTGATCAGCCCGCGCAGCTTGCCGGCGCCGTCCACCAGCGGCAGCTTCTCCACCTTGTGCCGGCGCAGCAGGCCAAGGGCCGCCTCGGCGGTCACGCCGACCTGGGCGGTGACCAGCGGGGCCGTCGTCATGACCTCGCGCACCGGGCGGGTGTGGTCGACCTCGAAACGCATGTCGCGGTTGGTGATGATGCCGACCAGCGTGCCGTCCGGGTCGGTCACCGGGACGCCGGAGATGCGGAACCGCGCGCACAGCGCGTCCACCTCGGCCAGGGTGTCCTCCGGTGCGCACGTCACCGGGTCGGTCACCATGCCGGCCTCGGACCGTTTCACCGTCTCGACCTGCCGGCTCTGCTCCTCGATGGACAGGTTCCGTTGCAGGATGCCGATCCCGCCCTGGCGGGCCATGGCGATGGCCATCCTGGACTCGGTCACCGTGTCCATCGCCGCGGACAGCAGCGGAATGCGCAGCGTGATGTTGCGCGACAGTCGGGTGCGCGTGTCGACCTGGCTGGGCATGATGTCGGACTCCGCGGGCAACAGCAGCACGTCATCGAAGGTCAGGCCGAGCATCGCGAACTTGCTGGGCACCGAGGAGGCGACGAACTCGGTCGCGGCGCCGGTTGCCGGGTCGAGCATCGTTTCAGTCATGGTGAGACGACGAGCCTTCCTTGGCCGAGGGGGAGACACCGATCCGACAACGCATCGGAGCAGGCAGAGCAGGCGATACGGCTCTGTGCCCATGGTATCGAGTGTGAACCGCCGCGTGGCCGGGTACCGTGCCGGCGTGCCCCATGAAGCCCTGCCACCCGACCCCTTCGCGGACGATCCGGACGACCCCACCAAGGAACTCCCGGACGACGCGGAGGAAACCGACCAGCCGATCAGCGACACGGAGCGCGAAGAGCTGGTCGAGGACCTGGCCGACATCGCGGTCTACCAGGCGCTGCTGGAGCCGCGCGGGGTACGCGGCATCGTGGTGGACTGTGCCGACTGTGACGAGCCGCACTACCACGACTGGGCGCTGCTACGCGCCAGCCTCGAGCAGCTCCTCAACGACGGCCGGATGCGACCGCACGAGCCGGCGTTCGACCCGGACCCCCGCAGCTACGTGACATGGGAGTACTGCCGCGGCTACGCCGACGGCGTAGTCGTCTAGTCGACTGTTTCTCCAGCCGGGTCCAGCACTAGGAGAGGACCGGCACCGACGAACGCCTTTCGGCCCCGCGCGGAGCGCGCCAATGACTCAACCTGTTGTGGTTGCGGCGCCGGTGGCGCTGTTCGGGGGGGTCGCGTCGTGTGGTTGGGGGGTGACGCTTTGTGGGACGGCGGTGGTTGTCGGGGTCGGCGGGGGGTCTGTCGTCGGGGTGGGCTGGGTGGTGCTGGGTGGCGGCGGTGGTGGGGTCGTCGTCAGGACCGTGGTGGGGGGCACCGCGGTCGTGGTCGGCGCGGGGGCGACGACCGGCGCGGTGGACTGGACCGTCGTGGTCGGGACAGGGGCTGTCGCGCTCGTGGTCGCGGCGAGCTGGTTGAGCAGGTTCTGTTGCTGGGCGGCCAGGGTGGCCTTGCCGTCCGCGTTGTCCACCGACGGCAGCGCCACCTTGACCGCGGCCAGTGCGCTGGCCGCCTCGATCAGGTGGCCCTGTTCCAGCGCCTGGCTGGCGTGGGTCAGCTCGTTGCGGACCACCACGGCCGCCTCGACGGACCGGGCGTGGTCGGCGTAGAGCACCTGGGACAGGCCCCACAGCGTGTCACCGGGGTGTGCGTCGCGGGCCGCGAGGCCCATGCCGGCGAACACGATCACCAGGACGGCCGCTGCCGACGCCAGCGGCACCAGGTAGCGCGGCTTGTGGCGCTGGTTGCGCACGCTGCGCTCGATGGTCCGCATCGCGGTGTCGGTGTCCACCAGCTCGGCGATCGGCTCGGCGTCCACGTCCAGCCGCCAGGACAGCAGCAGCGACTTGAGTTCGGGCTCGGCGTCGGCATCGGCCAGGGAGTTGTCATGGGAACACAACGCGGTCAGTAGTTCGTCGTCCGCATGCAGTGCGGACACGTCGAGCGGTGAGTCCGCGTCGTCATGCCGAGCATGGCGTCCACGGCCCTCACCGCTACCGCCGGCGAACATGCCGACAGTCGTCGCGTCGGTGGGATCGTGCGTCCCGTCCGACGATGGAACCAGCGGTCCGTCCGGGGGTTGTGCGGGCATGTCTCGCCACTCCAGACCGCCCCTCCCGTGTTCACGCTGGTCTGCCACTCAGACCACCTCCTGCGCCGCGAGCGCCCTTCGCAGCCTTGCCAGTGCCCGGTGCTGTGTCACCCGCACCGCGCCCGGCGTTGAACCGACCGCATCAGCGGTCTCCTCCGCCGACAGTCCCACCACCACACGCAGGACCAGTATCTCCCGTTGCTTGGCTGGCAATACCTGCAACAGCACTGCCATCCGCGATGTGAGCTCACCCCGCATCGCGCGCTGCTCCGGCCCTGCCGCGAGTTCCGGCATGTCCGGTACCTCGGCGACCGGCTCTGCCCGGTTCCGTGCCACCGCCCGATGGGCGTCCGCCACCTTGTGCGCCGCGATCCCGTACACGAAGGCAAGGAACGGCCGTCCCTGGTCCCGATAGCCAGGCAGCGCCGTCAGCACTGCGAGACACACCTCCTGCGCCACGTCGTCCGCCGAGGCGAACGACCTCTCGTACCGTCCCACCCGAGCACGGCAGTACCGCAATACCAGCGGACGGAGCCACGCCAGCAACTGCTCCAGCGACGGCAGGTCACCGCCCACCGCGGCGCCCACCGTTGTGGCACCCACTCCGTCCCCCGAGTTGGTCATCGCAGACAACAGTCCTGGTGTTACGTGTAGGCGGCAGAACGGCCACCGAAACCGGTGACTCAGCGTCACCCCATTTCGGCTCTATCACCGTACCGGTACCGCGCAAGCTCTGCCGACTGCCTGAGCGGCAGTGTTTGAGCTGGCGCAACAGTGAATGGACACGGTTCGGACACGACAAATGGTCCGGTGGCAAGCCACCGGACCGATTGCGCACAGTTGCCGATTGCGCGTGCGCCCTCGTGCGGACACGCCACCGTTCGGCCTAACAAACTACTGCGAAACGAACTGGATTGCTACGAGACGAGGCCACGACGGAAACCGTGCGCAACCGCCTGTGCACGATCACGGACGCCGAGCTTACGGAACAGCCGGCGGGCGTGCGTCTTCACGGTGTCCTCGGAGAGATACAGCTCACGCCCGATCTGGCCGTTGCTCTTGCCCTGGCTCATGCCGCGCAGCACCTGCAGCTCACGGTCGGTCAGCTGGACACCGGGGTCCGACGGCTGCCGGGGCGCCGGCACCGAGGTGCTCGCCAGCGTGTGCGCGAGGGCGGCGACCAGCTCCGGGCGGGACGCGTCCCACCGCAGGTAGCCGCGAGCGCCGCCGGCGATGGCCGCGGCGATACTGCCCGCGTCGTCGGGTGCGCCGAACACGATGACGTTCGCCTGCGGGTTTGCCGAGACAAGCCGCCGGGTCGCCTCCACGCCCGTTGGTACGGCGCGCTGGGTTCCCACCAGCACGACGTCCACCGGCTGCCGAGTGAACCGGGCCAACAACTCGTCACCGTGCGCAACACAGTCAATGCGACTGACCCCGGGCACAGCAGACATCACGCGCGTCAAACCTTCC
>DASXXM010000278.1:0-11714 GCA_036503065.1 Pseudonocardiaceae bacterium | reverse complement strand
ATCGTCCAGGAAGCACTCACCAACGCGCGGCGCCACGCCCCCGGTGCCGCCGTCGACGTGGAACTGCACTACACCGACGACACCCTCCGGCTGCGCATCCGGGACAACGGACCCGGCCCGTCGACGACGACACCGACCGGCCACGGGCTGCCCGGCATGCGTGAACGCGCCGCGGCCGTCGGCGGCCGGTTGCGCGTCGGCGCTGTTCGCGGAGTCGGCGGGTTCCTGGTCGAGGCGACGCTGCCGGCCAAGGTCGAGGCGACGGCATGACCGCGATCCGGGTCGTCGTGGCCGACGACCATCAGGTAGTCCGCACCGGGTATGCCGCGCTGCTGGACAGCCAGCCGGACTTCACCGTGGTCGGCACCGCGTGCGACGGTGCCGACGCCGTGCGGACCTGCCGCGAACTGTCGCCCGACGTGGTGCTGATGGACGTCCGGATGCCCGGCATGGACGGCATCGAGGCCACCCGGCAACTCGCGAGCCAGGACGGGCCGCGCGTCATCGTCCTGACCACCTTCGACCTGGACGACTACGTCTACGACGCACTGCGTGCCGGTGCCAGCGGCTTCCTGCTCAAGGACGTCACCGCGGAACACCTCTTCGACGCCGTGCGGGTCGTCGCGGCCGGTGAGGCACTGCTCGCGCCGACCGTGACCCGGCGCCTGATCGGCGAGTTCGCCCGGCAGCACCCGCAGGCCGCGCCACCCACGGCCGCCCTGGCCACCCTCACGCCACGCGAGACGCAGGTGCTCCGCCTCGTCGCGGAGGGCCTGTCCAATCCGGAGATCGCCGCCCGGCTGGTGGTCACCGAGGAGACGGTGAAGACGCACGTGAGCCGCGTGCTGGGCAAGCTGGGCCTGCGCGACCGAACTCAGGCGGTGGTGACCGCCTACGAGACCGGTCTGGTCGTGCCGCGCGGAATTCGCTAGCGACCGGTGGGCGCCGCGTCCATCGGGACGGTGGCGAGCAGGGCACGGGTCTCGGCGACGACCCGATCCTGGAACGCGGGGTCGCGGACGAGAACGGAGCCGAGCATCGGCCGACCGGCCTCGTCATAGTAGATCCCGGTCCGGTCCGTGTCGTCGGTCAGGACCGCGGTGATCACCCGGGCGGCGCGCTTCGGGTTGCTCCAATACTTGATCAACGGCGCGACCGGGGCGATGACGTACTTCGCCAGGACGCGGAGCGCGACGTTCGCGTCGCGTCCGAGGTCCGTGCCGGGGTTGACGCCGGGTTCGACGGCGCTGAAGCGGAGTCGCGGCAATTCGCGCGCGAAGCCGAGCACCGTGGCGAGGTTGCACTGCTTCGACGTCGCGTAGGCGTCCGCGCCGGGCACCGATGAGCCGCCGGGCGTCCATTCGCCGCGGGCGCCGGCCTCCGCCGAGATATAGCGGCCGCCACGGAAGCCGGCGAGGACAGCAAGCCTGCGCCGCGGGTCTTCGACGCCGGAGCAGACGAAGACGACGTGGGCGCCGTCGGGCAGGTGCGGGAGCAGGGCTTCGGTCAGCGCGAAGGGTCCGAGGTGGTTGGTCGCGAAGGTGGTGTCCCATCCCTGAGCGGTCCGGCTCGGTCGGGCTGCCATCACTCCGGCGTTGTTCAGCAGGCCGCCGATCGGGAGATCGAGCGCGGCGATCTCCGCGGCCGCGTGTCGCGCGCTCGTGATGTCCGAAAGGTCGCTGACGACCGAGACCGCTCGCCCGCCCTGCGCTCGGATCGCCTGCTCGACGTCGTCGAGCTTGGCGCGGTTGCGACCGACCAGCACGACGATGCCGTGCTTCGCGAGTTCGAACGCGGTGCGACGGCCGATGCCGGCGGTCGGCCCGGTGATGATCCAGGCCCTGGTCGGGGATGAGTTGTGGGCGGTGTCCGCCATGAGGGCTCCTGCGCGGTCGGTCTCGGGTAATGGGCGGCGGGGGTCAGGCGAGCATTCGCCAGATGGCCTCGAACGCGATCCGGCCGTTGGTGTCGGCCTGGTCCGGTTCGCGGATCATCACGTCAACGGTCGCGTCGGCGACCGCACTCGTCAGCACGAGGACGAGGCCCAGCGGTGCCTCCCGCATCGGTCCGTTGGCCCGGCTTCGTTCCAGCAGGTCCGCGATGCCGCTGAACGCGGAGCTCACGATCCGATGGCTCTCGGCGGTGATGTCATCCGATACCTCCAGTTGGGCGAGCGCCCGTCGCTTCGCCGGGAAGGACGTGGCCCAGTGCAGCCACTGGTGCCACATGTGGCGGACCTGCTCGCGCGCGTCGTTCTCGACCGGCAGCCCATCGACCGCGGCCGCGCCCATCTCAGTCTTGAGGGCGATGTAGAGCTCGTTCAGGAGCGTCGCCTTCGTGTCGAAGTAGACGAACAACGACCCGTTGGAGACGCCCGCTTCCTTGGCGATCGCCGCAGTCGCGGCGCCAAGTCCCTGCACGGCGATGACGCGTGTCGCCGCCGACAGAATCGCGTTCCGTCGATCCACACTCCTCGGCCTCGCCATGCCTCTACTGTATAAGAGAGTGACTAGTCAGTCAAAGGAAATAAGCTGGCCAAGCGAGTAGTCTGATCGTCATGCGCCGACATTGATCTACAACGCCCCCGGCGGCTCGTCGTCTCGCCCGGCTGTGTGTTGGCTGGGCCGCGGTGGACGACACGGTGCCGCTGTATCCGCTGTACGTCGTGCTGTTCGCGGCCAGCGGCCTGACCGGCGGCCAGATCTCCGCGCTGTTCGTGATCTGGTCCGTGACGGGTCTCGTCACCGAGATACCGACCGGCGCGCTGGCCGACCGCTTCTCCCGCCGTGCCGCCCTGATCGCCGCCGGTGTGCTGAAGGCCGCCGGATACGCGCTGTGGACCGTTCTGCCCGGCTTCGCCGGTTTCGCGGCCGGGTTCGTGTTGTGGGGCCTGTCGGGTTCGCTGGTGTCGGGTTCGCTGGAAGCCCTGGTCTACGAAGGACTTGCCGACGCGGGTGTGCCGCAGCGGTATCCGACCGTGGTGGGCCGGATCACCGCGGTTGGGCTGCTGGCGCAGGTGCCGTCGGCGGTCGCGGCCACCGTGCTCTACGCCGATGGCGGCTTCCGCCTGGCCGGCTGGGTGAGCGTCGGCTGCTGCCTTGCGTCGTCGCTGCTGGCCACCCGCCTGCCCCGACCACCGCGCACCACCGACGATGATGACGACGACGGCTATTTCGCCACGCTGCGCGCGGGTGTCCGGGAGACCGTCAAGCAGCCCACCGTGCGGATCGCCGTGCTCGCGCTGGCCGCGGTGGGCGGGATCGACGCGCTGGAGGAGTACTTTCCGCTGCTCGGCCAGTCCTGGAGCGTGCCGACCGGGCTGATTCCCCTTGCCGTGCTGGGCATTCCGCTGGCCGGTGCCGGCGGCGCCGCGATCGCCGGCCGCCTGGCCGCGTTGCGCCCCAACGCGTTGGCCGGCCTGCTCGGTGGCATGGCCGCGCTGCTCGCGGCCGCCGCGGTGCTGCACGTGGCCGCCGGCATCGCCCTGGTGGCCGCGGGTTACGCCCTGTATCGGGCGGTTCTGGTCGTGGTCGACACCCGTTGTCAGGAACGGATCACCGGCACGGCACGGGCCACCGTGACCTCGGTGGCCGCCGTCGGCACAGAGCTGGCGTGCTTTCTGGTGTACGGCGCGTGGGCGCTCGGCCAGGCGTTCGCCGTGGCCGTCCTCATTGGACTGATCGCGGTCGCGGTCAGCCTGCTGCGCTGAGCACCGGCGGTGGCGTGTCGTAGCTGACGTTGCCGGCGACGGTCTGGGTGAATTCCTGTCCGCTGACGGTCAGGTTGAGTTCCACGTCGATCTCCCAGCGGCCGGCGACCGGGTTGGGCTGGACGAGCGTGACGTCGGCGCCCGGCCGGCCGGCCGACGGCGTGGTGATCCGGCTGACCACCGTGCCCGTCGGGTCGAGCAGGAAGTACGTCACCCGGTTGTCCGGGTTGGCGTCCATGCCGTGGAAGGCTACGTCGAGGTCCTGTTTCCCTTGTGGCACATCGAGGTTGTAGGTGCTGATCTGGCCGACGCCACGACCGACGGTGCTGGTGATCGTGGTGTCGAACGCACCACCGGCCGACGGGATCATGGTGCGGCGGACGACCGGCAGCGAGGTCCGGGCGCCGTTGTCGGCGGTGAACTGCACCGACTCCGGGTGATCACCGGGCGCCGTCGGCATCAGGACCCGCAGCGGCACGGCCACGCTGGAACGCGCGGGGATGCGCACCGACCGGACCGCGGGCAGCGTCACGTAGCGCTGTGCGGTGGTCCGGAAGGAGATGTCGCCGGTGAAGGTGCCCGGCACGTTCGGCGGTGACTGCAGGTGCGCCCGCCCGTTCGCCCACAGGATCTTCGCCGTCCAGCGGCCCGCCTTCGGGAAGGCGATCTCGACGTGCTGGATGTTGGGCACCGAGCCGATGCCGCCCGGGGTGGTGGACGGGACGCCGAAGTCGTACGAGATCTGCGCCAGCCGGCCGGTCGGGTCCACCAGCGTGAAGGACAGGATGGTGGCGTTCGTCGGGTCCGGCGTGATCATGTCGACGCCGATCCGGTCCAGTCCCGGCGGGACGCTGAACGTGATGGGCGCGGCCGCCGGTGCGCCCGCCGCGGGCAGCGGCAGGCTCGGGTTCGGCGCGCTGACCGCCTCGGTCACCGTCCGGCCGAACTGCGTTGCCGGGCTCAGCACGCGGTACGAACCGCGGACCTCGGTGGTCCGGTCGCTGGCGTTGAACAGGTTGACGGTCTGCGAGCTGACGCCGGCAGGCGCCGTGATGTCCAATTGGGACGGTGACGCGACCAGTCCCGGCGCTGCGGGTGCATGCCGCAGCGTGGTGCCGGGTTCCTGTTGCGCGGCGCGCACCGCGGCGTACGTGTCGAGCAGGCCCGCGCCCTGTTCGTCGGCTGGCGCGCCGATGTCCTGCGCGGTGCCGGTCAGGATCTGCTTGATCAGGGCGGGCGTCGGCTTGGTGCCATTGTGGGTGTCGGCGTAGGCCTGGATCACGTCCGCGACCGCACCGGCGACCAGCGGGCACGACTGGCTGGTGCCACCGAACGCCTCGGTCTGCGTGTTCGTCGGGCAGCCGGCGCCGGCCGCGCTGCACGCCGCCTCGCCGCCGTAGCCGGGGGCGACCAGGTCGACGACGCGGTTGTTGGGCGCCGTGCCGCCGGAGGACAGCGGGGTGATGTTGTTGTTGATCCAGTTGGTGTAGCCGTAGGCCTGGGCGGTCAGGCGCAGCGTGTTCGTGCCGCCGACGGCGATGGCCAGCGGGTCGGTGGCCGGCGAGGACACCGTGCCGGACACGCCGCTGTCACCGGAGGACACCACGACGGTCACGCCGGCCGCGATCGCGGCGTCGTTCGCCGCGTAGAACACGGAATAGCGGCCCGGCTGCTGGCGAAAGCCGAAGGACTCCGACAGCACGTCCGCGTGGTCCACCACGACGGCGTGGTCGATGCCCGCGACGACCTGCGACTCCGGCAGCCCGTTGGCGCTGGGCGGCGTGTCGATCTGCGAGCTGTCCACCAGCGACGCGTCCGGCGCCATGCCCTTGATCCGGAACGTGCAGCCGGCCGGGAGACCCGAGAAGGGCAGTTCCTTGGCGAAGTCGTAGGTCACCAGGCCCTGTCCGGCGACCGACGACGCGTCGCCGTAGAACTCGCCGTCGCTGTGGTCGGCCGTGTAGTCCGGGGCGTCGATGACGACGTGGGAACCGTCCGCGCGCTGGAAGTTCGGGTTGCCGGCCAGGTCGTTCATGCCCTCGATCGCGACGATCACGCCCTTGCCGGTCGCGACGCGGGAAGCCTGATTCGGATCGTTCTTCTGGTCGGTCTCGGTGTGTGTGACCGACAACGCCTCTGGCTCAAGCAGTGGGTCAGCCGGATTGGCCGGGCATAACGTCTGGCTCAACCTGGCGGGCGGGCCCTGGGGCCCGGTAGTTCCCGGCGCCACGTCGATCGTGTCGTCCGGCACGATCCGCGCCACGGCCGGGTTGCCGCGTAACCGGGCCACCTCGCCCGCGGACAGGTGCGCCGCGACGGCGTTGACGCTCACCAACTGCGTGATGTTGGTGCCGCCGTTGGCTTTCATGTCCGACACGATCGACTGCTGGTCCGACCGCGTTGCCATGGTCCGCTGCGCGCCCTGCGCCTTCAGCGGCACGGCGGCGTGCTGATCGGCGAGCACCACGATCACCGCACCGCCGGACGCGGCACCGTCCACGGCGGGTGCGACGACGGCGGCGGACGCCGAACCGTTCCCGAGCACCGCCAGCGCGGCACCCACGGTCAGTGCGACAGCCACGGTGAGCAGACGAGGTCGATTCACGAGCCCTACTTTCATCGTGACGACGCACAGGCGGCGGAGCTTCCCGAGCGTGGCCCGCCCGCACCCGCCCGCACAAGCCGGCAAAAGTAGTCTCGGTGCCCGACCAAAGTCGGATTTCGCGGCGCGTGGTCCAGACCATTGCCTGATCAGCGCAGGTAAGAGCGCTTTCATACAGTCTCAAATGGGCTTTTCGGCCTCTTGACAACTCTTGACATCAACTGTGAGCGTAGCCAGGCTTGCGCCTTGGGAGCGCTTCCACGCCCGCTCCGGCGTGCTGGGCACGAACCCCGAGCCACGCATGCGACATCAGTCAGCCCAACGCTCACCAGGAGCGCATATGCGTCTACCCACCAGAATCATGGCCGGCGTCGCGGTCGCGGCCAGCGTCGTGGCCGCGATGGCGACCCCGGCCGCCGCCGCGAGCCAGCACGAGGATGCCGGCCTGCCGGCACACGTGTTCGCCCCGTACTTCGAGTCCTTCAACGGTGACAACCTGGCCACCCAGTCGCAGCAGTCCGGCGCCAAGTTCCTGAGCATGGCGTTCCTCCAGACGGCCGCCGTCGGCTCCTGCACCGTCGAATGGAACGGCAACCTGACCACACCGGTCGCACCGACGACGTTCGGCGCAGAGATCAAGGCCATCCGGGCCACCGGTGGCGACGTCATCCCGTCGTTCGGCGGCTTCGGCGCCGACGACACCAGTACCGAGCTCGCCGACAGCTGCGCCAGCGTGCCCGCGATCGCCGCCGCCTACGAGCACGTCATCACCACGTACCACGTGACCCGGTTGGACCTGGACACCGAGGACAAGTCCCTGACCAACACGGCCGGCATCGACCGGCGCAACAAGGCGATCAAGATGGTCGAGGACTGGGCCGCCGCGCACGACCGGACGGTGCAGTTCACCTACACGCTCCCGACCTTCGCGACCGGCCTCTCGTCGACCGGCGTTGCGGTGCTGCAGAACGCGGTCGCCAACCACGCACGCGTCGACTTCGTCAACATCATGACGTTCGACTACTTCGACGGCCTGACCCACGAGATGGCCACCGACACCCAGACCGCGGCGGCCGGCACCGTCAGCCAGCTGCACGCACTGTTCCCGAACCGATCCACCGCACGGCTGTGGTCCATGCTCGGCGTCACCGAGATGCCCGGCATCGACGACTTCGGCGCCGCCGAGACGTTCACCACCGCCGACGCCACCACCATTGAGCACTGGGCGATCGCCAAGAACATCAGCTTCCTGTCGTTCTGGGCCATCGAGCGCGACAACGGCAGTTGCCCCGGACTCAAGGGCCAGGGCGTCTGCTCCGGCGTCGCCCAGACGACGTGGCAGTTCAGCCACACCTTCGAGCCGTTCACCCGCGGCAGCCACCGAGGTGACTGACCGCACCGCATGATCACCCGACGGGCCGCCGGATTCCGATCCGGCGGCCCGTCGATTCACCGGGGTCCCTGAAAGTTTCAGTAGCCGAGCGAGCGATCGGACATTCACAAGTAACTGGACATCGGCCGGGAGAAACGCCATGCGTGAGGACGATGGTCGCAGGCTGGATCACGCCACATTGCAGACGATCCGCATTCAGGCGGTGCGGCGGATCGTGGCAGGCGAAAATCCCGAAACGGTGGCGAAGGCGCTGGGCTTCAATCGGTCGACCGTGTTCGCGTGGGTCGCCAAGTACCGCGCGGGCGGCCTGTCCGCACTGGTGGCCCGGCCGGTCACCGGCCGTCCGGCACGGTTGTCCGACGCGCAGCACAACCGGCTGTACTCGCTGCTCGTCGGGGCCCGCCCGCACGAGCTGCGACTCGGCTCGCCGCTGTGGACCAGGGAACTCGTGCGCAGGCTGATCATGCGGGACTTCCGGGTGACCCTGTCCGACGTGAGCGTCGGGCGCCTGCTGCACCGGCTCGGACTGGCCCCGCTGCGCCCGCTGGACCAGGCGATGCGCGCCAACCCGGCCGCCGTGCTCCGGTGGAAGGCCACCGAACTGCCACTGATCCGCGACCGCGCCGCCATGGCCGACACCACCGTGTATTTCGGTGCGGCGACCGAGGTTCGGCAGGCCGACACGATGCTCTACGCAGGCACCGCGGCCGGACCACTGTGCTTCGCGGTCTACCCAGGTCCGGCAGACAAGGCGATGTGCCGTGACTTCTTCGACCGGCTACGCAAGGAAACCGGTGGTGCCGTGTTCCTCGTCGTCAAGGAATGCCACATTGTCGAACAACCACCGTGGCTGAACATTTTCCAGCTGCCCGGCTGATCGGTCGGTTTACTTACGAACGGCCATTGTGCCAAGCGCCTTCGCATAGGTGGTGACACTACGTGTTGCCTACGATTCGCACAGCCACAGCGAGGGTGGCAATCAGCGAAGGGACATGACTGTGCGAGCAAGCAGCACACGCTGGCGCACCTGGCTGGCGGTCGCCGCGCTGGCGATCGGGGGCGCCGTGCTCGGTGTGCCCTCAGCCCACGCAGCCACGACACTCTGCGGGAAGTTCGACGAGGCGCGGGTCAGCGGCGGCCAGTTCATCGTGAACAACAACGAGTGGAACGACACGATCCAACAGTGCATCAGTGTCGGCAACGACGGGTTCACGGTCACCGCGGGCAACCACAACAAGGCGACCAACGGCGCGCCATCCGGCTATCCGTCGATCTTCGCCGGCTGCCACTACACGGCCTGCAGCGCCAACAGCGGCCTGCCGAAGCAGGTCGGTGCGTTCAACAACCCCCGGTCCAGCGTGAACTTCAACATCGCGGCCGGACAGTGGGACGCAGCGTACGACATCTGGTTCGACACGAACCCGAACCCGAGCGGCCAGAACAACGGTGAAGAACTGATGATCTGGGCCAACCACGCGGGTGCGCCGCGACCGGCCGGCAACCAGATCGCCACGGTCACCATCGAGGGCGCGTCCTGGCAGGTGTGGGAGACCCGGGTGAA
Source organism: Pseudonocardiaceae bacterium (assembly GCA_036503065.1). Taxonomy (GTDB): domain Bacteria; phylum Actinomycetota; class Actinomycetes; order Mycobacteriales; family Pseudonocardiaceae; genus DATEPR01. The sequence continues at coordinate 2,449 of DASXXM010000278.1, read as the reverse complement.
CGCCGGCATCAGCTGGAACATCGTGTCGTACGTGCGGATCAACCCGGTCAACTCGATCTCGGTGAACCTGAAGGACTTCACCAACGACTCGCGGAATCGTGGCTTCCTGCAGTCCGCGTGGTTCTTGACGAGTGTGCAGTTCGGCTTCGAACCGTGGACGGGCGGTCCCGGGCTGGGCGTGAACTCGTTCTCCTTCACCGCCAACTAGCCACGGCGGTGTGGGGCGATGGCCGGTCCCGGGGCGCTCCGGGGCCGGCCTTCGTCATCGCGCTGCCCTGGCCCCGGCCTCGTGCAATAGTCCAATCAAACCCATTTGCCATAGCAGCGCTCATCGCACTCGCCCAACAAACTTGCTATAGCATATCGCCATCTCCCGCTATAGCACACTTGCTATAGCACGCATGCTATAGCAGAAGTCACACTTGCTATAGAACGCTTGCTCCCCATGGGCACTTCTCGCGCTCGCGATAACATACTTGCTATAGCATGCCGCCGGCCTTAGTCGCACTGAACTTGCTATAGCAAGTTCAGCTGTACGTGCCGATTTCGTCGCACCTTTACATGGAATGCTTCGTCCAACATGAATGCTTCTGGCACTTGCTATAGCATACTTGCTGGTAACTGGTCAGGTCGTTCGTAAGGCTTGATCGTCGGGATGAGATGATCACGTTGTGCAGGCCGGGGATGGGCGTCCGTCGTATGACGAGCTTGCCGCCTTGGTCGCAACCCAGGCCGCGGTGATCACACAACTGCGGGCGGAGGTTGCGGGACTGCGTGCCGAGGTCGCCGAGTTGAAACGGCAGCTGGGACAGAACTCGTCGAATTCCTCGAAGCCGCCGTCGTCGGATTCTCCGTTTACCAAGCCCGCCCCGAAGTCGCTGCGTGCCAGGAGTGGGCGTAAGCCCGGCGGCCAACCTGGACATCCGGGCTCGACGTTGGCGCTGGTCACTGACCCCCACCAGCGTCTGCGACACGAGCCTGGCCCGTGCTCGGGGTGCGGTGCGGACCTGGCGGATGCCCCCGAGGTCAGTGTGGAGCGGCGGCAGGTGTTCGACCTGCCACCAATGGCGGTCACCGTGACCGAACACCAACTCATCGCGCGTCGCTGTGCGTGCGGGACCACCACCTGCGCCACGGCGCCGGACGGGGTAGGGGCGCCGGTGCAGTACGGGCCGCGGGTCACCGCGATCATCCTGTACTTGTATGTGGGCCAGTTCCTGTCGAAGAAACGCACCGCGGCCGCGCTGGCCGAGTTGTTCGGCACCCCAGTCTCCGAAGGCACCGTGGCGACCATGACGAAGCGGGCAGCTGATGGGCTGGGCGAGTTCCTCTCCCACATCGGCGAGCGTATTGCGGCCGCCGAGGTGGCTGGGTTCGACGAGACTGGCCTTCGGGTGGCCGGCGCGCTGCATTGGGTGCACTGCGCCCGCACCGACAAATACACGCTGATCACCTGCCATCCCAAACGGGGCGTGAAGGGCATCGATGATGCCGGCGTCCTGGGCCGCTTCTGGGGTGTCGCTGTGCACGACGCGTGGGCGCCGTATGACAGCTACGCCAACGCCGAGCACCAACTCTGCTGTGCTCACGCCCTGCGTGAACTGGCCGCGGTCGCCGAAGCCGCCGGGCCGGACGTGGACTGGTGCTGGGCCACCCAAGCCGCCGACGCGCTGGTGGCCATGCAGAAGTTGGTCGCCGAGGCTGTTGCCGCCGCCCACGCCCTTGCCCCTGACGCCCTCGGCGAACAGGTTCGGCTTTACCGGTCCGCTGTCCAGATCGGTGTCACCGCCACCGCAGCGCGATCGGACAGGGTGATGCGCAAACACAACGCGCTGGCCCGCAGGCTGCTGGATCGGCAGGACGACTACCTCCGTTTCACCACCGATTGGCGAATACCGCCTGATAACAACGGTTCGGAGCGGGACATCCGCATGATCAAGCTCCGTCAGAAGGTATCCGGTTGCCTGCGCACTCTCACCGGAGCCAGGCAGTTCTGCGCGATACGCAGCTACCTATCCACTGCCGCGAAACACGGCCAGCGATTCATCGACGTCCTCGTCATGCTCGCCGAGGGCCAACCTTGGCTACCCCAAACCATATAGCTGACCAGTTACGATGAACCATCGTCGGGCAGCCACTACGTAGAGCGTTATTCACGCGGACTACCAGCCGAGTCGGTAGAATTCGAGCGACGTGACGATTCGGATGATGTTGGGAAGTTCTACGAGGCGACCTCGATACCCTGTGGCACGGTCGTCGGCCTGACCTTCACGTTCGGCTTCGGCAACGTGCTCACCCTGGCCCTACGGCTCGGCGTTCCCGTCTGGGCCGCGCCGCTGGTCGCTCCCGCGGTCGACCTGTCCATCCTGCGCCTGCTGCTGGGCACCCGGCACCTCGCCCTGCACGGTGCCACCGCTGTTGAACTGCGGCCAGCCAGGCGGCTGCTGAT
>DASXXM010000277.1:0-5634 GCA_036503065.1 Pseudonocardiaceae bacterium | reverse complement strand
ATAGCATGCTATGACAAGAGCTACCTGGACGGCTCGCGGTAGCGTACTTGCTATAGCAAGTACGCTACCCTCTGCATATCGCATCTGCTACTACAGTCCGATATAGCATAGTTACTATAGCATACATGCTATAGTAACGGTCCTACTGGACCGTTCCCGGTTCGACCGTACCGTCCTTGGCCTGCTTGGCAAGTATTCGCAGCCGAGAATCAAGCGTCCGGTGCAGGCTGATGATGCAGCCCACTGGACCGCCCCGGGTTTTGTGGAGGCTCTGCCTTCCACGGCCTACCATCAGGCCGCACTCGGCGCTCGCCATAGCGTACTTGCTATAGCATGGCACCTGCCCTTTGCATGGCTATTTGCTATAGCACGCATGTTATAGCATGCGCGTTGTGCAGGGGCGGAGCGCTGCGTGCTTTCATGGCGCGCGCTTATTTTGCCGTGCAGCGCGGAGGTCGCGCTCGGTGTCGATCCTGTTTGGACCTGTCAGGCGGAGGTCCGCAGCCAGCTGCGGTATCGGCGCAGCGCGCGGCGCGCAGCCAGTTGATCGCAGGCCAGCGCGTGTGCCGGATGCGTGCCGAGCCGGGGACTGCCACCGCGGGCGATCCGACGCAGCTGATACCGGACCAGCGCCATGCCGGCGGCCGACGCGAGTGTCCGGTCCGACCAGGTCACCGGCCGCGGCCGCGCACCGGCTTGCGCTCCGGCTTGCGCTCCGGCGCGCCAGCGGTTGGGCAGATCCGGAGTGCCCGCGAGGGCGGTGGCCATACCGACCACCGCGACACCGTTGGCCAGCACCTGCTCTGCCGTCTCCCGCCGGGAAATCCCGCCGGTCAGCATCAGCGGCAGCGGGCTCGTCCTGGCCAGTTCCGTTGCCAACTCGAGAAAGTACGCCTCGCGGGCGGCCGTGCGAACCTCGCGCTGCTCCTGCGCCGGGCGGCCGGACATGGCCGGGCTCTCGTAGTTGCCGCCCGACAACTCGACCAGGTCGACGCCGAGCGGTGCCAGCATCGCGATCACCCGCTGCGCGTCGGCCGCGTCGAACCCGCCGCGCTGGAAATCGGCCGAGTTCAGTTTCACCGCGACCGCGAACGACGGCGACACCACCGAGCGGATCGCCCGCACGCTGTCCAGCAGCAGCCGCGCCCGGTTCGCCAACGACCCGCCCCACCGGTCGGTTCGCCGGTTGGCCAACGGCGACAGGAACTGCGACAACAGATAGCCATGTGCGGCGTGCACCTCGACGCCGTCGAATCCGGCGCGTTCGGCACGCACCGCCGTCACGGCGAACCGTTCCACCGTGGCGTCGATCTGCTCCCGTGTCATCGCGACAGGGCGGCCGAACCGCGTGGTGTGCCTGCCCAGGTCGACACCGACCGCGGACGGTCCCCACACGACGCCGGGCAGGTTCGCCGGCACCTGGCGACCGGGATGGCTGATCTGCATCCACATCGCCGCGCCGCCTGCCTTGCCGGCCGCCGCCCAGCTCCGGAACGGCGCCAGCGGCGTGTCCACATCGAGCACCACGCCGGCCGGACCGGTCAGCGCCCTGGCGTGGACCATGACGTTGCCGGTGATCAGCAGCCCGGCACCACCGGCGCCCCACCGCCGGTACAGCGACACCAGCCGCTGGTCGGGCAACTGCGCGCGACCGGCCATCCCTTCCTCCATCGCCGCCTTCGCGATTCGGTTGCGCAGGACCAGCCCGGAGCGCAGTACCAGCGGGGCGAACAGCTCACTCGACATCGCGGGAATCCATCCATCGCCTAGAATGTTGGCAGTGGTCACACTAACCGGCCATGTGACCACTGTCAACATGCGTGAGGATGGCCCATGCCGACATCGAGTTCCACGTACCACCACGGCGATCTCCGCGCCGCGTGCCTGCAGGCCGCGCTGGAGTTGCTGGAGGAGGAGGGTGCCAGCGCGCTGTCACTGCGCGCCGTGGCGCGGCGTGCCGGTGTCGCACACTCCGCGCCCTACCGCCACTACGCCGACCGCGACGCGCTGGTCTCGGCGGTGGCCGCCGTCGGCTACCGCGAGCTGGCTCACTCACTCGCGGCTGCGCACCCGTCGCCGTCGACCCACGACGACCTTGCCGCCGTCGCCGTCGCCTACGTTCGGTTCGCGCTGCGACGGCCCGCACTGTTTCGGGTGATGTTCGCGGAGCCCTGTGATCGGGACAGCCCGGAACGGGTCGCCGCCACCGCCGCCATCTCCGGGTACGTCCGGGCCATTGTCGGCCGGTGCTTTCCCGACGCCAACCCCGAAGCGATGTCGACCGCGGTCTGGGCCCTGGTGCACGGTCTCGCGTTCCTGCACCTCGACGGCAAACTCGACGACTCATCCCCCGCTGTCGTCTCGGCCGGCGTGCGCGCCGCCGTGCACGCCGTGCTCGCGGCTTCCGGGTGACCGGACCGATCAGGTTTGGAGAAGCGCGGCCACCGGGCCCGCGGCTAGCGTTGCCGCCATGGACATCACGACCACTACTTCAGGAGTGACCATGAGCGCCAACGAGGGCATCAGGACCGTGCTGCATCCCGTGTCCGATCTGGACAAGGCCAAGGCGGTGTACGCCGCCCTGCTCGGCGTGCCGCCGCAGAGCGACTCGTCCTACTACGTCGGCTTCGAGGCCGCAGGCCAGCAGATCGGGCTGGTGCCGGGCGGTGGACCGCAGGCCATGACCTCGCCGGTGACCTACTGGCACGTGGCGGACATCGAGGCGAAGCTGGCCGAGGTGACCGCGGCCGGTGCCGCCGTGCACGAGCCGGTGCACGACGTCGGTGGCGGCCGCCGGGTGGCCACCTTCACCGACCCCGACGGCAACGTGCTCGGGTTGCTCCAGGACCCGTAAAGTGCTGATTCCGCTGGTGCACGAACTTCCCTAGATGGCTGACAGATGGAGACACGATGAGCACCGCCACGAGGACGGACCCGCAGGCCCCCGCGCCGCACGTAGCCGACGGCCACGATCTGATCCGCGTGCACGGCGCGCGCGTGAACAATCTCAAGGACGTCAGCATCGAGATCCCGAAGCGCCGGCTGACGGTGTTCACCGGCGTTTCGGGCTCCGGCAAGAGTTCGCTGGTGTTCGACACGATCGCCGCGGAGTCGCGCCGACTGATCAACGAGACCTACAGCGCGTTCCTGCAGGGTTTCATGCCGACGCTGGCGCGGCCGGACGTCGACGTGCTGGACGGGCTGACGACCGCGATCATCGTCGACCAGCAGCGGATGGGTGCCGACCCGCGCTCCACGGTCGGCACCGCCACCGACGCCAACGCGATGCTGCGCATCCTGTTCAGCCGGCTCGGGCGGCCGCACATCGGCTCGCCCCAGGCGTTCTCCTTCAACGTCGCCTCGATCAGCGGAGCGGGCGCGGTCACCCTGGAGCGCGCCGGACAGACCGTGAAGGAGCGGCGCAGCTTCAGCATCACCGGCGGCATGTGCCCGCGCTGCGAAGGCCGGGGCTCGGTCAACGACATCGATCTGACCCAGCTGTACGACGACAGCAAGTCGCTCGGCGAAGGCGCGCTGACGATCCCCGGCTACACCGCGGGCGGCTGGAACATGCGGCTCTACAAGGAATCCGGCTTCGTCGATCCGAACAAGCCGATTCGCAGGTACACCAAGAAAGAACTGCGCGACTTCCTGTACCACGAGCCGGTGCGGATGAAGATCGCGGGCATCAACATGACGTACGAGGGGCTGATCCCGCGGATCCAGAAGTCGTTGCTGTCCAAGGACGTCGACGGGATGCAGCCGCACATCCGCGCCTTCGTCGACCGGGCGGTGACCTTCACGGCCTGCCCGGAGTGCGACGGCACCCGGCTGTCCGAGGCGGCGCGCTCTTCGAAGATCAAGAAGGTCAGCATCGCGGACGCCTGCGCGATGCAGATCAGCGACCTCGCCAAGTGGGTGCGGTCGCTGGACGAGCCGTCCGTCGCGCCGCTGCTCGCGTCACTGCGCCACACGCTCGACTCGTTCGCCGAGATCGGCCTGGGCTACCTCAGCCTCGACCGGCCTGCGGGCACGCTTTCGGGCGGTGAGGCGCAGCGCACCAAGATGATCCGCCATCTCGGGTCGTCGCTCACCGACGTCACCTACGTCTTCGACGAGCCGACGATCGGGCTGCACCCGCACGACATCCAGCGGATGAACGACCTGCTGCTCCAGTTGCGCGACAAGGGCAACACCGTGCTCGTCGTCGAGCACAAGCCGGAGGCGATCGCGATCGGCGACCACGTCGTCGATCTCGGCCCGGGTGCCGGCACCGAGGGCGGCGAGGTGGTGTTCGAGGGCACGGTCGATGGCCTGCGGGCCAGTGGCACGCTGACCGGGCGGCACCTGGACGACCGGGCATCGTTGAAGCCGTCGGTGCGGACGCCGTCCGGCGCGCTTGAGGTGCGCGGCGCCAACGCCCACAATCTCCGGGACGTCGACGTCGACATCCCGCTCGGCGTGCTGGTCGTCGTCACCGGGGTCGCCGGGTCGGGCAAGAGTTCCCTGATCCACGGCTCGGTCTCGGGCCGGGACGGGGTGGTGTCGGTCGACCAGGCCGGGATCAAGGGCTCGCGGCGCAGCAACCCGGCGACGTACACCGGGTTGCTCGAACCGATCCGCAAGGCGTTCGCGAAGGCCAACGGCGTGAAGCCGGCGCTGTTCAGTTCCAACTCCGAAGGCGCCTGCCCCAACTGCAACGGTGCCGGCGTCATCTACACCGACCTGGCGATGATGGCCGGCGTCGCCACCCTCTGCGAGGTGTGCGAGGGGAAGCGGTTCCAGGCCGAGGTGCTCGAGTACACCTTCGGTGGCAAGGACATCAGCGAGGTGCTCGCCATGCCGGTCACCGAGGCCCGCGAGTTCTTCGGCGCCGGTGCCGCGAAAACGCCAGCGGCGCACCAGATCCTGACCCACCTGGCCGACGTCGGGCTCGGCTACCTCAGTCTCGGCCAGCCGCTCACCACGCTGTCCGGCGGCGAGCGGCAGCGGCTCAAGCTGGCCACCCGGATGGCCGAGAAGGGCGGCGTCTACGTCCTCGACGAGCCCACCTCCGGCCTCCACCTCGCCGACGTCGAGCAGTTGCTCGGGCTGCTCGACAGACTGGTCGACTCCGGCAAGTCGGTCATCGTCATCGAGCACCACCAGGCGGTCATGGCCCATGCCGACTGGATCATCGACCTCGGCCCCGGTGCCGGCCACGACGGCGGCCGGATCGTCTTCGAGGGCACACCCGCCGCCCTCGTCGCCGCCCGTTCCACCCTCACCGGCGAGTACCTCGCGGCCTACGTCGGTCCCTGACCGAGGCCCCTGGCGGACACCTGAGTCGGGTTCTCTCATCTGACAGCACCAGGCGGGAGATCAAATCTTGAGCCGAGAAATAGAATAACCGGCATCATGGCCAAGCTGATGTATTCGACCATTACGTCGCTCGATGGATACGTCGAGGACAACGACGGCAACTTTGATTGGGCGGCGCCCGACGAGGAGGTGCACACCTTCGTCAACGACCTCGAACGGCCGGTGGGAACCTACCTCTACGGACGACGAATGTACGAGACGATGGTCTACTGGGAGACCGCACACACCCTCCCCGATCAGGTTCCCGCCGGGCAGGAGTTCGCCAAGATATGG
>DASXXM010000276.1:0-12026 GCA_036503065.1 Pseudonocardiaceae bacterium | reverse complement strand
GCACGCCGGGGTGAAGCCGGCGAACTTCCTGGACATCGGCGGCGGCGCGTCGGCCGAGGTGATGGCCAACGGCCTGGAGATCATCCTGTCCGACCCGGCCGTGCGCAGCGTGTTCGTCAACGTCTTCGGCGGCATCACCGCGTGCGACGCGGTCGCCAACGGCATCGTGCAGGCATTCGACCTGCTGCGCGACGGCGGTGAACCGGTGGACAAGCCGATCGTGGTGCGCCTTGACGGCAACAACGCCGAAGCGGGCCGCCGCATTCTCGTCGACGCCGCCCTGCCGGGCGTGCAGTTGGTCGACACCATGGACTCCGCGGCCGAACGGGCCGCCGAACTCGCCGCCGTAGGGGCGTGAGGGACAGATGGCTATCTTCTTGAACGAGCACAGCAAGGTCATCGTCCAGGGCATCACCGGCTCGGAGGGCACCAAGCACACCAAGCGGATGCTCAAGGCCGGCACCAGCGTCGTCGGCGGCGTGAACCCGCGCAAGGCGGGCCAGGACGTCGACTTCGACGGCACGCTGCTGCCGGTCTTCGCGACCGTCGCGGAGGCGATGGCGACGACCGGCGCCGACGTGACCGTGGTGTTCGTGCCGCCCGCGTTCGCCAGGGGCGCGGTGCTGGAGGCGATCGACGCCGGGATCGGGCTCTGTGTGGTGATCACCGAGGGCATTCCGGTGCACGACACCGCCTACTTCTGGGCGCACGCCGTCGCCACGGGCAACCGGACGCGGATCATCGGCCCGAACTGCCCCGGCCTGATCAGCCCCGGCAAGTCCAACGCCGGCATCATCCCCGCCGACATCACCGGCCCGGGGCACATCGGCCTGGTGTCCAAGTCCGGCACCCTGACCTACCAGATGATGTACGAACTGCGCGATGTCGGCTTCTCCAGCGCCGTCGGCATCGGCGGTGACCCGATCGTGGGCACCACGCACATCGACGCGCTCCAGGCGTTCCAGGACGACCCGGACACCGCCGCGATCGTGATGATCGGCGAGATCGGCGGCGACGCCGAGGAGCGTGCCGCCGACTACATCAAGGCCAACATCACCAAGCCGGTGATCGGCTACGTGGCCGGCTTCACCGCGCCGGAAGGCAAGACGATGGGCCATGCCGGCGCGATCGTGTCCGGTTCGTCGGGTACCGCGGCCGCCAAGAAGGTGGCCCTGGAAGCGGCGGGCGTGCGTGTCGGCAAGACGCCGAGCGAGACGGCGGCGCTGGCCCGCGAGGTCGTACGCGCCCTGGGCTGACTCGAACAGCACAACGTTGGCTTGTCAGGCCGCAGAACCCATCCGGGTACAACCTCCGCGAGTTGTCCACAGATTGCCGGCAAGCCACCCATTCAGGGCTTGACAGGCATAGGGTTGAAAAGGGCCGAAGCCCCCGGTGGTTGGGCGGGGGTATGCCCTCCTTGTGGCGAAATGGAGCCGGACGCTACGCAGCGTCCGGCTCCATGCGTGCTTACACCCGTTCGTGGAACAGTTCGTCACCCCCATACGTCTCTCATCGACAAGTCGCTACTGTTCCGCTGCCTGCGCAGTCGTGCTGTGCTTGGTCCGCAGTCCCGTCGCCCAGTCGAGGAGAGAGTTCGAGATGTCGTATCCCAGCGGTCCCCCCGGTGGTTACCCCGGCCAGCCCCAGCAGCAGGGCGGCCCGGTGTTCGGCCAGCCGCCGGCCGCGCCGAACCCCCTTGGCCGCCTTGGCATCCCCGGCCTGCTGGTGCTCGGCACGTTCGTGCTCGCCCTGGTGACCTACTTCGTCAGCTACGGCGGCGGCTACGGCGTCGAGGTCCTGATCCTGCTCGCCGGTGGCCTGCTCGCCGGCCTGAGCCTGTTGCCGGGTGGCCCGTCGACGCTGCCGTTCGCGGCCGTGCTCAGCGTGGTCGGCGGCCTGGCCGAACTCGACGCGGTGATCAACTCCTCCGGCGGCCGGTCCACGTCGATGATCCTCATCCTGGTGTTCGGCCTGCTTCAGGCGCTCGCGGCCGCGGTGGCCCTGTTGTTGGCGCACGGCCTGATCAAGCTGGCCCCGCGCCCCGCCGTGCCGCACGCCGCCAACTACCCGCCGACCGGCGGCTTTCCCGGCCAGCAGCAACAACAGCAGCCGCCGCGCCAGCAGCAGCCGCCGGCCCAGGCGACCACCTACATGCAGCCACCGCCGCCGCAGTCCACCCAGTTCCTGCAGCACCCCGGCCAGCTCAACCACCCGGCCAATCCGCCCGGCGGTCCCGGCAGCGAGTAACCCGAACCGGTTGATCAACTGGGCGAGGCACGGCGTGGCTCACCCGAATGGCCCAACGCCTTTGTCAGAGTGGGTGGATGCCCACCCCACAGTCCGTTGCGGACGGTGTCGCTGACCAGGTACGACCCGGCCCGGACGACTCACGGCGGGTGCTCTTGCCGGCCGCGATCGGTCCCCTCGTCGCCGGCTACGTCGGGATCGCCGCGCTGCTCGGGTTGATCACGGTGACCGCACCGGGCGCGGCGATGTCCCTGCCCGGCGTGCTCACCGCGGCCGTGCCGGCCTGGCTGGCCGCCTACCACGTGCCCGTGGACATCGCAGGCCACGAGCTCGGCGTCCTGCCGCTGCTGCCCACGGTGGTGCTCCTGCTGCTGGTGGCCCGGGTGGCCGGCAACGCGGCACGACGGCTGGACCTGACCGAGCCGCGCTCCGCAGGCCCGGTGATCGGCTCGATCGCCGCGGCGCACGCGATCTTCGCCATGGCGCTCGCGTTCCTGTCCAACGGAACGGCGTCCCCGGTACTGGCCTTCTGCATCACCGGTGCGCTGGCCGGTGCGGCCGCGACCCTCGGCGTGGCAGGCCCGTGCGCGCTGTTGCCGGCCGCGCTGCGCCGCGCCGACCACGCCACCGAGACGGGGCTGCGCGCCGGGGTCCTTGCCGTGCTGGGTCTGGCCGCCGTCGGTGCGGTCGTGTTCGCGGTCGGCCTGATCGCGTCGTGGTCGACGTCCGCGCAGCTCTTTCGCGTCGCGGCGCCCGGTTTCGGCAGCGGCCTCGGCATCCTCCTGCTGTCCGTGGCGTACCTGCCCAACGCGCTGATCGCCACGCTGTCCTTTGCCGCGGGTCCCGGTTTCGGCATCGGCGCGGTGTCCGTGGCGCAGTGGCATTTTCACGCCGGTCCGCTGCCCGCCGTGCCACTGCTCGCCCCGCTGCCGGCCGTCGAGGGCCACTGGTGGGTGTTCCTGATGCTGCTACCGGCCGCCGTCGGCGTGCTGACCGGCCTGGCCTGTCGAAACCTCCCCGACCTGGCCGGCCGGTGCCGCGCGGTCCTGGTGGCCGCCCTGGTCACCGGCGTCGGTTGGCTGATCCTGGCGGCCATGGCCGGTGGCCCACTGGCCGGCGGCCCGTTCGACCCGGTGATCGTGCCGGCCGGATCGCTTGCCGTGTCGGCATTCCTGGCCATCGCGATCCCGGGCACCCTGACGGTCCTGCTGGCCGGCCGCACCCCAACCCTGTTGGGCCTTGACGACGAGTACCTCGACGAGGCCGAGGTCTTCGAAGAAGAAGGGGATTTCGAAGAAGAAGAGGACGACACAACGGAAATCGAGCCGGTCGACGAGGAGTGACGCCGAACACGGTTCGGGCCGGTCACCGGCCTGCGCGCGGCACCGCCTACGCTGGTCCGGCACGCGTACCGGCTGTCAGGAGACCACGCTGAGCCCGTCCGACACCACCGAGGTCCATCGGCTGCGGTTGACCCCTCCGGTCCGGGTCGTCGTGCTCGTGTCCGGGGCGGGAACGCTGTTGCAGGCCCTGATCGACGCGACCGAGGACGCCCACTACCCGGTCCGGCTGGTCGCCGTCGGCGCGGACCGCACGGGCATCGAAGGCTTGACGCGGGCGGAACGCGCCTACATCCCGAACTTCGTGGTCCGGCTGCGCGACCACCCCGACCGGGCCGCCTGGGACACCGCGCTGACCAGCGCGGTCACCGCCTACCGCCCCGATCTGGTCGTCTCGGCCGGCTTCATGAAACTCGTCGGCCCGACGTTCCTGAACTCCTTCGGCGGCCGCACGCTGAACAGCCACCCGGCCCTGCTGCCGTCCTTCCCGGGCATCCACGCGGCGGCGGACGCGCTCGCCCACGGCGTCCACGTCACCGGCTGCACGGTGTTCCTGGTCGACAGCGGAGTGGACAGCGGACCGATTCTGGCCCAGCGGGCCGTACCGGTCGAGCCCGGCGATGACGAGGCCACGCTGCACGAACGGATCAAGGTGGCAGAGCGCGGGCTGGTGGTGGACGTGGTCGGCAGGCTGGCCAGGGACGGCTACTCGCGCAACGGACGAAAGGTGAGCATTCCGTGACCGCTACAGAGTCCACAGTGGATGGACGCCGCCCGGTCCGCCGAGCCCTGATCGGGGTCTCCGACAAGGCAGGCGTGGTCGAGCTCGGCACCGCCCTGCATGCCGCCGGGGTGCGGATCGTGTCCACCGGCAACACGGCACGGGCGCTGGCCGATGCCGGCGTGCCGGTGACGCCGGTCGAGGAGGTCACCGGCTTTCCGGAGAGCTTCGGCGGCCGCGTCAAGACACTGCACCCGAAGGTGCACGCCGGCCTGCTGGCGGACCTGAACGATCCCGAGCACGTCGACCAGTTGCGCACGCTGGACATCGAGCCGTTCGACCTGCTGGTGGTGAACCTCTACCCGTTCGCCGCCACCGTCGCCTCCGGCGCCGACCCGACGGACTGCGTCGAGCAGATCGACATCGGTGGCCCGGCCATGGTGCGCGCCGCCGCGAAGAACCACGCGAACGTGGCGGTGGTCGTCGACCCGGCCCGCTACGACTGGGTGGCCGAGCAGGTCAAGGCGGGCGGTTTCACGGTCGCCGACCGCCGTGCCCTTGCCGTGGCAGCCTTCCGCCACACGGCAACGTACGACATCGCGGTGGCGTCCTGGATGGGCAGCGTGCTCGCGCCCGAGCCGGACACGATCTTCCCGGCCTGGGTCGGCGCGAGCTGGCAGCGCGGCGATGTCCTGCGCTACGGGGAGAATCCGCACCAGAGCGCCGCGCTCTACCTGGCCGACCACGGCCGTCCCGGCCTGGCCACCGCGCGCCAGTTGCACGGCAAGGAGATGTCGTACAACAACTACGTCGACGCGGACGCGGCCTGGCGTGCCGCGCACGATCACGACCAGCCGTGCGTGGCCATCATCAAGCACGCGAACCCTTGCGGCATAGCCATTTCCACGGTGGCCGAGCCATCGGCGATCGAGGACGCGCACCGCAAGGCGCACGCATGCGACCCGGTCAGCGCGTTCGGTGGCGTGATCGCCGCGAACCGTGAGGTCACCGTCGCCATGGCCGAGCAGGTCGCGGAGGTGTTCACCGAGGTGGTCGTCGCCCCGTCCTACGCGGACGGCGCCCTGGATGTGTTGGTACGCAGGAAGAACGTGCGCCTCCTGGTGGCCGAGCCGCCGGCCCGGCGCGGTGCGGAGACCCGTGCGGTGTCCGGTGGCCTGCTCATGCAGACGGTGGATGCGGTCGACGCCCCCGGCGACGACCCGGCGAACTGGAAGCTGGCCTGCGGCGAGCCCGTCGACGAGGCCACGCTGGCCGATCTGGCCTTCGTCTGGCGTGCCGTGCGCGCCGTGAAGTCCAACGCGATCCTGCTCGCGCACAACGGCGCCACCGTCGGCGCCGGCATGGGCCAGGTCAACCGGGTCGACGCGGCCCGCCTCGCGGTCACCAGGGCCGGCGACCGGGCAGGCGGCGCGGTGGCCGCGTCGGACGCCTACTTCCCGTTCTCCGACGGACTCGAGGTCCTGTTGGCGGCCGGGGTGCGCGCCGTGGTCCAGCCCGGTGGCTCAGTCCGCGACGCCGAGGTGATCGCGGCAGCCGAAACGGCGGGCGTACCGCTGTACCTGACGGGCACCCGCCACTTCGCTCACTGATTTATCGGGCGATCCGGGCAAGCAGTGCCGGCGTCCAGTGGTCACCGTAGGCGGCCCGCAGGTCGGCACGACGCCAGTCCTGCCCGGTGACCACGCCCCGACACCCGGCGCTGCCGCATGCGCAGGCCATCGACCAGTCGAGGACGCCGGTGTGGGTGGCGTAGTCGATGGTCAGTTCGTCGTGGGCGGCCACCGCCGTGCGCAGCGCGATGGTGGTCGCGTCGACGTGCCACAGGTTCGGTTCGCACGAGTGGTTCCCGTAACGCACCGGGTGCGCCGGATCGAGCAGCAGATGCACGCCGTCGGCCACGGTGAGGCTGCTGTAGGGCGGGTCGAGCGCGGCCAGTTCCGTGTCGTCGATCACCCGCCCACCCAGCCGTTCCACCACCGTGCCGGCGCCAAGTCCGCGCACCGCGAACAGCCCCAACCCCTCGATCCCCGACCGACGCACCTCGACATCCGGCGACAGCCAACTGACTGCTGGATAGCCCATGCCCCCATCTTGCCTGCGCACACCGCACCCACACTGACCAGCCCGAAGCTTTCCTCACACCTCCGGGTGATCGGGTTGACACCCCACCACCCCACAGATAAGTTGAACCCATCGATCGAACATACGTTCGAACGAGAATGGTCGACACGGGGTTCGATCATCGGGCACCGCCGTCTCCCCACGGCGGCCCGTGCGCATGGGGCGTGCGTACGGCTAGGTGGTGGAGGTGGCGGTGTCCGGGTCAACGGCGTCGTCGCTCTCGACGGCTGGGGTCGCACCCGCGTTGTCCTCGAGTGCGGCCCACTCGCCGTCGACTCCGGGGGTGGCATCCCCGCCGCATGGTGCCGGGTCGCTGAAGTGGCAGCGCGCCCGGCTGGTCCTTGACCAGCACCAGCGGCGCCCGGATGCCGCCGTTCCTCAACCGTCCCGCCCAGGTGCGGAGCGGATCCTGCCGGTACGCGCGGAACTGGCGGACCTGCTGCCGCTGCACGGCTTGCGGCGCGGTAGCACGGTGGTGGTGCGCGGGTCCACCACGGTGCTGTTCGCGCTGCTGGCCGAGGCGACGGCAGGCGGTTCCTGGGCCGCCGTGGTCGGCATGCCCGACCTGGGCGTACTGGCAGCGGCGGAGCTGGGCGTAGCCATCCCCCGGCTGGCCCTGATCCCCAACCCCGGCGCCGACTACCCGGACGTGGTAGCCGCCCTACTGGACGGAATAGACCTGGTAGCGGTAGCCCCCCAGGCCACCCGGCGCGGCCCGGACCTGGCCCACCGCCTGTCCGCCAGAGCACGCCACCGAAAGTCGATCCTGCTGGCCGTCGGCGACTGGCCGGGCGCCGACCTGGAACTGGACTGCACCGCCCCGACCTGGTCCGGCCTTGGCGATGGCCACGGCCACCTGACAACCCAAGAAATCAAGATCACAGTACGAGGCCGAGGCGTCGCATCCCGCCCCACCAGCAGCCGAATAACACTCGCCAACGCCAACGCCAACGCCAACGCCAACGCCAACGCCAACGCCAACGCCAACGCCAACAAGCCTCGCCTCCCCAACGCCCCTGCCGCCGAGTCCGCCAAGGCCAAGCCTCGCCGTCCCAACGCCCCCACCCAACTCCGAGTGATCAGCCCAACCGAAGCCCCCATCCCGCCCGACGAGACGAATTCGGCCTGGCTGGCCAGTCTCGACAACGGCCGCCACCTCCCCGCAGTGGAGGCAGGGTGACCCACAACCGAACCGGCCCCGAGAAGGCCGGCAGAGCCGGGCGGTGCGCGGATGAGTAGCGAATCCCGACTGCTGGTGGTGTGGTGTCCGGACTGGGCCGCGGTGTCCGCGGCCGCCATGGCCGGTCTGCCGGCCACCACCCCGATCGCCGTTGTCGCGAACAATCGGGTCATCGCCTGCTCGGCGCCGGCGCGCGCGGAGGGCATCCGGCGCGGTACTCGCCGCAGGGACGCGGAATCCCGTTGCCAGGGGCTGGTTGTGTTCGATCCCGATCCGGATCGGGACGCTCGGCTGTTCGAGCCGGTCGCCTCGGCCGTCGAGGAGTTCGCGCCCGGCGTCGAAGTGGTCCGGCCCGGCGTGGTCGCGGTGCCGGCCCGTGGGCCCGTCGGCTACTTCGGGGATGCCGAGCAGGCGGCCGAGCGACTCATCGACCACGTGGCGGCCCACGCCGGGGTCGAGTGCCAGGTCGGCGTCGCGGACGGGCTGTTCGCCGCGCTGTTGGCGGCCCGGCGGGGAGCGGTCGTGCCGATCGGTGGCACACCGGAATTCCTTGCGCCGCTGGCCATCGGTGAGCTTGACCAGCCGGCCGACCGGTTTGGGCCGGTGCGTGCCGGCCGGATGGACCGCGCCGACCGGGCGGAGCTCGTGGATCTGTTGCGCCGCTTGGGCATCCGCACTCTGGGTGCGTTCGCGGAGCTCCCGGAACGGGACGTGGCGTCCCGGTTCGGCGGGGCCGCCGTGCTGGCCCACCGGCTGGCGGCCGGGCGGGCCGACCGGCCGCTGGACCGGCGTCGGCCGCCACCGGACCTGACCATCGACGTCGTACTCGATCCGCCTGCCGACCGGGTGGACGCGGCGGCCTTCGCGGCGAAAACCGCCGCGCGACGCCTGTACGCGGGTCTCGCGACCCACGGCCTTGCCTGTACCCGGCTGGCCATTCACATCCGGACCGAGGCAGGCGAGCAGCGGGATCGGGTCTGGCGCTGCGCGGAACCGCTCACCCTGGCCGGCATCGCCGACCGGGTCCGCTGGCAGCTCGACGGTTGGCTGCGCCACGCGCGCGACGCCGACTGGCCCAGCGCCGGCGTGCGCCTGCTGCGCCTCGCCCCGCAGGAAGTGATCGACGGCCGGGCACTCCAGTTCGGCCTGTGGTTCGGCGAAACGGACCCGAGCGAGGAAACCGAGCGGGCTGCTCGCGCGCTGGTCCGGGTACAGGGCCTGCTCGGCCCGGAAGGAGTGTGCACCGCGGTGCTGGGTGGCGGCCGAGGACCGGGCGACCAGGTTCGCCTCGTCCCTTGGGGAGACGAACGCATACCGGCAGCCGATCCGGAACCGCCGTGGCCCGGCCGGTTACCCCGGCCCGCGCCGGCGATCGTGCCGGTGGACCGGATACCGGCCATGGTGACCGACGAGGCGGGCGACGAGATCGGGGTCACCGGCCAGGCGCTGCTCACCTCGATCCCGGCCCAGGTCGTCGTGCCGGGTGTCAGCCGGCGCCAGGTGCGGGGCTGGGCCGGCCCGTGGCCGGTCGTCGAACGCTGGTGGGACGACACCACCGCGCGCCGGGCGGTCCGGCTGCAGGTGTTGCTGACAGAAGGAAACGACGAAACCGCCGTGTTGCTGCGCCGCGAAGGTGGTCGCTGGCTGGTGGAAGGGATCTACGACCGATGAAGGACCAAGCAGGCACCCGGTGGTTCCACGAACTCGCCGACGAACTGTCCGAAATAGACGGTTCAGTGGTGGTCTGGCTGCCCAATCCCGGCGAGTTCGCCCGCCCGATCGTGCTGCCCCGCCAGCGCCGTCCGGACGACGGCTACCAGCGGCCACGGCCGTAGGATGGGCTGGAACAACCCGCCGGTGCGGTGGGCCGAGCTGGAACGGGCACTCTCCGGCCGGCCACCGCAACCGGGCGACGGCGGGGACAGCCCGGCCTACAGCCGCAAGCGCACCGACTACGAGGCCCCGCCGGAAGCCCGGCCCAAGGCCGTCGACCAGCCCGCGGAGCGCGTCCCGTACGCGGAGGTGCACTGCCACTCCAACTTCAGCTTCCTGGACGGCGCGAGCCATCCGGAGGAACTGGTCGAACAGGCCGCCCGGCTCGGCCTCGACGCGATCGCGCTCACCGACCACGACGGCATGTACGGCGTGGTGCGCTTCACCGAGGCCGCCCGCGAGGTGGGCCTGCACACCGCGTTCGGCACCGAGCTGAGCCTTGGCCTGCCCGCCCCGCAGAACGGCGTGGCCGACCCGGCAGGCGAACACCTGCTTCTGTTGGCCCGCAACAAGGACGGCTACGCGAAGCTGTGTCACACCATCACCACCGGCCAGCTCGGTACCGACCCGGACGCACCGGGTGCCAGGGAGAACGAGAAGGGCAGGCCGATCTACCACCTGGAGCAGGTCGTCGAGGACGTCCGCGGCCTCTGCGTCGTGCTCACCGGTTGCCGCAAGGGCGCGGTACGCAGGGCACTCGTGCAGGACGGCCCGACCGCCGCCTTCGCCCAGTTGCGCACGCTGGTCGGCCTGTTCGGCCAGGACCACGTGCAGGTCGAGCTGATCGACCACGGCCTGCCCGAGGACACCACCCACAATGACCTGCTGTCCGGCATGGCCGAGGACCTGCACCTGCCCACCATCGTCAGCAACGCCGCGCACTACGCGCATCCGCGGCGCGGCAGGCTGGCCACCGCGCTGGCCGCGGTGCGCGCCCGCCGTGGACTGTCCGAAATGGACGGCTGGCTGCCGCCGGCGCCAACGGCCCACCTGCGGTCGGGCGCCGAGATGGCGCAGCGCTTCAGCCGCTACCCGGGCGCGGTGCACCGGTCCGCCGTGCTGGGCATGGAGTGCGCGTTCGACCTCAGCCTGGTCGCGCCGAAGTTGCCGCCGTTCCCGGTACCCCCCGGCCAGACCGAGGCCAGTTACCTACGCACGCTGGTCGCGCACGGCGCGGCGTTCCGGTTCGGCACGCGGGAGCGGCATCCCCGCGCCTACGCGCAGCTCGACCACGAACTGGACGTGATCGAGAAGCTGGGCTTCCCCGGCTACTTCCTCATCGTCTGGGACATCGTCCGCTTCTGCCGGATCAGCGACATCCTCTGTCAGGGCAGGGGATCCGCGGCCAACTCGGCGGTCTGCTTCGCGCTGGGCATCACCAACGTCGACGCCGTCCGCTGGAACCTGCTGTTCGAGCGGTTCCTGGCCCCGGAACGGGACGGCTACCCGGACATCGACCTGGACATCGAGTCCGACCGCCGCGAGGCGGCCATCCAGTACGTCTACCAACGCTACGGCCGGCTGTGCGCCGCGCAGGTGGCCAACGTGATCACCTACCGGGGCCGGTCGGCGCTGCGCGACATGGCCAAGGCGCTCGGCTACTCCACCGGCCAACAGGACGCCTGGTCCCGCCAACTGGACCGCTGGGGCCCGTCGCACACGGCCGAGCAGGACCTGGACGGCGACATCCCGCCCGCCGTGCTGGACCTGGCGGCGCAGCTGGCGGACTTCCCGCGTCATCTGGGCATCCACTCCGGCGGCATGGTGCTCTGCGACCGGCCGGTCAGCCAGGTGTGCCCGGTCGAGTGGGCCAGGATGGACAACCGCAGCGTGTTGCAGTGGGACAAGGACGACTGCGCGTCGGCCGGGCTGGTCAAGTTCGACCTGCTCGGCCTGGGCATGTTGTCCGCCCTGCACTACGCGATCGACCTGGTCCACAAGCACGATGGCAGGCGGATCGACATCGGCACGTTGGACCTGGAGGACGAGCGGATCTACGAGATGCTCGGCCGGGCCGACTCGGTCGGCGTGTTCCAGGTGGAGAGTCGGGCGCAGATGGCGACGCTGCCCCGGCTGAAACCGGCCAAGTTCTACGACCTGGTCGTCGAGGTCGCGCTGATCCGGCCCGGCCCGATCCAGGGCGGTTCCGTGCATCCCTACATCGACCGGCACACCCAGGAACGCAACGGCAGGCGGGACTGGACGCACGACCACCACCTGCTCGCCAACGCGCTGGAGAAAACCCTTGGCGTGCCGCTGTTCCAGGAACAGATGATGCAGATCGCGGTGGACGTGGCCGGGTTCAGCGCGGCCGAGGCGGACCAGTTGCGCAGGGCGATGGGCGCCCGGCGGTCCACCGCGAAGATGGAACTGCTGCGCGACCGGCTGTACGAAGGCATGGCGGCCAACGGGATCACCGGTGAGCTGGCCGACCGGATCTACCGGAAACTGTTGGCGTTCGCCAACTTCGGCTTCCCGGAAAGTCACGCGCTGAGCTTCGCGCACCTGGTGTTCTCCAGCGCCTACTTCAAGTACTACTACCCGGCGGCGTTCTGCGCGGCGTTGCTGCGCGCCCAGCCGATGGGCTTCTACTCCCCGCAGTCCCTGGTCGCCGACGCCCGCC
>DASXXM010000275.1:0-9891 GCA_036503065.1 Pseudonocardiaceae bacterium | reverse complement strand
CAACGCCCACGAGTTCGGCAACGGCGTCTCGCTGTTCACCCGCGATGGCGACACCGCCCAGGCCTTCCTGGGCAAGGTGCGCGTGGGCATGGTCGGCGTGAACGTGCCGATCCCGGTCCCGGTCGCGTACTACTCGTTCGGCGGCTGGAAGGACTCCCTGTTCGGCGACTCGCACGCCTACGGCCCGGAGGGGGTGCACTTCTTCACCAGGGGCAAGGTCGTCACCAGCCGCTGGCCGGACCCGTCGCACGGCGGCGTGAACCTGGGCTTCCCACAGAACACGTAGTCCGACCCGCACCACCGGTTCTCGATCATGGGGCCGATGTTCTCGGGGCGGGTGGCGGGTAACCCGTCCTGGCGTAGCGGACGAGCCAGCCCCTGGGTGTCATGGAGATCGTCTTCCGCCGCTTGTCCGCGTCGTCGTTGATCGACGTGACCACCAGGTTGTCCTGCTCGAGTGCCTTGACCTGGAGCCGCATCGCCGCGGTCGAGTTGAAGCCGAAGTCGGCGTAGTCACCGGGTGAACACCAGCCGTCACGCTCGGCGAGCGTGTCGAACACCTGCCACGCCCGATTTCTCAGGTGGGTGTCGCCGTGGTGCTTGTCCGCCTGGCCGGTGAG
Source organism: Pseudonocardiaceae bacterium (assembly GCA_036503065.1). Classification (GTDB taxonomy): domain Bacteria; phylum Actinomycetota; class Actinomycetes; order Mycobacteriales; family Pseudonocardiaceae; genus DATEPR01. The sequence goes on along the minus strand of DASXXM010000275.1, from coordinate 9,271 downwards.
CCAGACCTCGAACAACTCGGCATAGGTCGCGGCGTTGCCGGAGACCTCGCCTTCGTCCAGCAGCCAGAAGGAGAAGTCCTCGGCTATCTTGAACGCACTGCGCAGGTTTCGGTTGAGTATGTCGTACAGGTACCTGAAGGTCTCCGGTCCGACCGGTGGCTCGGCCTGCGAATGCATGCGGCAGATCTCGATCCGTTGTTTGATCGCGGCCGCGACGAACTCGTCGGAGATGGGTGTGATCTCAACCGGGTCCTTGAGGCGCCCTTCCAGCCGGGGCGACGAAACGGAGGTTCGGATGATGCCACGTGCGCCGCAGAGGATCCAGCGAAGCCCACGGCGATTGAGCAGGGGATCCCGTATCGCCTCGAGCAGATTCCTGGCCGACTGCGTGGTCTCCAGGAGTTCCAGGTTGTCGATCACGCAGATGAAGCCGCCCGCCCGAGTGGACGGGAACATCTGGCGCAGCCAGGTGTCGATCAATTCCTTGAATCCGGCGTCGGCGAACCCGGCACCGGTATTGATGACACGTCCCACGCTGGCACCGCCGCCGAAGCCGGCCACCGACACGCTGCCGCCGCCGGACTTCAGCACCGGCGAGTTCAACCAGGTTCTGATGTCGGTGATGTCCGGCACGTTGTCGAGGTGTTCTTTCAAGGTCGCGTGTTCCTTGACGATGGCCGACGCGATCGTCCAGTACACGCGCTTGATGAAGTCGTCGACCGAGCCGTCCGAATCGGGCTGGAAGAACTCGTCGATCGGAATGAACAGCTTCGCGGAACTGTCCTCCTCGAACGCCCGCCGCAGCCGATAACACGCGACCCGCAGCAGGCTGGTCTTGCCGACCCCGTTGTCCCCTTCCAGGGTCGGATGGGTGCCACCGGAAACGATGCGTGACTCGAGTTTGGTGATTTCGGCTTCCCGGCCGACCAGAAGTTGATCGCCCTCCTCCGTGGCCGGGACCGGCTCGGTGGTGTAAGGGCTCTGATCGAAGCCGAACTTCTCCCACACGAAGATCACATTCCTGCCGACTCGGTCACCGGGTGTCGTGTCGTGCATCGTCAGGTCGGTGCCCACGTTACGCACGTCGGTGCGGCCCGGAAATCGCTGTCGAGGATCTGTCCACCATGTTTCCGCGGCCGGCGCGGCCCGCCGTTGATCCTTCTCAGGACTCTCAGCTTGGGTCGGCTACCCTCCGTTCCGGGGCCAGTGCTGCCATCCACCGCAGGTGTGATGTCACGTACGACGTTCGTGGTACGTGTGGGCTGGATGCACTGCGGTTGCGGTACCGCAAGACCCACCCGGGGGTGGACGCGTCGGACCGGTCGGCCGGTCAGGATGTTCCCGCGGTAGGGGTATCACCACATGCTGACCTAGGGAGATCCGAGCATGCGCGCGACCGACGAGGGGGCGCCGGTGAGCACCGGCGACGAGGACGGCCACGGGGCCGGCAGAGTAGGTGCGGTGTTCGCCGCGATCGGCCGGTTCTCGGTCCGATTCCGCTGGCTGGTGGTGGTTGTGTGGTTGGCCGGCACGGTCGCCGCCGCGGTCCTGCTGCCGTCGCTGGCGAGCGTGACCAACGGCAACAACGCCGACTTCCTGCCGGCCAGCGCGCCCAGTTCGCACGCTGCCGTGCTGGCAGGCGCGTTCCAGCGCTCCGGCGTCCAGCCGGTCCCGGTGATCATCGCCAGGGACGGCGGCCAGTTGACCGCCGGTGACCAGCAGGCCATCGACCGGCTGCGGACGGACCTGGCCAGGGTGTCCGGCGTGGTGCAGGTGCGCGACGCCGGCCAGTCAAGGGACCTGCAGGCTGCGCAACTCCAGGCCCTGGTCACGTTCGGCGGCGGGCCGAACGGTGAGGCGCCCGTGGTGAAGGACCTGCGCACGGCGATCACGTCGGCCGACCTGCCCGCCGGGTTGCAGGCGCACCTGGCCGGCGCGGTGGCCGCGCAGGTGGACAACCAGGCGTCGTCGGGCAGCACCGGCAACCAGATCCAGTACCTGTCGGTCGGGCTGATCCTGATCCTGTTGCTCTTGATCTTCCGCTCGATCCTGGCGCCGGTCGTCACGCTGCTCCCGGCGTTCCTGGTGGTCACGCTGTCCGGGCCGCTCGTCGGCGCGGCCGCGCAGGCGGGGCTGAAGGTGTCGCCGATCGCGCAGTTCCTGATGATCGTGCTGATCCTGGGCGCCGGCACGGACTACGGGCTGTTCCTGATGTTCCGGGTGCGCGAGGAGATGGGCCACGGACTCGCGCCACGCGATGCCATCGTGCGGGCGGTGGCGCGGGTGGGGGAGTCGGTGACGTTCTCCGCGATCACCGTCATCGCCGCGCTGGTTTCGTTGCTGGCGGCCAGTTTCAGCTTCTACGCCGACCTCGGCGTACCGCTGGCCATCGGCATCGGCGTGATGCTGATCGCCGCGCTGACCCTGCTGCCCGCGTTGCTGGCCATCCTGGGCAAAGCGGTGTTCTGGCCGACGAAGATCCGGACCGGTGTCGGCAACAGCGGCGTGTGGGGCCGGATCTCGGCGCGGATCGTGCAGCGGCCGGTCGTCACACTGGTCGCGGGTGTGGTGCTGTTCGGCGGCCTGGCGATCGCGTCGTTGGGCTACCAGGCGTCCGGGTTCGGTGGTTCGGTGTCCGCGCCTGCCGGCACCGACTCCGCGGCCGGCGCCGCCCTGCAGACCAAGTATTTCCCGACGGTGTCCGCGTCGCCGACGAGCGTGCTGTTCCGGTTGCCCGGCACGGCATGGAGCGATCCGCAGGCGCTCACCGATGCGCAGCAGAAGCTGGCCGCGTCCGGTCAGTTCACCGCCAACATCACCGGTCCGCTGAACCCGAACGGCGCCACCCTGACGCCCGCGCTCTACGTACAACTGCACGACCAGTTGGGCCCGGCCGGTGCGTTGCCGCCGGTGCCGCCCGCGTCGGTGCACGTGCCGCCCGCGCAGTACCAGGCGTACCGGGCCACCGGGCAGTACGTGAGCGCCGACGGGCACACGGTGCAGTACCTTGTCGGCCTGACGGCGGGTGATCCCGGCGGCACACCGGCGTTGAACGCGGTGCCGGCCATCCGGGCGGCGGTGAACTCGGTGGCCGGCGCCATCAGCGCCACCGACTCGGGTGTGGACGGTGAGGCCCCCGCGCTCTACGACATCAGTTCGATCTCCGGCAGCGACCTGGGCACGGTGATCCCGATCGCCATCCTCGTCATCGGCGTGCTGCTGGCCCTGGTGATGCGCAGCCTGGTCGCGCCGCTGTACCTGATCGCGTCGGTCGGCCTGTCCTACCTGGCGGCGCTGGGCCTCGCGGTGCTGGTCTTCATCAAGATCGGCGGCTCCGGTGGGTTGACGTTCTTCATGCCGTTCCTGATGTTCATCTTCCTGCTGGCGCTGGGCGAGGACTACAACATCCTGGTGATGAGCCGCATCCGGGAGGAGGCGCACCGCCTGTCGCTGCGCCAGGCCATCACCAAGGCGTTGAGCACCACGGGCACCACGGTCACGTCGGCCGGGCTGATCCTGGCCGGCACGTTCGCGGTGTTCGCGATCGCCGGGGGCGGCGGCGGGCAGCAGGTGCGGGACATCGGCGTCGGCCTCGCGGTGGGCATCCTGATGGACACGTTCCTGGTGCGCACCCTGCTGGTGCCCTCGACGGCGGTGCTACTGGGCCGGTGGAACTGGTGGCCGTCCAAGCTGGGCCGCAGGAGCGCCGACCCGGACGAGCCGTCCGGGGAGGAACGGCTGCCGCAACCGGTCAGCATGACGCCCTAGTTTCGCGGTCCCAGAGAAACCGAACAGCCGGCCCCGGTGAACGTTTCACCGGGGCCGGCTGTTCTTCGTCTGTGTGCCGTGGTCGGCCCCCGGTATGCCGAACGTGGCCGGCGCCCCATTCATCTGCGCTGTCCGCCGCATTTGTGTATGCGCCGCCTGCTCTAGATCTGTTAATTGTGTGCGGCGTAAGCCCAATGCCGGCAATCCAAGCCGCCCTCCTATGGCGTACGAGTCGACAGGTGCAGGGGCCCGCAGCCTTCTCGAAGGGAATACCCGAGTGATCCCGCAATCAAACGAACCCGCTCCCCGACTGGTCGGCGCAATCCATTGCATGGTCCGGGTGGCCATCGGCGCCCTCTTCGCCTGCCATGGCGCGGCCGGCCTTTTCGGTGTGCTCGGCGGCATCGGCCCGCACGGCGGCACCTTTGCTTTCGGCACATGGCCCGGCTGGTGGGCGGCCCTGATCGCCCTGGTCGGAGGCACCATGGTCGCCCTGGGGTGGTGTACGAGAGCGACCGCGCTGCTGTGTTCCGCGGTCATGGCATACGTTTATGTCACGGTGCACATGCCACACGCGCTGTTGCCGACTCAGGCCGGTGGTGAGACGTCGGCGCTGTTCAGCCTCGTCTTCCTGTTGATTGCCGCGCTCGGTCCGGGTTCGTGTGCGGTGGACGCCTTTGTCCGGCAGCGCCGCCGTTCGGGTGAGATCAAGCGCTATCTTGACACCGGCGACATCGTCGGCGTATCGATTTCCGACTGAGAATCGCAATTCGACGACGGGTGCCGCGCTGGTACGAACCAGTGCGGCACCCGTGAAACTTACTTCGTCGAAGCAACCAGGTGTTCCGGCAGCGGATCGTGCCGCACGAAACGACGGGTGAACGTGCCACTACCGGAACTCATCGACCTCAGGTCGATCGCGTACCTGAGCAGTTCGCTGGCCGGCACCTCGGCCCGCACGACCGTGTGACCCACCTTGCCGGGTTCGGTGCCCAGCACCCGGCCGCGCCGGCCGGACAGGTCACCGAGAACCGTGCCGAGATGGTCGTCCGAGATGATGATCAACAGCTCGTCCAGCGGTTCGAGCAGCGTGATCCGGCCGTTGGCCGCCGCGTCCTTGAGCGCGAGCGAGCCCGCGGTCTGGAACGCGGCGTCCGACGAGTCCACGCTGTGCGCCTTGCCGTCCAACAGGGTGACCCGCACGTCGACCACTGGATGACTGCCGTGCAGCCCCATCGCGAGTTGGGCCCGCACGCCCTTCTCCACACTCGGGATGAACTGGTGCGGCACCGCGCCGCCCACGGTCCGGTCCACGAACTCGAACCCACCGCCGCGCGGCAGCGGCTCGACCTCGATGTCGCACACCGCGTACTGGCCGTGCCCGCCGGACTGCTTGACGTGCCGGCCGTGGCCCTTGGCCGGACCCGCGAACGTCTCGCGCAGCGACACCTTCACCGGCTCGGTGTCCACCTCGGCGCCGCCGGCCTTCAACCGGGCCAGCACCACGTCCGCGTGCGCCTCGCCCATGCACCACAGCACCAGTTGGTGCGTTTCGGCGTTGCGCTCCATGCGCAGCGTCGGGTCACTGGCCACCAGCCGGGCCAGGTTGCGGGACAGCGCGTCCTCGTCCGTCCGGGTGCGGGCGACGACCGCGACCGGCAACAGCGGTTCCGGCATCTCCCACGGCGTCATCAGGATCGGGTCCTCCGGCGCGGACACGGTGTCGCCGGTCTCCGCGGAGCCGACCTTCGTCAGCGCGCACAGGTCGCCCGCCACGCAGTAGGGCACCTCGCGCAGGTTGGCGCCCAACGGTGAGTAGATGTGCGCCACCCGCTCGTCGTTGTCGTGGTCGGAGTGGCCCCGGTCGGCCAGTCCGTGACCGGACACGTGCACCGGCCGCTCGGGCCGCAGCGTGCCGGAGAACACCCGCACCAGCGACACCCGGCCGACGTAGGAGTCGACGGCCGTGCGCACGACCTCGGCGGCCAGGGGTCCGTCCGGGTTCGCGGTGATCTGCTGGTGCGGCTGGCCGGTCGGGTCGGTCACCTGGGGCAACGGGTGCTCCAGCGGCGACGGGAACGCGCCGACGAGCACCTCGAGCAGTTCGGCCACGCCGACCCCGGTGGTCGCGCAGACCGGGATGACCGGGTGGAACGAACCCCGCGCCACGGCGGTCTCCAGGTCGGCGACCAGCGTGTCGCTGTCGATCTCCTCGCCGCCCAGGTACCGCTCCATCAGGGTCTCGTCCTCGCTCTCGGCGATGATTCCCTCGATGAGCTCGTTGCGGGCCGCCTCGATCCGGTCCGCGTCGCCTGCCGGTGGTTCGCCGGGTTTCGGTGGGTAGCCCTCGGCGTAGTCGTAGTACCGGCCGGACAGCAGGCCGACGAGACCGGGCTCGTTGTCGGGTGCGGGCAGGTACAGCGGCAGCACGCCCGCGCCGAACTCCGCCTGGCAGGCCGCCATCTCGCCCGCCACGTCGGCACGCGGGTGGTCCAGCCGTGCGATGACGACCGCGCGCGGCATGCCGACCGCGGCGCATTCCTGCCACAGCGCGACCGTCGTCGGATCGATGCCCTCCGCGGCGCACACCACGAACAGCGCGGCGTCCGCGGCGCGCAGCCCGGCGCGCAGTTCGCCGACGAAGTCGGCATAACCGGGCGTGTCCACCAGGTTGATCTTGATGCCCTCATGCACCAGCGGTGCCACCGCGAGTCCAACCGAGCGCTGCTGGCGCACGGCGGCCGGATCGTGGTCACAGACCGTGGTGCCGTCGGTGATGGAGCCGGCCCGGCTGAGTACGCCCGTGGCGGCCAGCAGGGCCTCGGTCAGCGTGGTCTTGCCCGACCCGGACGGGCCGACGAGGACCACGTTGCGTACTTTGGCCGGGTCGTCCACAGCGACCGCGACTCCGTTCTGGGCAGCGGCCAGGCCGCCTTCCGTGTTCTTGGCGCTCATTGCGCTCCACCTCCCGCGCGGACCGGACGCGCCGGCCGTCGCTGTGTGATCAGGCACTGCTTTGTGTGATCAGGCACTGCGCTGCTATCGGTAACTGTGCTCGATCTCACACCCGTTGCCCGATCCGGACAACCCCGCCGGACCAGCGCCAGCCAGGCGGACGATCGGGAAGTGGCCTGGTCAGTTAGCGTCGAATTGGCCTGCTCGCAAGGGCCACCTGCCACGTAACATGGGTGCTAACAGGCCACTGACGTGCGGTTACCGTGCGGTGGCGAGCCGTCGAATTCTTGGAGATGCGAGCCGTGAATACCCCCATTGACGCAACGCGGGTTCCGGAAACCGGGACGGCGCGGGTGAAGCGCGGCATGGCCGAGATGCTCAAGGGCGGCGTGATCATGGACGTGGTCACCGCCGAGCAGGCCAAGATCGCCGAGGACGCGGGCGCCGTCGCGGTGATGGCGCTGGAGCGCGTGCCCGCCGACATCCGTGCCCAGGGCGGCGTGGCCAGGATGAGCGACCCGGACCTGATCGACGGCATCATCGCGACGGTGTCCATCCCGGTGATGGCCAAGGCCCGGATCGGGCACTTCGTCGAGGCCCAGGTGTTGCAGTCACTCGGCGTCGACTACGTGGACGAGTCCGAGGTGCTCACCCCCGCCGACTACACCAACCACATCGACAAGTGGCAGTTCACCGTGCCGTTCGTGTGCGGCGCCACGAACCTGGGCGAGGCGTTGCGGCGGATCACCGAGGGCGCCGCGATGATCCGGTCCAAGGGCGAGGCGGGCACCGGCGACGTCTCCAACGCAACGACCCACATGCGCGAGATCGGCGCGGCGATCCGGCGGCTCGGCTCGATGAGCTCCGACGAGCTGTACGTGGCGGCCAAGGAGCTGCAGGCGCCGTACGACCTGGTGCGCGAGGTCGCGCTCGCCGGGAAGCTGCCGGTCGTGCTGTTCACCGCGGGCGGCATCGCGACGCCGGCGGACGCCGCGATGATGATGCAGCTGGGCGCGGAAGGCGTGTTCGTCGGGTCGGGGATCTTCAAGTCCGGCGACCCGGCCAAGCGCGCCGAGGCCATCGTGAAGGCGACCACGTTCTACGACGACCCGGACGTGATCGCCAAGGTGTCCCGCGGCCTTGGCGAGGCCATGGTCGGCATCAATGTCGAGGACGTGCCGGAACCGCATCGGCTGGCCGATCGCGGCTGGTAGGGGACACTTGAGCCCAGCACACGGCCACGCCGTGTGCTGGGCTCAAGTCCTCAGTGGCCCACGAACAGCCAGATCAGGCCAGGTGCGTCCCACGAAGGTGCGTCGACTTCGTCGCATTCGTACGCCACCCACTGGCCGGCCTGCTGGCCCGCGAAGCCCGCGGATGCGCAGGCATCGGGCCAGCCGAAGGTTGCCTGGTAGGTCCAGCCGGGGCCGGGCGGGGTGGGGGTGGCGTTGGCGGGGGCGCTGAACCCGACCGCGACACAGATGCTGGCCAGGGCAAGCCCCAGCGCGGTGATGACGCGTCGCATGGTGACCCTCTCGACGTGAGCGGTATGCGACTCCTGCTGGAGGCGCCGGCCGTAGGGTGCCCGATCGCGCTTTGGTGATGCGTTGACAATCCTTGAATCCGCTGGTCAACGCCTTTTCCGTTTGAGCTGTGGTCTAGGCCATTGCGCGCCGCGCCAGCCACTCCGGTCTGGTGACGGCGTATTCGGTGTCGCCGAGTTCGTCGCCGGGGATGTGATCGGGCCAGTCCTGGTGGAAGGTTCGGATCAGGGTCAGGCCCGCTTTCTCCATGACTCGGCGGGAGCCGGTGTGCACGGCCATGGTGAGGGCGAACACCCGCTGTGCGCCGCAGTCGGTGAAGGCCTTGTCGATCAGCGCGCGTGCGCCTTCGGTCGCGTAACCCTTGCCCCAGGCCGACTTGCGCAGTCGGTAGCCCAGTTCGGGTTCGTCCGGCGGGCTGCCGACGGGTGGGCGGAGATGAAACCAGCCGATGAACTCACCGTCGGCCTCCGCGGCCCAGAAGCCGTAGCCATCGAAGCGGGTGTAGTAGCTCAGCCAGGCCGGCAGGTAGTCGGTGCGAATCTCCTCGCGGGGCGTCGCCCGGCCGCCGGTGATGTAGTGCATCACGTCCGGGTCGCTGTCCAGTTCGACGGCGTTGTCCTCGTCGGCCATGGTGAATCGCCTCAGCACCAACCGATCCGTGGTCAGGAAGACGTGCATCGCCGCTCCCCGGACGAGCGGGTGGCCAGCCATTCCGCTCTGGTGATGGCATATTCGACTTCGTCGAGTTCCTCGCCCGGTGTGTGGAAGGTGCGGACGAAGGTCAGGCCGGCCTTCTCCAGGACTCGGCGGGAGGCCGTGTTGACGATGACGGCGTCGGCGTACACGCGCCGGGCGTCGCGATCCGTGAACGCCCTGCCGACAAGGGCTCGGGAGATCTCCGTGGCGTAACCCTTGCCCCAGGCCGACTTGCGCAGTCGGTAGCCCAGTTCCGGCTCGTCGGTCGGGTGGCCTGCGGGTGGGCGGAGGTTGACGCACCCGATGAA
>DASXXM010000274.1:0-9280 GCA_036503065.1 Pseudonocardiaceae bacterium | reverse complement strand
GACCATGGCGGTGTGTCACGTGCTCCGCTACACGCCGTACACCAGGGCGCTGAAGTCGTTGCTGGACAGCGGTCGGATCGGCGAACTGGTCGCGGTGCAGCATCGGGAGCCGGTCGGCTTCTGGCATTTCGCCCACTCGTTCGTGCGCGGCAACTGGCGTCGCACCGACGAGTCGACGTTCCTGCTGCTGTCCAAGTCGTGCCACGATCTGGACTGGCTGTCCCACATCATCGGCCGGCCGGCGACGCGTGTGTCGTCGTTCGGTTCGCTGACCCACTTCCGCCCCGAAGCAGCGCCCATGGGCGCCACGGACCGCTGCGTGAGCTGCCCGGTCGAACCGGACTGCGCATACTCGGCGCCCCGGATCTACCGGGCCGGCCTGGACAACGACGGCCCACAGCGGTATTTCACCGAAATCGTGGCGCCGACGATGACGTCGACCGACCTGGAAACAGCGCTGCACGATGGCCCGTACGGCCGCTGCGTCTACGCGTGCGACAACGACGTGGTCGACCACCAGGTCGTGAACGTCGAATACGAAGGAGGTGCGACCGCATCCTTCACCCTCAGCGCGTTCACCCCCATGGAGTCCCGACACACAACCCTGTTCGGCACCCAAGGCGAAATCCGCGGCGACGGCCGCTGGTTACACGTCTACGACTTCCACACCCAACGCACCGAGTCAGTAGACACAAAGCCGACCGCCACGTCCACAGCAGACACCCACGACGGCGGCGACGAGGGCCTGATCACGGCGTTCGTCAACGCACTGGGACAGGGCAACCCAGCCCTTATCCTGTCCGGCGCCCAGGAAAGCCTTGCCTCCCACCGAATCGTGTTCGCGGCGGAACAGGCCCGGCTGACCGGCACCGTCGTGGAGCTCCCCGGCTGATCGACGGAACGCGGCCCGCCGAACGACCGCGAGTGTGCGCCCAAGTCCTTGCCACGAGCGCTGCACGGCTCTAGGCGGACTCGCGGAACACCCGGCGAGCGATCTCCTCGACCTGCTCAACGGTCAGCGCCGTGGCCGGTGGTTCCTGCACGGCTTGGGTGAGCAGTCGACGAACCAATGCCGACGTGGGGATGCGCTCCGCTGCTGCCTTGGTCTTGAGGGCTTCGGCGAGAGACGCCGGAACCCGCACGGACACCACGGCTTGCTCGTTCTCAACGGCCTCGACTTCAGCAGCCTCGGCCTCTTCTGCGGCATACTCGGCGCGGATGGCATCCCGCCTGGCACGACTCGTTCGATCGGTCATATCTCATCCTTCCCCGCCATGTAGTCACGCAGATCAGTGCCACGGGTCTTCCACGCTGTGATGCCAGCCTGATCGACCGCGTCCATGATCACCGTGAGGACAAACTCGGCGGCTGGCGAGTAGCCGATCAGCCGGATCGCCCCGATACGACTCTTCGGGTCTGGATCCCGAACGATCCGCCGGGGATCACTGGCTGCCTCCTGCGTCCAGGATGGTTCGATGTTGGTTGCTCCGGGGTAGCGGTCCGATCGGGCGCGGATGTATTCCGCATCCGCGTCGTCCCACCAGAGCCCCTCGATCACGACTACATTGTCACACATCTACTTACGGCAAGCGATGCCTGGCCGCACCAAGGCCACTCACAGACCAATCAGTCCCGGAAACTGAGCCGGATGCGGCAGACCGGAACACGAGTCAGGTGGTGGGGAATTCCATGGTGTCGACAAGGCGGTCCAGGAAGCCCTGGATGTGGTGGCGGGTCAGTTCGGTGGCCCGGTCGTCCTCGCCGGCCGTCGCGGCCGCCAGGATCGCCTGGTGTTCCTGCCACTCGATTTCCCAGCTCGGGCTGGTTTCCCAGCCGACCACGCTGATCAGCGCGGCCCGATCGCGCAGGTCGTCCAGCACACTGATCAACAACGGGTTGCCGCAACCCGTATACATCGCCTGGTGGAACGTCCGGTTGAGCAGGCTCAACTCGGCGTGGTCGCCGGACTCGATCGCCGCCGCTGCTGACTCGAGGGCGGACTCGGCGGCGGCGAAACCGGCCTCGTTGCGGACCGCGCGGCCGACGGCCTCGGGTTCCAGCAGCAGCCGCACGTCGTAGACGGCCATGGCGAGTGACCGGTCGACGACCCGGACCGACGCGCCCTTGTACGGGCTGAACGTGACCAGGCCGGAACCGGACAGGATCTTCAACGCCTCGCGGACCGGGGTCTTGGACACGCCGAGCTGGCTGGCCAGTTCCATCTCCACGAGCGGCTGACCGGGCAGCAGCCGTCTGGTCAGGATCGCCCTGCGGATCTCCTCCAGGACCAACTCGGTGCGCGAAGCGGGCAGGCTCAGCATTTCGGGCATATCTCGCCGTCCGTCCGCGTCAAAGGGTCCACTGTGTCGAGGGGTCCACCGTGTCGAGGTGAAGTCGGCGTTACGTCGACGTTAGGCCGAGACCGTTGACTGTCGGCGTGCGCCCTACGATCATATATCAGACGCCATACCTGAGATACATCGTTCGTGGAGGGTGATGATCAGACCGACCAGCAGCAGGAACCAAGCACAGCCGCAGACCGCACGCGGCTGATTCGCCACTCTCGCTCGCCAACCCGCCGGGCGGCCGACCGGGGCGTTCAACCAGCGGACCACGTCCGCGACCCCAGCCGATCCCCTGGGCCGGTAGGCCCAACGGGCAATGACGGGCAGCCACCTGGCCGAAGTCTGGCCAGTCCACGAAACGAGGCGATTCAGCGTGACGCAAGCGGCGACCGCGCCGAACCAGCGGCATATCAGCAGAACGACCCTGTACTTCTTCGGTGCCCTCGGTGGCATCCTCTTCGGCTACGACCTCGGTGTGATCTCCGGCGTCCTGGTCTTCATCGCCAAGGTCTGGCACCTCACGAGTTTCGAGAAGGGCATGGTCACCGCCAGCATCTCGGTCGGTGCCATGATCGGCGCGGCGATCGCGTCGAAGACCAACAACCGGCTGGGCCGCAAGCGGAGCATCATGGTGGCCGCGGTGGTCGTGATCATCGGCACCCTGGCCGCGACCTTCTCCCCCAGCCTCGCCCTGTTGACGATCTCGCGGTTCATCATCGGCCTCGGCGTCGGCCTCTCCTCGGCGACCGTGCCGACCTACCTGTCGGAGCTGGCGCCGAGCAGGCTGCGTGGCGCGATCTCCGCACTGAACCAGATCTTCATCGTGCTCGGCATCCTGATCGCGTTCCTCACCAGCTACTTCCTCAACGACTCCGCCAACTGGCGCGCCATGCTCGCCGGCGCCCTGGTACCGGCCGTGATCCTGTTGATCGGGCTGGCCAGAATGCCGGAGACGCCACGCTGGCTGCTCAAGCTCGGCCACGAGGACGCGGCCCGGTCCGTGCTGGTCAGCTCGCACGGCACCGAGGACGTGGACGCCGAACTGGCCAGCATCCGCGAGATCGTCCGGCTGGACACCGAACAGCAGTCGCGGTGGCGAGACCTGGCGTCGCCGTGGATTCGGCCGATGCTCATCGTGGCCCTGCTGCTGGCGGTCGGGCAGCAGTTCAGCGGTGTCAACGCCGTCAACGCCTACTTCCCGACGATGTTGGTGACGCTGGGCTTCGCGACGAGTGCCGCGCTGCTGTCGGGCGTGGTGCTCGGCATCACGAAGTTCCTGTTCACCGCATGGGTGGTATTCGTGGTGGACCGGTGGGGCCGCAAGCCGCTGCTGCTGATCGGCAACGTGATCATGGTGGTCACGCTGCTGGGGGCGGGCTGGGTCATCCTGAACGTGCACAACAAGGGTGCCCTCGGGGCGCTGACCCTGATCTTCATGATCCTCTACCTGGTCGGCTACGAGCTGGGCTGGGGCGCGGTGGTCTGGGTGATGATGGCGGAGATCTTCCCGCTGAGGGCCCGGGCCGCCGGCATGGGTGTCGGCGCGGTCGTGCTGTGGGCGTCGACCGGCATCGTCACGGCGGTCTTCCCGATCATCTCCGACAAGAACCACCTGGGCCTCGGCCCGACGATGTGGGTCTTCGCCGGGATCAACGTCGTGCTGTTCGTGCTGGCGCGCTGGCTGATCCCAGAGACGAAGGGCCGCAGCCTGGAGCAGATCGAGTTGGATCTGCGTGGCGGCAACAAGACGAGCCAGGTGACCGAAAAAGTCTGATCGTGGGAGCGGTGCCGGTCACCCGACCGGCACCGCCCTTACGTCGAGCTATCATATATGAGACGCCATATGCCACGAGATGAGGTCTGGATGGAGTTCGACGAGCTGCGCCGGAGGCTTGCCGGTGTCGTGGCGATCCCGGTCACCCCGTTCGACGAGCACGACCAGCTCGACAAGTCCGCCTACTTCCGCATCCTGACCAGGATGGTCGACGGCGGCATCGAGGTGGTCACGCCGAACGGGAACACCGGCGAGTTCTACGCGCTGTCCGCCGCCGAGACCCGCCAGGCTGTCGAGCTGACCATGACGGCCGTCGGCGACACAGCCACCGTGCTGGCCGGCGTTGGTCACGCGGTGCCGGACGCGATCGCGGCCGCGCGGCACGCCCGGCAGACAGGCGCGCACGCGATCATGATCCACCAGCCGGTGCATCCCTACGTCAGCGCGGCCGGCTGGGTGGACTACCACCGGGCCATCGCCGATGCCGTGCCCGAGCTGGGCGTCGTGCTGTACATGCGCGGCACACGGATCGATGCCGTCCACATCGGACGGTTGGGTGAGCTGGCGCCGAACGTGATCGGCGTGAAGTACGCGGTCGCCGACCCGGCCCACTTCGCTTCCGTGGCACGGGATGCCGGGCTGGACCGGTTCGTCTGGCTGGCCGGGCTGGCCGAACTGTCCGCGCCCGGTTACTGGGTGAACGGGGCGACCGGCTTCACGTCCGGCCTGGCCAACGTCCATCCGGCGCTGCCGCTGGCGATGCTGGCAGCGCTGCGCGGGCAGGACTACACCGAGGCGATCCGCGTCTGGCAGCGGGTCCAGCCGTTCGAGGCGCTGCGCGCGGCCGACGACTCGGCCGACAACGTGTCCGTGGTGAAAGCCGCGCTGGCGCAGCTGAAACTGTGCCGCCCGGACGTCCGGCCACCGAGTCGGCACCTGGACGACGCGGGCACGGCCGCCGTCGCGCGACTGCTTGCCGACTGGGGCCTGACCACGTGACACCCGAGGACCTGCGTAGTTTCCGCTGGTACGGCGGGGACGGCCTGCGGGACTTCAGCCACCGCGCCCGCACCCGCCAACTCGGCTACAACCCGCAGGAGCATCTCGGCAAGCCGGTCATCGCGATCCTGAACACGTGGAGCGACATCAACCCGTGTCACATGCACCTGCGTGAGCGCGCCGAACAGGTCAAACGCGGGGTGTGGCAGGCGGGTGGCTTCCCGCTGGAGTTCCCGGTGGCCACGCTGTCCGAGACGTTCCAGAAGCCGACGCCGATGCTCTACCGGAACCTGCTGGCGATGGAGACCGAGGAAGTACTGCGGTCCTACCCGATCGACGGCGCGGTGCTGATGGGCGGCTGCGACAAGACGACGCCGGCCCTGATCATGGGCGCGACCAGCGCGGACCTGCCCACGATCTTCGTGCCGGCCGGGCCGATGCTGCGCGGCCACTGGCGCGACGAGACGCTGGGCAGCGGCACCGACATGTGGCGGTACTGGGACGACCGCCGCGCCGGCCTGATCGGCGACGCGGAACTGGCCGAACTGGAGAACGGCCTGGCCCGCTCCCCCGGCACCTGCATGACCATGGGCACGGCGTCCACGATGACGTCGGCGGTGGAGGCGTTGGGGCTGAGCCTCCCCGGTGCCGCCGCGATCCCGGCCGTCGACTCGGCCCACCACCGGATGGCCGCGGCGAGCGGGATGCGGATCGTGGACCTGGTCCGGTCGAACACGCGGATCTCGGACCTGGCCGACGAGCGGGCCTACGCCGACGCCGTGACCACGGTCCTCGCGCTCGGTGGATCCACGAACGCGGTGATCCACCTGATCGCGATGGCCGGTCGGGGCCGGATTCCGTTGTCGCTGGGCGATTTCGACCGGATCGCGCGGCAGGTGCCGGTGCTGGCCAACATCCGGCCCGGCGGCGAGTACCTGATGGAGGACTTCTACTACGCGGGCGGCCTGCCCGGCCTGATGGCCCGACTGGCCGAACTCGACCTCCTGCACACCGACCGGCCCACGGTGTCCGGGCACACGCTGGCCGCGAACCTGGCCGGCGCCCTGGTGCACAACGACGACGTGATCCGGCCGGCCGAACGTCCGGTCGCCGCGGAGGGCGGAATCGCCGTACTGCACGGCAATCTGGCGCCGTCCGGCGCGGTGATCAAGCACATCGCGGCCGAGTCCCGGCTGTTGGTCCACATCGGACCCGCCGTGGTCTTCGACAGCCACACCGAGTTGCTGGCCCGGATCAACGACCCGGACCTGCCGATCACGCCGGACTCGGTGCTCGTGCTGCGCAACGCGGGACCGCTCGGCGGGCCGGGGATGCCGGAGTGGGGCATGCTGCCGATCCCGGATCGGCTGCTGGCCGGCGGCATCCGGGACATGGTGCGGATCTCCGATGCCCGGATGAGCGGCACCAGCTACGGCGCGTGTGTGCTGCACGTGGCGCCGGAGTCGTTCGTCGGCGGCCCGCTGGCCCTGGTCGTCGACGGTGACCTGATCCGGCTGGACGTGCCGGCCCGTACGCTGGACCTGATGGTCGACGAGGACGAACTGGCCGTTCGGCGAGCCAGGTGGACGCCGCCCGCGGCCCGATTCGAGCGTGGTTACGGCGCTCTGTACGCCGAGCACGTGACCCAGGCCGACCAGGGCTGTGACTTCGACTTCCTGGCCAGAACCGGTGCCAACCCCGAACCCGATCCCCACTGAAGGAGCACGATGACGGCCGTAACCAGCACCGATCCCCGCACCGGACACGTCGTGGCGACGGTCGCAGAGGAGACCACCGCCGCCCAGGTCGACGCGCTGTGCCAGCAGGCGGCCCAGGCCGCGCCCCGGTTGGCGCGACTGGGCCGGCCGTTCCGGGCCGGCGTGCTGCGCGCGCTCGCGGACGCGCTGGAGGCGGACCGGGAGACCATCGTCGGCCTCGCCGACCGGGAGACCGCGCTGGGCGCGCCCCGGCTCAACGGCGAGCTGACCAGGACCTGTTTCCAGCTCCGACTGTTCGCGGACGCGGTGGAGGAGGGCGGCTACCTGGAAGCGATCATCGACCACGCGGGCGACACCCCGATGGGCCCGCGTCCGGACCTGCGGCGGATGCTGGTGCCCATCGGGCCGGTCGGCGTGTTCGGCGCGAGCAACTTCCCGCTGGCGTTCTCGGTGCCCGGCGGCGACACCGCGGCCGCGCTGGCCGCCGGCTGTCCGGTGATCATCAAGGCGCACCCGTCGCACCCGGCCACCGCGCAGCGCTGTTTCGACGTGATGTCGGCCGCCGCGACAAGGGCAGGCGCCCCCGCCGGCACGATTTCCCTGGTGCACGGCCAGAACGCCGGCACGGCGATGGTGCAACACCCGGCGGTCAAGGCGGTCGGCTTCACCGGCTCGCTGCACGGCGGCCGGGCGTTGGCGGACCTGGCCGCGAGCCGCCCGGAGCCGATCCCGTTCTACGGCGAGCTTTCCAGCCTGAACCCGATGGTCGTCACACCGGCCGCGGCTGCGGAGCGCGCCGAGGCGATCGGCCGTGGCCTGGCCGCTTCGGCCACGCTGGGCGCCGGCCAGTTCTGCACCAAGCCCGGCCTGGTCTTCGTGCCGGCCGGCCCGGACGGCGACCGGCTGCGCGACGAGGTCGCCAAGGCATTCGGCGAACTGGGCACACCGGTCGCGCTGAACGACGGCATCCGCCACAATTACGAGGCCGGCACCACCAAGCTGGCCGACCACCCCGGCCTCACCGTACTGGCCACCGCCGGTTCCCCCGGCGGCGAAGGCTTCACGGTGCGCCCCATGGTGTTCACCACCGACACCCGACAGTTGGATGACGTGATCACCAGCGAGTGCTTCGGCCCTGTCACCATTCTGGTGTCCTATTCGGACGATGCGGACCTGGTAGCGGCGCTGGACGGACTGCCCGGATCGCTGACCGCCACCCTGCACATCGGCGAGTCCGACGATGAGGTCGGCGCGGTGCTGGAAGTGTTGCGACACAAGGCGGGCCGTATTCTGTTCAACGGCTTTCCCACCGGCGTCGCGGTGGCGTGGGCGCAGCAACACGGTGGCCCATGGCCTGCGACGAACACGTTGCACACTTCTGTCGGTATCACGTCGGTCCGGCGGTTCCTGCGTCCGTTGGCGTGGCAGGACGCGCCGCAGTCCGTGCTACCGGCCGAACTGCGCGACGACCCAGGTGGCGCGGCCGTCCCTCGGCGGGTCGACGGCACCCTGATCGTCTAGGATTTCACCGTGGAGCAACGGATACTGGGCCGGACCAGCCGCAACGTATCGGTCGTCGGCCTGGGCACCTGGCAGCTGGGCGCAGACTGGGGCGAGGTCAGCGAGGACGACGCACTGGCCGTGCTGGCCGCAGCGGTCGACACGGGCGTGACGATGCTGGACACCGCGGATGTCTACGGCGACGGCCGCAGCGAGCAACTCATCGGACGCTTCCTGCGCGAGCGGGCCGAGCCACTGTTCGTGGCGACCAAGATGGGCCGCCGAGTGGCTCAGGAGCCGGCGAACTACTCGCTGGACAACTTCCGCGCATGGAACGACCGGTCCCGTACCAATCTGGGCGTCGACACCCTGGACCTGGTCCAGCTCCATTGTCCGCCAACGCAGGTCTACTCGACGGACCGCGTATTCGATGCCCTCGACACGATGGTGGCCGAGAAGCGCATCGCGAACTACGCGGTGAGCGTGGAGACGGTCGACGAAGCACTGACCGCGATCGCCCGGCCGGGTGTGGCGAGCGTGCAGATCATCCTGAACGCGTTCCGCCGCAAGCCGTTGGAGCAGGTCCTGCCGGCGGCACTGTCGGCGGGCGTCGGCATCATCGCGCGCGTACCGCTGGCGTCGGGCCTGCTGTCGGGCCGCTACACCAAGGACACCACGTTCGAACCCAACGACCACCGCAACTACAACCGCCATGGCGAGGCGTTCGACGTGGGCGAGACGTTTGCCGGCGTGGACTTCGAGACCGGCGTCGAAGCGGCCCAGGAGTTCGCCGCCCTGATCCCCGACGGCACGACACCGGCTCAGGCGGCACTGCGCTGGATCATCCAACAACCCGGCGTGACCACGGTAATCCCCGGCGCCCGCAACGTAACCCAAGCCCGCGCGAACTCAGCAGCCGCCGACGTGCCACCACTGTCCGATGA
>DASXXM010000273.1:0-2588 GCA_036503065.1 Pseudonocardiaceae bacterium | reverse complement strand
TGAACCAGGCGGCGCTGGCGCAGACCAAGGACCGGCCGGAGTTCGTGACCGGTGACCTGGTGGACGACCTGGCCGCGGCCGTCGACCGGATCCCGGCCGACCTGCCGCTGGTGGTGTTCAACAGCCACGTGCTGCCCTACGTGCCGGCCGGCCGCCGCGCCGAGTTCGTCGCCGCACTGGCCGAACTGGCCGCCACGCGGCCGCTGTGGTGGATCAGCCAGGAGACCTACGAGGCCGGGCTGAACCTCGTGCTGCCGGACCGGGCCGACCTGACGGCGGGCGCGACACCTTCGGGGACACTTGGGCTGGTTCGGTGGGTGCACGGGCGGCCGGAGGCGGTCGCGTTGGCCAGGACCGCGTTCCATGGTGAACGCATCGTGTGGTTGGCCACCTGATTGGCGTAGCCCGGACGGGTTACCACCTGGATGGCCGGCTCACTCCGCCGATGGGGTGACGGTCAGTGCGGGCGAGCCAGCACGCCCCAGTCCCACAGCGTCTCGGCCAGCCGGTCGACCAGGGCACCCGCCCGATCGAGGGCGGCGAACTCGGCCGAGCCGACCCAGCGCACGTCGGCGGCGTCCGAGCCGGCCCGCGCGGTGCCGTGCTCGACCGCGCAGAGGTAGTCGTGGATGACGAAAACCCCTGCCGGAGCGGGACGTTCCACAACTCCGCACAAACGCCCCACAGTTACCGACAGTGCTGTTTCCTCGGCGATCTCGCGGCGCACGGCCGCTTCGTCCGCTTCCTCGGGCTCGACCTTCCCGCCCGGAACCGACCACAAACCCCGTCCCGGATCGTTGGCGCGCAACACCAGTAACAGCCTGCCGCGATCGTCGAGAACGAGACCGCCGACACACCTGATTGCCGGCACGTCAAGCATGGTCCAGACTACACAAAGTAACCGAATCCCAACTCGTGAGCCGACTGTTACACCAGAGCGGTACAGAAGTTTTTGGTTGGAGCGGGGTGCGGTACACACTTTACCGACAGGCACCACACGGATGTACGAACGTAACCAGCGGACGGGGTCGATCAACGTGAACCTCAAGAAGCTCCTTACCTGGGCCGCAGTGGCGCTCGTGCTGTTCTTCCTGATCAGCGCGCCCGCGCAGGCCTCCGGTCTGGTCACCCACATTCTCGACCTGCTGAAGAACGGCGCGACGGCCATCGTCACGTTCTTCAAGACACTGGTGGGCTGAAGCCGCTGACTGCGAGATACTGGACACATGTTCGCGCCACGCGACCCTGACGAGTACCTCCTTCCCACCGAACGACGCGTGATCCGCGTCCGGCGGCACTGGACCTATGTGCTCTGGGACGTGTTCGAGGCGATGGCGCTGCTCGCGGTCGCGGTGATGCTGTCCTACCTGCTGCCCAACGGGGCGTGGCTGTTCCAGAACATCCTCTGGTACGCCGCGCTGCTCGTGGTGCTCCGGTTCGCCTACATCGTCATCGACTGGTGGGTCGAGCGGATCGTCGTCACGGACAAGCGGTTCATGCTGATCACCGGCGTGTTCACCAACCGGGTGGCGATGATGCCGATCGGCAAGGTCACCGACCTGACCTACGAGCGCACCGCGACCGGCCGGATGTTCGGCTACGGCACGCTGATCGTGGAGTCGGCCGGCCAGATCCAGGCGCTGAACCGGATCGAGTTCCTGCCCCGGCCGGAGCTGGTCTACGACGCGATCTCGGAGCTGGTGTTCGGCGACAAGCAGGCCCAGTCCGAGCGGTTCTCGATGATCAAGGCACAGCGCGCCGCGCGCGGCAAGAAGCTCGTGCCCTGAGTCGAGTTGACATGTCATCTACGTTGGTGGCATGACGTCGACCGACGGTGTGCCGTCCCTGCTCGCCCCGACCGGTGCCGCCACGCTGGTCACCATCAAGCGTGACGGCCGCCCGCAGCTCTCCAACGTCGGCTACTGGTACGACGAGGCCGACGGCGTGATCCGCATCTCCCTGACCGACACCAGGGCCAAGACCCGCAACCTGCGCCGCGACCCCAGGGCCAGCCTGTTCCTGACCACCGCCGACCACCGCGCCTACCAGGTGGTGGACGGCACCGTGGAGCTGACGCCGGTGGCCGCCGCACCCGACGACGCGACCGTCGACGAACTGGTCGACTACTACCGCCGCATGGCCGGGGAACACCCGGACTGGGACGAGTACCGGGCCGCCATGGTGGCCGACCAACGCCTGATCGCCCGGTTCCGGGTCGAGCGGTCCTACGGCCACGACCAGCGCGGATGAGTGCCGCCTGAGCCCGTCGGCGAGAATGGCCGGCGTGCGCATCGACCTGCATACCCATTCCAGCGTGTCGGACGGCACGGACACCCCGGCCGAACTCGTCGCCAACGCGGCCGCCAGCGGCCTGGACGTGGTGGCGCTGACCGACCACGACACGACCAAGGGCTGGGCCGCGGCCACCGAGGCGCTGCCGGCCGGACTGACCCTGGTCCGCGGCGCCGAGCTGTCCTGCACGTCACCGGACGGGCGGGGCGGCACCTGCACCGTGCACGTGCTGGCCTACCTGTTCGACCCGGACGCCCCGACGATCGTGGCCGAGCAGCACCGGCTGCGCGGCGAGC
>DASXXM010000272.1:0-8166 GCA_036503065.1 Pseudonocardiaceae bacterium | reverse complement strand
CGAACTGTAGCTCCGGTACGGCGCCTGGAGTTGACTGTGGACGGTCAGCGGATGACTCTCCGTCGAACTCGTTGTGCCGCCGTGCAACTGGGTGTAGCTGTCCATCGTGGTGAAGACGGCGCTGGCGAACAGCGTCGCCTGCGGTGAGTCGACGGTGTAGGTGGTGCGTACTGTCCGTCCATCTGGGACGCTGCCGAAGTGGGTCGCCGATGTCGCCTTCGCCGAATATCCGGCCGGGGCGGACAGTTTCATGGTGACGTTCAGGACAGGCTTCGTGCCGTAGTTGGTGAAGGTCTCGGTCGCGGTGAACGGTTGGCCGGCAACCTGCCCGTCGGCCAGCCCGGTGATGCCGAACGACGTCGCGGCCGGCGCGAACACCGGGCGCCGGGCGGGCGTCACCCGGTACAGCACCACTCCGTGTGGCGGCACGGTCGCGCCGACACCGCCCCCGGACTCCAGGGTGGCGTGCGACCACAGGTCCGTCAGTCGGTACTGGCGGCTGGCGGGCAGGCCAAGCGCGGCCGTCGTCGTGGACACCGCGGCCGGTGCGTCGCCGGTGTTGAACAGCCCGACCACGGCGTCGCCGCCCACCTCCTGCTTCGCGAACACCTGCGTCGTGCCGTCGTTCGCGAGCCGTTTGGCGTCGATCGCGTCCTGGTCGACGGCGAGCACGTCGGTGTTCCGCAACAGGCTCAGGTCGGTCGGGTCGAGGTTGGTCAGGTCGGTGCCGAGAATCAGTGGTGACGCGGCCAAGGCCCACAGGCTGAACTGTGTTTTGCGCTCGTCGAGGGTCAGCCCGTCGTTGGCTCCGTTGCCCACTTCCAGCGAGTCGTAGTCGTTGAAACCACCTGGCCCGCCGAACGGTGCCCACGCCGCGACCTGATCGAACCGGCTGGCCACACTGCCGTAGTTGGTGAGTGGAAAGCTCGCGTTGTTGGGGCCGCAGTAGCACTCGACGTCCCCGCCGGTGCGCCAGCCATTGGCGTACCGCGCCCAGGTCGCCGCGTCCGGGATGTCCAGATTGTTGGACAGTTCGAGGTGGATCGGGCGGTCGGTGGTTCGCAGGGCGTTCGACCACGCCCGCACGTCCTGGGGGTCCTGCGATCCGACACCGTCGATCTTGAGGTAGTCAACGCCCCACGAGGCGAACTGGGCGGCCCATGAGTTGATGAACGCCTGCGCGCCGGGCTTGCTGTAGTCGATGCCGACCATGCCACCGCAGTTGTAGTTCGCCTCGCTGACGTTCGGCAGCGCGATGTCGTCGGCGTGGTAGCTGGTGCCCTCGATCGGTGTGTTCCGCGCGACGGCCTGCGCGGAAATGCCCGGGGTGACGTAGATGCCGAACTTCAGGCCGTCGGCATGCAGGTGATCGGCGACGGCCTGAATCCCGTTCTTCGAGCCGGCGTCGGGAAAGCGCGTCGGGTCGATCACCCATCGGCCGTACTGGTCGACGTTCGGGCCCTGGCTGCCGGGGCACTCGTACCAGAAGTCGTCCAGGTTCACATACTGGTAGCCGAGTTTCTTGAGGCCGCTGCTGACCATCACGTCGGCCTGCGCGTCGATGACCGCCGCCGTCGGGTTCTTGCGGACGAAGCTCCAACTGCTCCAGCCCAGTGCCGGTTTCGCACCGACGCCGTTGTCCTCGGCGTTCGCCGTCCCGGGCGCCGACACGGCCGTCACGGCTGCGACCAGCAACCCGAGAGTCACGACGAGCCCTAACCTTCTTTTCACGAGTCCTCCTTGCTTTGTCTTACCGGACAACGACAGTTCGGATCTCCCACGGTCCAAGCACGAGTTCGAGCCCGTCCGTGGCGGGCGCCGTGGCGAGTGGCCGGCCGAGCAGGTCGACCGTGGTGGCTTCGGCGAACGCGCCGGTGACGCGGGCGGTCGATCCCGTGTCGCTCATCGCGACCAACCGCAACTCGGTGCCGTCCGCGACGCGCCGAATGCACGACACGAGGATGTCCGCGCCATCGACCGCGACGCCGGCCGCGGCCGGCGGCAGCCCGCCCGCGGCCGGCGCGGTGCCGGGCGTGACCAGCACGTCGTTGCGGAAGACTTCGGCGAGTGCGACCGCGTTCGCGTCCCGCCAACCGGCTGCGGAAGGCAGGATGGCGACCCGGTTCTCGATGCGCACGCCAAGGTCCTGCGCGCCCGGCGCGGGGATCTCCGCCGCGGCAGGCTCGTCCCGGTACGGATGGATGTTGACGCTGATCGCACCGATCGCGCGCAGTAGCGTGATGGCCAGTTCGTCGCCGACGATCTCGTATTCGGTGGCGTGGTCGAGCAGTACGGTCGCGGCACCAGCGGACACGAACGAGCCGGCCGGGAAGGTGGGGATCGGATACTCACCCCAACCGCCCTCGGCGGTCAGCCCGCGCTCCGTGACGGCGAACTGGCCCGCGGACGCGGACCCGGCAACCGGCTCGGGCAACGGCACGTGCCAGCGCAGCCGATGGTCGGCGGACCGGTTCAGGAACGACGTGGCCACGCGCAGGAACGGTTCCCCCGCCCGCAGTTCCAGGAGCGTGTCCACCGCCGTCGACACGGTCTCGCTCGCACGAAGGTCGCGATCGGACGACAACGCGGTTGGCCACTCGTAGCACCGGGTGACCCGAATCCTGGACCGCAACGGGCCGTTCTCCAGGAGTTCGACCACGACCTCGGTCGGCTCCGAGACCGGCACGTCGTCGGCTGGTGGCGCGTAGTTGTAACAGTCGCCGCGGTCGCCGCCGTCGACGAGGCGGCCGACGCCGTGCAGCGTGGTGCCGTCGACACCGGTGATGTCCACGGTGCCATCGGCGTTGACCGCGACATCGACGAGACCGTTGGACAGCGTGCCGGCCGTCGCGGTCGTCGGTGTGCGGGTTGTTTCGGCGCCGTGGCCCGGTTCGACCCGGAAACTCGTCAACCCGGACGCGGGGACGGGCACGGACACGATCGCGGTCGCGCGGGCTTTCGCCAACGTCAGCACCGCCCACTCACCGGGACACACGGCAGCCGCGGCAGCGACCTCGCGGCGCAGGATCAGCAGGTCGAACGGTCCGCTGGTCGGCACTTCGGCAAGGTGGAAGACGAGCGACCCAGGGGTGAGTTCGTAGCGATCGATCAGCAGGCCGAAGAGTTCGCGACGGTGGATTCGGCGCAGCACCCGTTCCAGCTGCGAGGCGTCGACGCGCTCGTCGCCCAGGACGGTCGGCGCCACCGAGGTCAGCTGCACGGGTTGCGTCGTGCCGTCGGCGGCGGTGGCGACCAGCACGGTTCCCTCTTGCGGGGCCACGACGTCCACCTCGACCAGGGCCGTGCGCGGGAACGGCAGCGGGTTGGCGACCAGGTAGCCGTCCGCGGGCACCGCCGCCGCCTGCTGGGCGAGGGCCGCGTCCCGAACCGCGCGCGCGATGTGCGTTGCTTCGGCGAGCCGCGCCTCGACCTGGTCGGCTGTCTCGTCGGTACCGGAGCCGACGACCGAATCGTGCGCGGTCGACTCGATGATCTTGTGCCACGCGAGTGCGATGAACCGCGATTCGTCGCGTCGGGACCACAGCGCGTTCATCCGCTCGGCGTGGTCGACGGTGCGCTCGGCAACGGCCATCCGCTGCTTGAGCCGCAGGCGCGCGGAAAGCACACCAGGGAGGATGTTGCCGCGCACGTGGCTGCGCAGCTCACCGATGACGACGACGGAGACCTCGTCGCGCACGTGCCCGCGGACGTACGCGTCCAGGGTCGCGATGGTGATCGCGCCTTCGTCGCCGGATGCGTGCGCGAGCCAGCTCGCGAGTCGCGGATCGGGCGCGGTGTGGTCGGTGCCCGCCATCGCGAGCACCGGGTCGCCACCCCACCGCTTGGCCGTCATCTCGGCGTAGTCGCCGAGTGCGCGCCCGATCCGGTCTGGTACCAGCAGCACGTCGAGGCCGTTGTCGTAGCCGTCGAAGAGGAACTCGGTGCGCACCTCGGAGCCGTCGGGAGCGCGCCAGCGGAAGGCGTGACCGTCAACGAACCCGGGAACGCCGCGCCACAGCGCCGCATGCTCGATGCCGGCCCGCGCCAGGATCTGCGGCAGCTGCGCGACATGCCCGAACATGTCCGGCAGGTAGCCGACGGGCATCGCGCCGCCGAGTTCCGCCGCGGCCGCCCAACCCATCTGAAGGTTGCGCACGATGGTCTCGCCGGCGCAGAGGAATTCGTCGAGCAGGATCAGCCACGGTCCGATGGCAAGCCGGCCACCGGCGACCAGGGCCGCGACTCGATCGCGGTTCTCCGGTCGTATTTCCAGATAGTCCTCGATCACGGCCAGCTGCCCGTCCGCGGTGAACCGGAAGTCGGGATTCGCCTCGGCCGTCTCCAGCACGGCCTCGAAGGCGGTGACCAGCCGGTGCCGGAACACCTGGAAAGGCTCATACCATTCTCGGTCCCAATGAAAATGGGGTACGAAGACGGCGGATTTCTGCATGGGCGATGGACCTTCTGTCGGTAGGTGCGTGGACAGCCAGTGCGACGGATACCGAAATTATTTGAGTGCGCCGGATGCGAGTCCGGTGCGCCAGAACCGCTGGAGCACGACGAACACGACGATCACGGGCACGATCGAGACCAGCGAACCGGTGATCACCGACACCTGCAGGAGCGGGACACGGGCGGTCTGGCCGTTCCACTCGTAGAGCCCGAGCGTGATGGGGAAGAGCGACTCCTTCTGCAGCATCACCATCGGTAGGAAGAAGTTGTTCCAGATGCCGACGAACTGGAACAGGAAGATGGTCACCAGCGACGGCGTCATCAGCCGGAATGCCAGCGAGAAGAACGTGCGGAACTCGCCGGCACCGTCCAGCCGCGCGGATTCGAGAAGCTCCTCCGGGACGGCGGCCGCGGCGAAGATGCGCGCCAGATACACGCCGAACGGACTGACGATGCTGGGCAGGAACACCGCGAGGTAGGTGTTGACCAAACCCGTTGCCGAGAACAGCAGGAACAGCGGGAGCGCCAGCGCGGTGGTGGGCACGAGGACACCGCCGAGGATGACGGAGAACAGGAACTCCCGGCCCCGGAACCTGAACTTGGCCAGCGCGTAGCCGCACAGCGCGGAGATCAGGGTGCCGACGGCCGCGCCCAGCACCGCGTAGAGCACGCTGTTCAACGCCCACACCGCGAAGATGCCGTTGCTCCGGCCGAACAGGATGCCCAGGTTCTGGAACAGGTTGAAGTGCGAGAACGCCAGCCCGAAGGTCGAGGCGAGGTCGCCCTGCGGCTTCGTCGCCGCGACGATGAGAAAATAGATCGGCAGCAGGAAATAGACCGCCAGGACGAATATCAGGGCCATGGCCGCCGTTTGGCTGAGGCGGCTTTCGTGGCCTGCGGTCCGATCGCTCATGGTTCGGTCCGCTTCGTGGTCAGTCGCATGAACCCGAAGCTCGACACGAACGTGAGCACCGCGAGCACCACGGAGATCGCCGCCGCCTGCTGGTAGTTGTTTCCGGAGGCCACCGCGTACGCGAGCATGTTCGGCGTGAACGTGCTGGAGATGTTCGACGAGATCTGGCGCAACACAGCCGGCTCCGCATAGAGCTGGAGCGTGCCGATGATCGAGAACACCGTGGTGAGGATGATCGACGGGGCGATGATCGGGACCTTGATCCGCCACGCGATCGCCCAGTTGCTCGCACCGTCCAGTTTGGCGGCCTGGTAGAGCTCCTGCGGGATCGACTGCAACGCCGAGAACATGATCAGCATGTTGTAGCCGGTCCAGAGCCAGGTGGAGACGTTCGCCGTCGACCACAGCACGGCGCCCGGGCCGAGGAAGTCGGGCTGGAGCCCGATTCCCTTCAGCAGGCCGACGATCGGGCTGAGCTGCGGCGAGTAGAGGAACGACCACATGATCGCGGCGATGACACCGGGCACCGCGTACGGCATGAACGCCGCGATCCGGAAGAACGACTTGAGCTTCAACAGCGGGGTGTCCAGCAGCAGCGCCATGGTCAGCGCGACGAACAGCATGACCGGTACCTGCACGACGCCGAACAGGGCGATGCGGCCGATGCTGGCCAGGAACTCCGTGTTCTGGAACGCCCGCACGTACTGCTCGAAACCGCCGAACGTCGTGTACGGCGTGCCGTACTGGCCACTGGTACGGCGCACGACGAGGAAGCTCTGCCCGATCGCGTAGCCGATCGGCACCAGGTAGAACAGCACGAACGGGAGTAGGAACGGCAGCAGGAACGCGACGATGGTGCCCGGCCGGGGGGCGCCGCCGTTGGGGCGACGGCGGCGCCCGGTCGTTGCGGCCACCACGCGGGTTGCGAGGTCGGTCATGCCCAGGTCAGTTCCCGGCCGCGGCGGGGATCGCCTGATCCTTCATCGACTTCAGCGCGCTGGACTGGGCGGCCGAGAGCGCGTCGGTGAGCGTGCCGCTGCCCGCTGTCGCCTTGGCCATCGCGTCCTGCAGCGCCAGATTCACCGTCTTCTGGGTCGGCCCCCAGGTGAAGCCGGTGTCGACGTGCTGGGACGAGTCGGCGAAGACGTCGAAGATCTTCTCGTTGGCGTAGTACGGGACGCCCTGCGACAGCGCGGGAAGCCGCAGACCGGCGGTGGCCGCCGGGTAGAGGCCGCCCAACTGGTTCTCCAACGCGAGGGCTTGCGGATCGGTGTTCAGCCAGACGTTGAACCTGACCGACTCGTAGAGGTGCGGGCTGCCCTTCATGAACGCGACTGTCGATCCGCCCCAGTCACCGGACGCCGTGCCGGCACCCCACGTCGGCATCGGGACGATCGTCCACTTGCCGGCCTGGTCGGGCAGGTTGTCGCGGAACATGCTGTAGCCCCACGCGGCGCCGACGTAGCTGGCGATCTGGTTCTTCTGGTACGCGGCGTACATCGGGGGCGTGGTGTTGGCGAGGTCGGTGCGCACCAGTTTGGCGTCGATCAGCTTCTGCCAGTACCCGGCGACCTGCTTGCTCTGGTCGGACTCGACCGTCACGTGCCACTCGTTGCCCGAGTAGCTGTACAGCCGGGCCTTGGCCTGCCAGAGGAGTCCGTTGAACCACTCGGCGTTGTTCGGGTCGAAGAACGTGATGCTGAGGTTGGGGTCGGCGGCGTGCAGTTTCCGCGCGTCCGCCGCGTACTCGTCCCAGGTCTTCGGGATCTGGAGGCCGTACTGCCGGAAGATGTCGCTGCGCACGAAGAGGGCCATCGGGCCGGTGTCCTGCGGGACGGCGAACACGCCGGTGCCGCCGAAGCCGGCCTGCGACCAGGTCCACGGCACGAACTTCGACTCGGCCGCGGTCGCCGCCGAGCAAGCCGACGCGTCCACGAAGGCGCCCTGGGTGCGCAGGTCGGGCAGTTCGTCGTAGCCGACCTGAGCGAGGTCCGGTGCCGTGCCCGCCTTGAGGGCGTTGCCGATGGTGCCGTACTGGTCGTTGGAGATGTTCTTGGTCTGCACCTGGATGTTCGGATTGTCCTTGTTCCACAGGGCGACGACCTGGTCCATGCCCGGCACGGTGTTCCAGTACTGGAGCGTGACCTTGCCGGTCGCAGGCGCGCAGCCCGGCGCGGACGAGGCACCTGATGGAGCGGGCGACGAGCAGGCCGCGAGTACGGCGACACCGGTCGCCATCGCGACGGCGGCACCAGCGATGCGGACACGCGTGACGGAGTTGCCCATGCTTACCTTCCAGAGAACGACCGGCGATGGCGCCGGCAGGGTCGACGTTGACACCTCTGAGGCAAGGGTCGCGATGCCTTCTGGTTGGCACGGACAGGAGCGACGGCGTCGGTTCGCGCGCCGAGGTCCTGCGGCCAGGAGTTACTAAATCATATATCGTAATTGCTCACAACTGTTCGCCAAGGCAAAGACAGGTGGTCACTCGGGCACCAGCAGCAGCGCGGACGGCCGGGGCGAGAAGGTGTTGTCGAGCACGAGGGTCGCGGCCCCGACGGCGGCGACGTCGACGGGAATCGCGGACTGGACGAATCGGACGGGATGCGACGACACCAGGGCGGGATCGCCGTGCACCGCGTCCGGCAGCGCGGCGAGGATCGCCGAGGATATCCGCGCCCAGAACGGCCCGCCGAAGATCACCTCGTCGATGTCGAGCAGGTTCACGATCACCACGATCGCCCGCGCCATGGCACGGGCGGCGTCGGTCAGGATCGCGCTCGCGTCGGGTCGTCCGGCCG
>DASXXM010000271.1:0-11605 GCA_036503065.1 Pseudonocardiaceae bacterium | reverse complement strand
ACACCATGCGTACGTGCCTCGACCGTTCGTCTGCTACCTGCGGGTGTACGAGCCGTTGTCGGCGTTTGACGCACCGTTGGTGGACCGACTTGCCGAACGCGTGGATTCTCACGCTCTGTCCCGTTCTGCCGTGGGCGAACGCGAACAGGAACTGTGGCTTAGGTCACAATTGAGTCGGCCGGTCCGGTTGCTGCCCGGTGAACTCGCCGACGGCCGTGCCGCCCCCAACGCCCCACTGGACGTGCTGACGCTGCAGACCGCCGAGGTGCCGGCCACCGACACCGCCATCGTCGGCCCCGGCCCGCTGGTCTGTCCGCTGGACCTCCGGCCACGGGCGGCCGCCGCGCTGGTCGGCTTTCTGGCCACCACCGGCGTGGTGCTGCGGCAGGCCGTGCTGTCCACGGACGCGGAGCGGGCCCGTGGCCACGCCACCGACGTGATGTCGGCGGCGGGCGCCGCCGCCATCCATGTCATCTCGTCCACCTGGACCGTGCCGCTGCCGTGGTTCGCCCTGGTCGAGCCCGCCGACCGACACATCGTGCTGGGTGGCGGCAACGGCGCGGTCCGCGAGGTGTACTGGCGCACCGCGATGGCCGACGCCCGCCGACGTGTCGCCCGTGCCTACGCGATCACCAAGGAGAACATCGGCGAGGACGGGCCTGCCGTGATCCTGCGCAACACCGGCCGCTGGCTGGAGCAGTTCCACCCGCACTCGGCGGTGGAGCTGGACTACGGCGGCCTCGTGCACCTGATCGAGGACGAGGCGCTGCTGGAGGACTCGTCCGCGCTGGACGTGCAGGCCATCCTGACCGCGATGGAGACCGGTGACACCGACGAGCTGAACGTCCGCTACGAGAAGGTCCGCGAGTTCTGGGCCAAGCTGGCGGCCAAGGAACGCTACAACTGATCTTTCCGTTCGGCGCTCGGTGTCCGCTGCGCGGCGAGCAGTTCGTCGACCGACGCGGTGCCCTGCCGATACCGGCCGGCGATCTCCTCGTTGAGCCGGTCCATCACTACCTGCACCTCGCGGCGCCGCACGGACACCGACGACTCCTCGGCCAGGTAGGTGCCGAGCGCGTGATCGAGCGTGTCGTCGCCGAGCGAGCAGACGTCCGACAGGTCCACGTCCGACACCAGCGCCTCGACGTGCCGCCGATGGGCCTCGGCGCGCGATGGCTCCAGCGTGGTGTAGCGCCCGGAACCGGTGGCAGGCCCCAGCGCGTTGGCGGACAGGATGGCCGCCAGCTGGTCCACCACGGCGGTGTGATCCCCCGTGGCCCTGCGCTTCTGCTCGGCCCGCACGATGTCGATCCGGCCGTGCAGGAGCCGCCGCAGATACGACAGGTCGGTCTCCTCCTGTGCCGCCTCGTCGCGCAGCGCCCGCACCTCGGTCAGGGGCAGTTGGTCGATGCCTTCGGTGTACGCCGGATCGAGCACGCGGTCGATACGACGGCGGCCTCCCGGGCGGACCTCGATCACACCCCCATCCTGCGGCACGGCAGGGCCATGCGCCAACACCTCTCTGTCCACTTGTTGCCTGTTCTCAACCATCGTGTCAATTTGACGCCCGAACGCCGAGCAGTTCGCGTACTTCCGCCGCACCCAACGGCGGCCGCTGGCTGATCCGGGCCAGCCCGGCGGCGCGGGCCACGAGCTGCGCGTTGTCCGTCACCCGCTGTCCGCGAGCGTAGGAGATGGTGTCCTCCATCCCGACCCGCAGATGCCCGCCAGCGGACAGCGACGCCAGCAGCACCGGCAGGCTGGTCCGGCCGATCCCGGTCGCGGCGAACGTGGCGCCGTCCGGGATCAGCCGCAGCGCCGCGACCAGCGTCTCGGTGTCGCCGGGCATCCCGCCCGGCACGCCCATCACCAGGTCGACGTGCACGTGGCCGCCTGCCGGCAGGCCGTGCTCGTCCAGCAGCCTGCGCAGCGTCGCGAGCTGACCGATGTCGAAGATCTCGTACTCCGGCACGATCCCGCGCTCCCGCATCCTGCCGTGCAGCTCGACCACGAACTCCCAGCGGTTGAGGAAGACATCGTCACCGAAGTTGACGGTGCCCATCGTGCAGGACGCCGAGTCCGGCAGGGCGTCCAGCACCCGCAGCCGCTGGTCCTCCGGATCGGTCACCGCACCGCCGGTGGAGAGCTGCACGACCAGGTTCGTCTGCTCACGCAGTGCCGCCACCGTGTCGGTCAGCAGCTTCAGGTCCAGCGTCGGTTTGGTGTCCGCGCCACGGATGTGCACGTGGATCATGGCCGCGCCGACCCGCTCGCAGTCCCGCGCGGTGCTGACCAGCTCGTCCAGGGTCACCGGCAGGTTCGGCACGTCCGACTTGGCGTGCTCGGCCCCGGTCGGCGCCACCGTGATGAGCGTGCCGTGCGAACCGGGCCGGGTCCTCGACGCTGACATGCCCGCGATCCTGACACATCAGCCCCGCAGCCGGGCCGCCGCTTCCCGGCCGGGAGCCGCCGTGTCCGGTGCCACCGAGTCGGGATCGACAGCGGCCTGCACCTGGTGGTCGTCCGCGCCCGCGACGAGTTCGGCGTCCACCGGCGCCGACCGCTTCAGCAGTGCGAGGGCCACCGAGCCCAGCTCGTGGTGGCGGACCACCGTGCCGACCCGGCCGACCACCCGGTCACCCAGCCGGACCGGCTCGCCGGTCACCGGCAGCACCTCCTGGGAGCCGTCCAGGTGCAGCAGCACCATCCGGCGGGGCGGCCTGCCGATGTTGGCCACCTTCGCCACCGTCTCCTGGCCGCGGTAGCACCCCTTGTCCAGGTGGACCGCCGGTTCGATCCAGTTCACCTCGTGCGGAATGGTCCGCTCGTCCGTGTCGATGCCCAGCCGGGGACGCAGCGCCTCGACGCGCAGCGCCTCGAACGCCCAACTGCCGGCCGGTCGGGCGCCGGCCGCGGTCAGCCGTTGCCAGTGGTCGACCAGCCGGTCGCGCGGGACCACCAGGTCCACCGCGCGCACGCCGGGCCACGGCATCCGCCGGGCGAAGCCGCCACCGTCCAGCGGGGTGACGCCGTCCCCCGACACCAG
Organism: Pseudonocardiaceae bacterium; assembly: GCA_036503065.1. Taxonomy (GTDB): domain Bacteria; phylum Actinomycetota; class Actinomycetes; order Mycobacteriales; family Pseudonocardiaceae; genus DATEPR01. The sequence goes on along the minus strand of DASXXM010000271.1, from coordinate 8,559 downwards.
GTCCGGCGCGTCCGGCCCGACGACCGTCAGGACGGCCAACTCGCCGGTCGCGTCCCGTGGCTCGACCTTGGACCAGAACCGCATCTTCACCAGGTAGTCCAGCAGCGGCGCGGTCCGGTACGCCTCGCCGTCGAGCCAGACCGTGTCGTCGACGTGGCCGACGATCACGTGGTCCTCGACGTGACCGTGGGCGTCCAGCACGAGTGCTTCTGTGCCGCCGGGCGCGGCGAGCGACGTGAAGTGTTGCGAGGTCAGCGAGTGCAGCCAGGCCAGCCGATCCTCGCCGGGCACGGCAAGGACGCCACGGTGCGACCGGTCGATGACCGCGACCGACCGGGCCGCGGCGCGCTGTTCGCCGTACGGGTCGCCGTAGTGCCAGGCGACGCCGGTGTCCGGCGAGTCCTCCGGCACGGCCACCGCCCCGTGGATCGCCAGCAGCGGTGACGTCATGCCTCTCCCTCCAAGCACGTCCGGCACGTGCCGGACAGGGCCAGGTGGCTCGCGTCCAGTTCGAAGCCGGACTCCGCGCGCAGCCGGTCCGCGACCGGTGCCAACAGGTCCTTCGGTTGTTCGGTGACCCGGCCGCAGCGGTGGCACACCAGGTGCAGGTGTTCGTGCTCCTCCGCGGAGTACATCGGCGCGCCGTGGCCGAGATGGGTGTGCCGGACCAGGCCGAGGCCCTCCAACAGGTCGAGGGCGCGATAGATGGTGGTGATGTTGACCGTCGGCGTGGTCCGCTGCACCTGGTGGCAGACCTGTTCCGGCGTCGCGTGCTGCAGCGCCCGCACCGCGTCGAGCACCAGTTGGCGTTGCGGTGTCATGCGAAGGCCACGCTCGTGCAGCGTCGCGCGTAGTGCGAACTGTTCTCCTGCGCCGGTCTCGTCGACCACGTAACCGAGTCTAGGCCGTGGGTAAGGTTGAGCGATGCGTGTACTGGCGATGCTGGACGGAACCCTGGCTGATCCCGACCGCCCGCAGCTGCGGGTCGACGACCTCGGCGTCATGCGGGGCGACGGCGTCTTCGAGACCGTCCTGGTGACCGAGGGCAAGCCCCGTGAGATGGGCCCGCACCTGGACCGGCTGGCCCGCTCGGCCGCCATGCTGGACCTGCCGGAACCCGACCGCGACGCCTGGACGGCCTGCGCGCGGCTGGTGCTGGACAACTGGACCGGCGGTGCCGAGCTGGCCATGAAACTCGTCTACACGAGGGGCATCGAAGGCGGCGACGGCACGCCGACCGGCTTCGCGCTGGCCACGGACATCGCGCCTGCCGTGCTGCGCCAGCGCCGGGACGGTGTCGCCGCGATCACGCTGGCACGCGGCATCGAGCCCGGCGCGGCGGAACAGGCCCCGTGGCTGCTGCTGGGCGCGAAGGCCCTGTCCTACGCGGTCAACATGGCGGCCCTGCGCGAGGCCGCCCGGCGTGGCGCGGACGAGGTGATCTTCACCGAGTCGGGTGGCTCGGTGCTGGAGGGCCCGACGTCGACCGTTGTCGTTGCGGAAGGCCGCACGCTGCGCACCCCGCCGTCGACGCTGGGCATCCTGCCCGGCACCACCCAGCACGCGTTGTTCCGCGCCGCGGCACAGGCCGACTGGACGGTCGAGGTCGAGCCGATCGCGATGGCGGACCTGCACCGGGCGGACGGCGTCATGCTGGCCTCGTCCGTGCGCAAGATCACCCGCGTGCACACCCTGGACGGCACCCGGCTCACCGAAACCCCCGGCCTGCACGCCGAACTGCTCAAGCTCTACGAATCCGAGTACTGAGCGGGCTCGAACAACAAGGTCGTGCCCGGCCGCGCCTGCGCCAACGCGGGCAGCGCGCTCGCCGGCACGACGCCGATCACCGGGTAGCCGCCGGTGGTCGGATGGTCGGCCAGGAACACCAGCGGCCGGCCGCTCGCCGGCACCTGTACCGCCCCCGTGACCACCGGTTCGCTCGGCAACTCGGCCCCGTCCAACGCGGCCACCCGCCGCAGCGCGGGACCACCGCACCGCAACCCGATCCGGTTGCTGTCCGGCGACACCTGCCAGCGCCCGGCCGCCAGTTGCGCCGACGCGCCGTCGAACCAGTCGTCCCTCGGCCCGAGCAGCACCGGCACACGGATCTCGTCCGGCGCGGGCCACGGCCCCAGCTCGTCCGCGCCGGCCGGCACACCGACCGGGTCACCCAACGGCAGCTCGTCACCCACCTTCAGCGGCGCAGGCCCGATACCGGACAGCACGTCCGTGGACCGGCTGCCCAACTCGGCCGGCACCGCCACCCCGCCTGCGAACCCGAGATAGACCCGCAGGCCGGTCGCCGGCGTGCCCAGGGCCAGCACGTCACCGGGCGCCAGGTGCACCGGCGCGTGCGAGTCGCGACCACGGTCGTTCACCGTGACCGGAGTGGCCGGGCCGGTCACGGCGACCGTGCACGAGCTGTCCGCGCGCAGCCGCAGCCCGCCGAACAGCACCTCCAGTCCGGCCGCGTCCTCCGGATTCCCGACCAGCCGATTGGCCAGCCGCAGCGCCGGCACGTCCAGCGCACCGGAGGGTGGCACGCCGAGATGGCCGTTGCCCGGCCGGCCGAGGTCCTGCACCAGCGCCAGCGGCCCGGTGTCCAGCACCGTCACGGTCCTCACGCCGTCACCTCGAACCGGACCCGGTCGCCCGGCACCAACAGCGCGGGCGGATCCCGACGCGGATCGAACAGCGCCAGTTCGGTCCGCCCGATCAGCCGCCACCCACCGGGGGAGGACCGCGGATACACCCCGGTGAACTCCCCGGCGATGCCAACCGAACCGGGCGGCACCCTGGTCCGCGGCTGGTCCAATCTGGCCTGCACCAACGGTTCCGGCAGCCCGACGAGATAACCGAAACCGGGCGCGAACCCGGTGAACGCCACCGAGTACTCCGCCCCGCTGTGCAGTTCGACCAGCTCGGCCGCGCTGCGCCCCGCGGTCCGTGCGACCAGATCCAGATCGGGCCCGTCGTACCGCACCGGAATCCGAACCTCACGTGGACTGCGGGCCACCGGCCGGCTCAGATCAGCGGTCGCCAGCACGTCGCGCAACCGAGCCAGGCCGGGACCGCCGGATCTGACCGACGCCAACACGGTGCGGGCCGCCGGGATCAGTTCGACGAGATCGGGCAGTTCGCCCCGGTCGGCGGCAGCGGCCAGGGCGGCCCGGACCGCGTCGACCTCGTCCAGCGAACCCACTTCGATGAGCACCGCGTCGGGCCCGCACCGCCGAAGCTTCACCCGCCCAGGGTAGGCGGGCGCAGCGGATCCAGTGCGGACAGCGCGCCACGGACGTACCCCTGCGCGCCGACCAACGCGGTCGCGGCGCGACCGGTGTCCACACCGGACAGCAACTGCACCAGCGCCACCTTGAGATCGCCATCCGCGGCGGCCAGCGCCTCGGCGCAGTCCTGGGCGCCCGCGCCGGTCGCCTCGCGCAGGATCCGCAGCGTCCGGCCGCGCAGCTTCGCGTTGGTGGCGCGCATGCTGACCATCAGGTTCGAGTAGGTACGGCCGAACCGCACCATCACCGCCGTCGAGAACGCGGTCAGCACCAGCTTCTGCGCGGTGCCGGCCTTCATCCTGGTCGACCCGGCGATCACCTCGGGGCCGGTGTTCACCGCGATGGCCACGTCCACCTCGGCGTTCGCCGCCGCGCCCGGATTCGCCGAGACCAGCCCGGTCCGGGCACCCGCCCGGCGGGCCGCGTGCACCGCGCCCAGCACGTACGGGGTGCGGCCGGATGCGGTCAGCCCGACGACCACGTCGCCTGCCCGCGCGTGCCGCTGCATCTCGACCGACCCGGCCAGTTCGTCGTCCTCGGCGTTCTCCACCGCGGCCAGCAGCGCCGCCGCGCCGCCCGCGTGGTGCGGGACGAACCAGTCGGCCGGGATGTTGAACGTGGGCACCAGTTCCGCCGCGTCCAGCACGGCAAGCCGGCCGGAGGTGCCGGCGCCGACGTAGTGCACCCGGTTGCCGGTGCGCAGCGCGTCCACCGCGTAGTCCACCAGCCTGGCGAGTTCGGGCAGCACCTCGGCCACGGCGTGCGGCACCGAGGCGTCCTCCGCGTTGATCTCGCGCAGGATATCCACGGTGGAGAGCTGGTCTATGTCGGTCGTGCCGGGGTTCCGCAGTTCAGTCGGCGAGTCGACCTGCACCGTGTCCTGCGATGTACCCGACATCACTCACCGCTTTCTCGGGACTTCCGCCGGCCGTCCGGCCGAACCTCCAGTCGATGGGTGCTGACCGCGGAGTACGTCGTGTCCAGGGCAGCGAGCACGCTGTCCCGGTGGCGCTGTGCCACCCCGATGAACACGCAGTCGATCACGGTGAGCTGGGCGATCCGGCTGGCCGTCGCGCCGGACCGGAACGTCGTCTCCCGTGCGGCTGTGGTGAGTACGAAGTCGGCGACCTCGGCGATGGGGGAGCGCGGGAAGTTGGTGATGGCCACCGTGGTGGCGCCCCGGTCGCTGGCCTCGCGCAGCGCCTCCACCGTGTCGGTGGTGGCCCCGGTGTGCGAGATGCCGACCGCGACATCGCCACGGTCGAGCACCGCGGCGGACGTGAGCATGATGTGCGTGTCGCTCCACGCGAAGCAGACGCGCCCGATCCGGTGCAGCTTCTGCTGGAGGTCGAGGGCGACGAACGCGCTGGCCCCGACGCCGTAGACGTCCACCCTGGCGGCCCCGGCGATGGCCTCGACCACCTGGCGCAGCGCGGCCACGTCGAGCTGTGCCGCGGTCTCCTCGACCGCCCGCGCGTCGGCGAACGCGACCTTGCCGACCACCTGTGCCAGGTCGTCGCTCGGATCGATGTCACCGCCCATGTCCCGGTCGGTGCGGGCCTCGGCGCGCGCGGTGTCCGCGGCCAGCGAGATCCGCAGTTCCGGATAGCCGCTGACGCCGACCGCCTTGCAGAACCGGGTCACCGTGGTCTCGCTGGTGCCGGCGGATTCCGCGACCTCGGTGATGCTGCGCCGGGCGACGCCACCCGGGTCCTCCAGCACCACTTGCGCAACGCGCTGCTCGGCCTTTGCGAGACCGGGCAGCAGCGATCTGATACGGACGAGCGGACTCGGCTCGACCGGACTGGTTGTGGCCACGTGGGAAACTTACTAACCGTCACATGTTTGGTCAACGCGTGAATGGAAGAGCCCAGCTCAGGGGTGCCGGGTCCACCCGTTGGGAGTAATTCGGACATCGTGACCTAGCGATTGGTTCGGACCCAGTTCACGCTGGTGAACGTGCCCCGGTCACCGTCGAACAGCGTGCCCCGCTGGTCGGCGATCCGAACGCCGCTCACGTTCACGCCGCGACCGGTGTAGGCCGCGTCGGTCGCGTAGTGCCAGCGCAGTTGCAGCGGCCCCGCGATGGCCGGCAGTTGCGCGGTCACCCGCCACCACTGCCGTGTGCCGCCGGACAGCGCACCGACCGCGCCCGGTGGCGCGCCCGGCCCGGTCGCCGTGACCGGCACGGCCGTCCAGGTAGTGCCGTCCGTGCTGGACTGCAACGTCACCAGGTCGAAGCCGGGCTCGGTGTCCACGAACGTGTCATAGCCGACCGTGACCGGCCCGCCGCGCGTGGTGAGCACCGGGGTGGTCAGCGTGGCCGTGGCCGCGTCACCGATGCCGGCGTACCAGGACGGCCCGCCGTTCGGCGCGCGCACGGCCATCGAGTTGGCGAGGCCGTCGGCCACCGCGCGCCGCGCCGGGTTGGTGGAGCCCCAGTCCCGGGTCGGGTGCACCCGGTTGCTGAACTGCAGCGCGATCGAGCGCGACACCGGATCGATCACGATCGTGGTACCGGTGAACCCGGTGTGCCCGGCCGTGCGGGCGCTGTCCAGTCGGCCCATGTACCAGCGTTGGTCCAGTTCGAAGCCGAGGCCGTGCGAGTTGCCGGGGAAGTTCTGGTTGTAGTCGGTCAGCATCCGCGTCACCGACTCCCGCGTCAGGATGCGGTGGCCCGCGTAGGTGCCGCCGTTGAGGATCGCCTGCGCCAGGACCGCGACGTCGTCCACGGTCGAGAACACCCCGGCGTGCCCGGCGACCCCGCCCAGCGCCCACGCGTTCTCGTCGTGCACCTGGCCCCACACCAGCCCGCGCGGCGGCACCGTCTCGTACTCCGCGGCCGCGATCCGCGGCCGTAACGACGCCGGCGGGTCGTACATCGTGTCACGCATGTTGAGGGGATCGGTGATTCCGTTGCGTACCAACACATCCAGCGTCTGCCCGGTCACCCGCTGCAACACGAGTTGCAAGACCATCATGTTGACGTCCGAGTACAGGTACGTGGTCCCCGGCGCGAACTGCGGCGCCACGTCCAGGATCGCGTTGATCCGCGACGGCATGTCCGGGTACTGCCACAACGCGGGCGTCGGATCGGCCGGCAGGCCCGAGGTGTGCGTCATCAACTGTTGAATGGTGATCGAACCCTTGCCGTTGCCGGCGAACCGCGGCAGGTAACTGGCCACCGTCGCGGTCACGTCCAGCTTGCCGGCCTCGATCTGCTGCATCGCGACGACACAGGTGAACAGTTTGGACAGCGACGCCAGATCGAAGATCGTGTTCGTCCGCATCGGAATCCGCTGCGCGGCCGGCAGCGGATCGCCCTGCTGGTCGGCGTAGCGCAGGGCGTCACCCGCCGCGTCCTTCGCCACGACGATCCCGTCGTGCGCGAGCAGGGTCACCTGGCCCGAGTACATCGGGTGACCGGTACTCGGATCGTTCTGCGTCCAGGCATTGACCTGCGCCAACGCGGTGTCGATCGGCCCGGGATCCAGGCCCGCCGCCTGCGGCGGCCCGTCGCGCAGGACCGTCCACGCCGGTGCGTAGCCCTGCTGCGGCTGGTCGAACCGGCCGACCAGCGGCCGCCGGTCCTGCGCCGCGTTCGCCGCCCCTGTCGTCAGGCTCACCGCCGCGACCAGGAGCACACAGGTGACCGAGACACCGCGCATGGACATGAGGACCTCGTCATTCCGACATCATCGAGCGATCGGAAGTTCAGCGATACAACAGAAAGGGCGTGCGCTGCCCGCGGAACACGGCCAGTTCGTCCTGCCACGCCCCGACCACGTCGCCGACCGGCGCGCCCGCGTCGATCATGGTGCGCAGCCGGGCGGAGCCGGTCAGATCGTCGATCCAGTTGTCCGGCCGCCAGCCGAACACGTTCGGATACAGGCGTTTCGCGGTGCTGATCATCGTGACGGCGGTGCGGATCGGGTCCACCGCGTGCCGGTCGGTCAGGTGCACCTGCACGCCGCCGCACGTCTGGTTCACGAACTTGCTGAACGTCGGCACGGTGTAGTTCTCCCGGAACCGCACCCCGGGCAGGTTGGCCGCATTGAGCGCATCGGCCCAACGCCAGTCGATTCCGGGCGCACCGATCAGCTCGAACGGCCGGGTGGTGCCACGTCCCTCGGACAGCAGCGTGCCCTCGAACATGCACGTGCCTGGGTAAAGCAAAGCAGTGTCCGGGGTGGGCATGTTCGGGCTCGGCAGCACCCAGGGCAGCCCGGTCTCCGCGAACAGCGTGTCCCGCCGCCAGCCGCGCACCGGCACAACGTCCAGACTGGACAGTTGTCGCCCGGTGTCACCGGGCAGGAACAGCTCGTCGAACAGCCGAGCGAGCTCGCCCGCGGTCATGCCGGGCTGCTGCACGATCGGCTTCAGGCCGACGAGCGTGGCGAACTTCGGATCCAGCTGCGGCCCGAACGCCCGACCGCCGATCGGATTCGGCCGGTCCAGCACGACGAAACCGGCCCCCGTCCGGACCGCGGCCTGCATCGCGATGTACATCGTCCACGTGTAGGTGTAGAAGCGGGCGCCGACACCGGCGATGTCGAACACGATCGTGTCGATGCCGGCCTTGCGGTACATGCCGGCGAGTTGGTCGGCGGTGGCGTTGTAGGCGTCGTAGACCGGGATGCCGGTACGCGGGTCGACGTAGTCGCCTTCGGACCCGCCGGCCTGCGACGTGCCGCGGAACCCGTGTTCCGGGCCGAAGGCGGCCAGCGGACGGACGTCGGCCGCGACCATCGCGTCCACTATGTGCGTGAGGTCGCGCAGGATGCCGGTCGGGTTGGTCAACACGCCGATCCGGCGGTCCTTGAGTGCCTGCCAGCCCTGTGCGGCAAGCACATCGGCGCCGGTCAGGACGTCAGCGCCGGCCGGCACCGCGTCGGCAGGCGCCGAGGACGCCAGCGCGAGCGCCGGGGCCGCACCGGCCGAGGCCACCAGGAACCCACGCCGACTGAGCCGCTTCATGAGCAACCCCTACCCGTGGAAACTTCACAAATGATTCCGCAGGATTGGTAAGTTACTCACGCGGCTGGGCGCGGTCAACGCGGCAAACGGGCGAGCCTGTCAACACATCTGCGCGGCCCACACATACGCGGCGGCGCCCACCGGCCCGAAGGCTGGTGAGCGCCGCCCCGCACGCGCGGACATCCCGGGTTACCAAGCTGCAACGGTGTCGTATGTGCCGGGGACTCGGCGTCCGGCGTCCCGGTACGCAGTCCCTCAACGACAAGCCTCCCGCGGCGTGCTGCGCGTGGGTGCC
>DASXXM010000270.1:0-6734 GCA_036503065.1 Pseudonocardiaceae bacterium | reverse complement strand
ACCGGCTTCTGCGGCATCCCGTCGGCGATCAGCCTGTCCAGCATGTCCTCGGACTGCTCGACGGTGTCCGTGGCGACCCGGCTGTAGCGGGCGTGCGCGTAGGTCGGCCGGCCGCTGGTGCACTCCAGGTCGAACATCTTGACGGCGGCCTCGCCGGGGCGGACCTCGCCCTGGTAGTAGGTGAGGCGGCGCAGGTCGGGCGTCATGAACGTCTTGCTGAACTGGCACGACGTGATCATCGTGTCGCTGTCGTTGACGAACGTGGTGTCCTCGTCGGTGGTGATCTGCATGGCGACCCACGTCTGGTCGGTCAGGTTCGTCTCGGCCTTGACCACAGTCCAGCGGCCGGGACCGGGCAGGGCGATGGACATCGACACGTCGTGGTCGGTGGCGTCCACGGCGCCCGAGATCAGTAACAACTTGCGTGCGACATTTGCGACCGCGGTCATGGGAATGTCCCGGGCGCGTACCCGGGTGGACACGTCGAGACCAGGAATGTCCATTGATGACATGGTGCCCCTCCGTACGTTAACCAAATCGACAGCATCGACTACGAACGCCGTCGCAGACTCGCACATCCCTACCCGCGACCGCAATAGCCATTGCGTCGGTATCCGCTGCACCGATGTGCGCCATCGTCGCCGGTCGGTGACCCGACTGCCGGGTACCAGGCCCCTGGCTAGGCGATGTCCAGGTTCAGGTCCGGGGCGTCGTCCAACGTGCCGATGTAAACGATGCCGAAGTTGTCGAAGGGGTACATGCCGATCTTGATCACCAGGTTCTCCCGCACCAACACGAAGAACTCGCCCGGGCGCTGGACGTCGTCCAACACCTTGTGGCTCCGAAAAACAGAACCGTCGGAGATGGCGAACAATACTTCGTATACCGAGTTCTTTTCGGCCTGAGTGGCGGTCTCCGTCCATTTCTCGAGACACGCCACACCCATGTTGAGACGGCGCCGCCTACGTCCCGTCGCCACGGTGACGCGCCTCAATCCCGGCTATCACGTCCTGGATGTCCCGCGGTTCGCCCGGCGCCTCGGATTCGGCGGTCGCCATCACGTACGCAGGATTGCGCTCCATCCGTGCGGTCATGGCGAGGCTCTCCATGAAGTGGTCGACGACCGCGGTGTCCCCGGTGCGCTCGTACCGCGCCACGACGCGGATCAGGCGCCGTAACACTTCCTGGTGTCCCCAGCTCGGCAGGTTGTTCAGTGCGACCACGATCTGGTCGAGACGGAGATCGTCCGCCTCGAAGAGGCGATTCTTCACCGCACGCGTCGTTGCTGGCACATTCCGCTCCCTTCCGGCCAATGAGCGAACTGCTCGGGCTTTATTCTGCGCCCGAACGTCAGACCGGGACCAGTGCTGCCGTCACGGGCCCGGATATGGATTATTCATATCCAGCCTCCCACAACAGCCGGCAGCGGACCTCCCACAAGGGAGATCCGCCGTCATCTCTTGCCGTGCCATCGAAGCAGTAGCTCCACACCGGACTCTCCTGGCGATGTGACCGCCGTCTCGTTCGCGTCGCGCAAACGTACGGAGAATCGGATTCCGCATAATCCTGAGCGCCGCCCGCGCGCCATGTCCACTTCATTCGTGCGCACTGCTGTGGCCGTCGGCACAGTGGCACCGGTGGCAATACCGGAGAAGAACGGACCACCGGCGAATTGACCGCCGGTGAAGGGCACCGTGGGAGAAGACACCAGGAAGTCGTCAGGCGCACAGTATGACGAGTTCATATATCAGAGGTGACGCGATCCCCGTTGTCCGTATTACTTTCACGGGCCGGGCGAGCGTAGCACCGCAGCGGGCGGAGAGGGCGGGCGAACATGCGGAACGAGCACCGGATCGCGGCCGTCGGCATCGGCCTCCGCTGTCCCGATGCCACCACCCCTGGTGAGCTCCGGGAGAACGTGCTGTCCGGCCGGGCGCCGGAGGACATCCCGGGCATTCAATCCTGGGTCGCGCCGTTCGCCGTCGAGTACGTGCGCACAGCGGTGCCGCCACAGCTGGCCTATACCCCAGAGCCGAGCACCTGGTCGGTGTTCGCGCCATCGGGCCATCCGCTGGGCGGACCGCTGTGCGCCGCGTTGACGGCAACCGGGATCGGTGACGGTGTCCTGCTGTGCCTGCCCGACAGCGGCGAGGACCACCTCCCGCTGATCCTCGACGCCGGCCGAGCGGCCGCGGCCCGACCGGGCCTGCGATTCGTCGTCGTCCAGAACCGGCTGGGTGCCGCCGCGCTCGCGCGCACGCTGCACCCGGCCGGGGCGACCACCGTGGTCGGCCTGGCCGACCCGGCGCCCGACGCGCCGGGGGAGACTGCCGCCGCGGTGCGGCGGGTCGTCGCGGAGGTCCTTGCCACCACCGGTTTCGTCGAGGTGCGCTATGACGCGGACGGCAACCGCACGGTGCCGGTGTTGCGTGCCGTGCCGAGGCAGGCCGGCGTGATCGTGTCGTCCCCGCTCGGCGACACCGATGTACTGCTGGCGACCGGCGACGGCATGACCGCCGAGTGCGCGCTGGCCGTCGCGCGGGATTCCGGCGCCCGGGTCGCGTTACTCGGGCGGACGGACCCCGCGACGGACGTGGACCTCGCCGCGAACCTGGCCCGGCTCGCCTCGGCCGGCGTCCGGCACCGGTACGAACGGGTCGACCTGACCGCACCGGCCGGGGTGGCGGCGGCGGTCGGCCGGATCGAGGCCGACCTGGGTACCGTCACCGCCATCCTGTACGGGCCCGCGGCCCACGAGCCGAACACCGCGCCCGATCTCGCGTCGTTCCAGCGGGCCGTCGCGCCGAAGGTGCTCGGCCTGCGCGCGGTGCTCGACGCGGTGGCCGCCGACCGGATCAAACTGCTCGTGACCTGCTGCGGCATCGCGGGCCGGGTGGGCCGGGGTGGCGTGCCGCAGCACGTCCTTGCGGACGACTGGGCCACCGAGCTGACCGTCCGATTCGGACGCGAGCGGCCACGCACGCGCGCCGTGACGGTGGCCTGGTCGGTGGACGAACCGGACCACGACTCCCCGATCCCCACCGACGATGCCCTCGCCGTGCTGCGCCGGATACTCGCCGACCCGTCGGTCGGTCCCGAGATCCTGGTGACCGGCCGGATCGCGGGGCTACCGAAGCCGACCGGCTCGTCCGTGCTGCCGCGAACCCGGTTCGTCGACCGTGTCCTGGTGCACTATCCAGGTGTCGAACTGGTGACCGAGACCGAACTGACCGCGGCCACCGACCCGTATCTCGACGACCACGTGCCAGCGGGCGAACCGACGTTCCCGCCCACACTGGGCATCGAGGCGATGATCCAGGTCGCGGCGGCCCTTGCCGGGCGCGGCGGGCCGCCGTTGCTGGAGAACGTGGAGTTCGGCGAGCCCATCGTCGTGCCGGCGGGGGAGTCGACGACGATCCGGCTGGCCGCGCTGGTCCGCGACACCGAGACTGTCGACGTGGTTGTCCGCAGCGAGCGGACCGGTTTCGCCACCGACCACCTCCGTGCCCGGCTGCGCCATCCCCGGCCGGCCCCGCATCCGGTTCGGGCACCGGCCTGCCGGCTGCCGCTGCCCGCGGTCGGGTTGGACCCGGTCACCGAGCTGTACGGCGGACTCCTGTTCCAGGGCAAGCGTTTCCAGCGGCTGCTCGGCTACCGCAGGGTGACCGCGACGCGCGTGGTGGCCGAGGTCGGCACGACGCCGCAGGCATCGTGGTTCGCCCCGGACCTGCCGCAGGAACTTCGCGCGGCCGACCCGGGGACCCGGGACGCGGTGCTGCAGGCCGTCCGGGCGAGCGTCCCGGGCGCCACGCTGGTGCCGCTCGGCGTCGCGCGGCTCCACCTGACCGCGCCACCGGACCAGGACACCGAGTACGCCGTCGTGGACGCCCGCGAGCGTGGCCAGGACGGCGACATCCACCGCTACGACGTCGATGTGCTCGATCCGACCGGCACGGTCGTCGAACGCTGGGAGGGCCTCACCTTCCGGGCCGTGCACGCCGAGACCGGACCGTGGGTGCCGGCACTCGTCGGGCCACACATCGAACGGACACTGCGTGACCTGCTCGGCGGCCACCGCACGGTGATCGTCGAACCGGACCCCGTGCCGGCCGACCTGCGGCCGGTAGCCAACCGAGCAGGATTCGACCTGGCCGCAGGCCGGGCGTTCGGTCACCCGGTCCGACTGCGGTACGGCCCGGACGGCCGACCGGAAGCGGTGGGCGCCCACGTGTCCGCCGCCCACGACGCCGGCATGACCCTGCTGGTGACCGGACGGGAACGGCTCGGTTGCCACATCGGGACCGCGCTCGGCCGGTCAGCGGCGGAGCAGGCCGGACTGCTCGGTGAGCACGTCGGTCTGCGCGACCGGCTGATGGCCGAGACCGGCGAATCCGCGTCCGTGGCGACCGCCAGGGCGTTGGGTGCGTTGGCATCTCTCCGCACGACCGGCGCCACGTCGGCGCCGACCATGGATCGCCGCGGACCCGATGGCTGGGTCCTGCTGCGAGCCGGCGACGCCGTCGTCGCCACCTGGGTGACGACCATCAATGACCGGCCAGACCCTGTCGTCTTCGCCGTACTGTCCACAGAGGAGCGCTGCCATGGCTGATTATTACGAGATCCGCCACACCGTGGGATTCGAGGAGACCAACATCGTCGGCAACGTCTATTACGTGAACTACGTGCGGTGGCAGGGACACTGCCGCGAGCGGTTCCTGCTGGAGAAGGCACCGAGCGTGCTCGCGGAGATCGCCGACGACGACCTGAAGCTGTTCACGCTCAAGGTCGAGTGCGAGTATCTCGGCGACATCTACGCGTTCGACCAGCTGTCCATCCGGATGAGCCTCGACGAGATGACCCAGACGCAGATCCAGTTCCGCTTCGACTACGTGAAGATCGTGCAGGGCGAGGAGAAACTGGTCGCCACCGGGTCGCAGCGGATCGGCTGCATGCGCGGGCCGAACACGCGGACGGTGCCCTCCGTCGTCCCCGTGGAACTGCGCCGGGCGCTGGTGCCGTACTCGGACCTGCCCATTTCCACGGCGGACGCGGTCAAGAGCGAATCGGCCGCGCAGCCGGTGGGCGCGTGACATGGCTATCCATGCGAAAGTAACCGCACGAGCATGAGGACACGCCGGGGACGGCCCGGCGTGTCGCACTTTCTTCGTGGGTGCGGAAAAACAGCGCACGTAAGAAGAACATCGAGTCACCGATCGCGGCTAGCGTCGCCCAACGAACGCGCTGACCAGCTTCAGCGTTCGTCAGACGCTTGAGAAGGCGGTGTTCTCGATGACTCAGACGTTGCCACGGCCTGCGGTGGTCGCAGACGGATTGCACTTCCCGACCAGTCTCGCAGTTGACGCGGCAGGCCGGCTGTACGTCGCCGAGTCCGGCCTGCGCTTCGCGGGCGCGGAGCCCGGCGGCCGGGTGTGGCGGCTGGACGGACCGGAAGAGCGGACGCTGATCGCGGCGGATCTCGCGGCGCCGGTCACCGGCCTGTGCTGGCACGACGGCTGCCTGTACGTGTCCGAGGGCGGCGCCGGCCGGATCACCCGGATCGACGATGCGGGCGAGCGCACGGTGATCGTGGACGGCATGCCGGCGCCCGGCAACTACCACACCAACATGGCCGTGATCGGCGCCGACCGGAAGCTCTACTTCGGACAGGGCGCGATGTCCAATCTGGGCGTCATCGGCCTGGACGCCTACGAACTGGGCTGGCTGCGGCGCCTGCCGCACGCCCACGACGTGCCGGGCATCGACGTGACGCTGGCCGGCGTGAACCTCACCACGGCCAACCCGCTGCCCGACCTGCCCGGCGACGAGGCGGTCACCGGCGCGTTCACCCAGTTCGGCACCGTGACCGAGCCGGGCGAGCGGGTGCCCGCCGGGACGCGCGCCACCGCCGCAGTCCTGCGCTGCAACCTCGACGGCAGTGGCCTCGAAGTGGTCGCCTGGGGCATTCGCAACCCGTTCGGCCTCGGCTTCCTGCCCGACGGCCGGTTGCTGGCCGTGGACCAGGGCGCCGACGACCGGGGCAGCAGGCCCATCGGCAACGCTCCTGACCTGCTGTTCGAGGTACGGCCCGGCGCCTGGTACGGCTGGCCGGACTTCGTCGACGGCGAGCCGGTGACCGACCCGAAGTTCCAGCCGACCCGTGGCCCGCAGCCGACGTTCCTGCTGGCTAATCACGACGAGCTGCCCACCCCGCAACGGGCGCTGGTCTCGTTCACACCGCATGCCGCCGCGACGAAGTTCGCCGTCGTGCCCGCGAACGCGCCGCGCTACGCCGGGCACCTCGTGGTGACGCTGTTCGGCGACGAGGCCCCGATGTGCCTGCCGGCCGGCGGCCCCAAGGTCGGCCGCTATCTGGTGCGCATCGATCCCGGCGACTGGTCCATCCACCCGCTGGCCACCGGATTACCGGTGCGCAGGCCGATCGACGTGGCCTTCGGCGCGGACGGCGACCTCTACGTGGTGGACTTCGGGCAGTTCGAGATGTCCGAGATCGGCGTGGACGCCGAGGCCGGCACCGGCCGCGTGTGGCGCATCACCAACTGGTCCGAAGACGTGGCCCAGCTCGAAAACGCCCGGTCCGAAGACGTGGCCGACTGACATGGCCAGGGTCGATCGAACCGGACTGTGGCTCATCGGTGCGCGGGGCTCCGTCGCCACGACCGCCGCGTGCGGCCTGACCGCCCTGCGCACCGGGTTGATCGACGCCACCGGCTGCG
>DASXXM010000269.1:0-8710 GCA_036503065.1 Pseudonocardiaceae bacterium | reverse complement strand
TCCGGACGCTCCCCGGTCGATCGCGATCACCACGACCTACGTCGGCGCGTTCTTCGAACGTCAACTCAACGGGATCCCCGAGCCGCTGCTCGATGGCACCAGCAATGCCTTCCCCGAGGTGAGCTTCACCAATCCCTGACCTGACTACCAGCAGCGACCTGGACCTATGTCGCCGTTTTGCCGGCACCGGAGCAGGCACCCTGCTCCCCCTGGGGCCGGTGCGGCGGGACGGTCTGTCCTGGTCCCACGGCGAGAGTCTGTCCGCAATCAGGACACGTACCACCAGAGTCAGCCATTGGACACCACCTTTACTCGCCTGCGATCACCTTGACGCCCGGTTCCGACTTCGTCACCACCTCGCGGCCCGGCTTGTCACCACCAGGCGGCGAGGTCCGCACAATGCTCAGATACAGCGTCACGCCATCCGTTCCGCGCACAGCCAGATCCTTGAGCGGTCCCTCATTGCCGGGGATGTCGTAGACATCGACCCCGGCAATCGCGGTGTGGCCCGAATTCGTCAGCAGTTCCTGGAAATACTGCTTGAAGTCATCCACGGTCATGCCGACACCGCTTCCTTGGGCAGCTCATAAGCCTGGTGCCGAGGGATACCGGGGCCGTCGACCTGCCGCACCATCACATAAAATGACGAACCGTCAGCGCACACAATTATCAACCGGTTGTGGTATCGCGCGTTGTCGGGTGGCGCGGTCAGCCGCACGGACACTATCTCGGGATGGTCATCGGCCACGATCAGGTCAGCAGCCAGTTGATCAAAGTCAGGCATACGCATGGGCAGGATCGTCTCACGTGCCGCCGACAAGCGGCCACCGCCAGTGGAAGACGCGCCAGGTGTCGCCGCCTGGTCGAACCAGGGGTGCCCGGCGCTGCTGGAGCAGCGGGCGATCGGCGTCGGCTGTGCAGAACGTGGCCGCGCCGTCGGTTGCCGTCCTCGCCGACGTGGGGCTCGCCCTGCTGATCGCGGCCAGCGCACTGGGTGAACTGCGGGGACGCTAGCTCTCGTCGAGGGTTTTTTGTAGGGCCCTGGCGGCTTTGCGGGACATGTCGGCGATTGCTTCCCTGCGGTCACGGTCGGCTTCGTAGTCGGCCCTGCGGTCACGGACCACTCGGGCGGGGGTGCCGACGGCGATCGCGTAGTCCGGGATGTCGCCGCGGACCACGGCATGTGCGCCGACCACGCAGCCGCGGCCGATTCGGGTGCCGCGTAGGACGCTGACCTTCACGCCCAGCCAGGTGTCCGGTCCGATGCGGACCGGGGACTTCACGATGCCCTGATCCTTGATCGGCAGGGTGATGTCCGCCGTGACGTGGTCGAAGTCGCAGATGTAGACCCAGTCGGCGACCAGCGTTGCCGCGCCCAGTTCGATGTCCAGGTAGCAGTTGACCGTGTTGTCCTTGCCGAAGACCGCTTTGTCACCGATGCGCAGCGAGCCCTCGTGGCAGCGGATGGAGTTGCCGTCGCCGATGTGTACCCATCGGCCGATCTCCAGGCGGCCGTAGCCGGGGCGGCAGTGGATCTCCACCTTCTTGCCCAGGAACACCATGCCGCGCAGGACGATGTGCGGGTTGGCCAGCCGGAACCGGAGCAGCCGCCAGTACCGCACCAGGTACCACGGGCTGTACGCGCGGTGGCGGATCACCCAGCACAGGGAGTCGACGGTGAACAGCCGGACCTGCCTGGGGTCGCGGCGGGCGCGCCGCCACTTCTCGGCCAGCGGCGATCCCCACATGGACGTCATGCGCCAGACGTTAACCCAGGATGTGCCCGGCAGACGAACGCGGTCGGGGTGTCGCCGATCCTGGTGAGCACCACGGTCGCCGACGCCGCGCCGGTGAGTTTCAGGCTGCGGCGCAGTACGTCCGGGACCACGTCCAGGCCGCGGACCAGGATCTCCAACGCGCCGACGTCGTACCGGCGCAGCGCGGCACGCAGGGCCTTCTCGCGGTAGCGGAACTGGTCGAGGATCTCGAAAGCGCGGCCACCCGGTGGTGGCGCGTCGCCGGTCAGGTAGGCGATCCTGGGGTCGAGTTGGCCAAGCCGGTGGCGGGCGGCGTACTGGCGGACCAGGCCCGCGCGGACCACGGCGCCGTCCGGGTCGACCAGCCACGCGCCGGGTGGGCGGACCGGGCAGTCGTCCGGGTCCGCGTCGGTGATCGTCCATTGTGGCTGGTCGCGGCGCAGCACCGTTGCGCGGCGGTGGATTCCTTGGGTGGCAAGGGAACCGGTCCACAGGCACGCTTCCCGGACGGTGCCGTCCAGGGAGACCAGTTCGATCTCGTCGGCCCACGGCACTGCGGCGAAGTCCAGGCCCGGCGCGCATTTGACGACCAGGTCCCGGCCCGCGTATGCCTCGACCAGGTCGGGTAGCGGCGGGGCCAGGTCGGTCGGGTGCCAGCGGCGGCGGCCGGTGTCGTCCCGGCGGGCCGGGTCGGCCAGTACGGCGGTGTTTCTGGTCACCGGGTGCAGGGCGTCGGCTTGGACGAGCGGGACGTTCGGGCAGTTGTTGGCGGCCATGGCAAGGCGGACCGGGTCGATGTCCGAGCCGACGCACCGGTTGGCCACGGCCGCCAGTTCGACCAGGTCGGCGCCGATGCCGCAGGTGACGTCGTGCACGTCCCGGCCGCGCAGCCGGGTCGCGCGGTGTGCGGCGACCGCGGTTGCCGTTGCCTGTTGCAACGCCGCGTCGCAGAACAGCCAGTCGGCCGCGTCGGCCAGCTTGGCCGTTGCCCTTCTGCGCAGTACGGCCGTTTCCAGGGCCGCGGCGAACCGGTCGCCTGCCGCCTGCCTGGCCGCGGTGACGTCGGCCAGGCGGTCGGTCAGCGGGCGGTCGGCCAGGGTGGCGAGTGCGGCGGTGCCTGCCGGTGAGCGCAGGTAGGCGACGTCGTCGACGGTGAAGCGGTACATCAGTCGGTTCGTTTGGTCCCGGTGATCAGCACGTTGTAGAACAGCTCGCGGGGCACCACCCGTGCCAGTATCTTTTCGTCCAACCAGGACAGTCGCTGCCAGGACCGGTAGGCGAACATCGCCCAGCCGAAGCCGAGTTTGCCCTTGGGCACCGCGGCTTCGAACGTGCGCACCGGCCAGCCGAACAGCGCCGCGGACAGTTCCTCGGTGACCGCGCGGACGCTGCGCGCGCCGGCCGCGCGAGCCATGCCTACCAGGTCGTTCGGGTCGAAGGTGTGCAGGTCGACCACGGATTCCAGGGCAGCCGCGCGGGACGACGAGTCCAGTTCGGCCTGCGGGCGGCGCCACGAGTTCAGCGCGGGCAGGCGGGTGACGTTGGTGGTGAGCCACCAGGTGAACTGGCTGATCCTGCGGGCGTAGGCGTCGCCCAGTTTCGTCGGCTCACCCGCGAACACGAACCGGCCGCCCGGCTTGAGCACGCGCAACACCTCGCGCAGCGCCGCCGGCACGTCCGGAATGTGGTGCAGCACGGCGTGCCCGACGACCAGGTCGAACGTCGCGTCCTCGTACGGGATGCGCTCGGCGTCGGCGACCCTGCCGTCCACCGGCAGGCCGAGGCGCTCGGCGTTGTTCAGCGCGACCTGCACCATGCCCGGCGACAGGTCGGTGACCGAGCCCTTCTCGATCACGCCGCCCTGCATCAGGTTGAGCAGGAAGAAACCCGTGCCGCTGCCCAGTTCCATCGCTCTCGGGTACGGCAGGCCCGCGTCCCCGGCGACGGCTCGGAAGCGGCCGACGGCGTAGTCGATGCAGCGCTCGTCGTAGGAGATCGACCACTTCTCGTCGTAGCTGGCGGCCTCCCAGTCGTGGTACAGGACGTTGGCCAGCTTCGGGTCCGACCAGGCCGCCTCGACCTGCGCGGCGGTGGCGTGCGGGATCGGCTGGGGATCAGTCACGGCTCGTCACTTTCCGGTGAAGGTGGCCTTGCCGGGGCCGCTCGCGAGGAACGAGCGCATCCCGGTCTCCTGGTCGTCGGTGGCGAACAGCGCCGCGAACAGGTGACTCTCCAGCTTCAGGCCGCTGGCCAGGTCACCGTCCAGCCCACCGTCGATGGCGTACTTCGCGGCGGCGATGGCCATGGCCGGGCCGTCGGTGAACTGCGCGGCCCAACTGCGGGCGGCCGCGTAGACGTCGTCCGGTGCGACGATCTCGTCGATCAGGCCGATCGTCAGGGCCTCGTCGGTGAGGACGATGCGGCCGGTGAAGACCAGGTCCTTGGTTTTCGCGGGGCCGATCAGGCGGGCAAGGCGTTGGGTGCCGCCGGCACCCGGGATGATGCCGAGGAGGATCTCCGGCTGGCCCAGTTTGACGTTGTCGCCCGCGATCCTGCGGTCCGCGCAGAGCGCGAGTTCGAGTCCGCCGCCCAGTGCGTAGCCCGCGATCGCGGCCACGGTTGGCTTGCTGATCGCGGCCACCGCGCCGAAGGCCTGGGAGAGTCTCGGTGCCCGCGCGGTCATCTCGGCGTGGGACAGCTCGACCATCTCCTTGATGTCCGCACCGCCCGCAAAGCACTTCTGGCCGCCGTAGACGATCACCGCGCGGACGTCGGCGCGCCGGTCGGCCTCGATCGCGGCGGCCTGGATCTCGTCCTGCGTCTGCTTGTTCAACGCGTTGACCGGCGGCCGGTTGAGCCGGATCGTGCCGATGCCGTCCTCGACCTCGAGATTGACGAACTCGCCCACCGACGCCTCCTAGGCTGGCCGGTACCGCCCTGGTCCGGCCGATCGCAGGCTACCGCGCGCTAGCCGACACGTCCGTCGACGCCCTGCGGGCGAAGAAGCGGCCGCCGGAGCGTTCCAGCAGCAGGTCCTGGCCGAACGTGGTCGACAGGTTTTCCGCCGTGAGCACGTCGTCCAGCAGTCCCTGGGACACGACCCGGCCCTCCCGCAGCAGCAGCGCGTGGGTGAAGCCGGGTGGGATCTCCTCGACGTGGTGGGTGACCAGGACGGTGGCGGGGGCGTCCGGGTCCATGGCCAGGGTGGTCAGGCGGGCCACCAGGTCCTCACGGCCGCCCAGGTCCAGGCCGGCGGCCGGCTCGTCGAGCAGGAGCATCTCGGGGTCGGTCATCATGGCTCTGGCGATCAGGGTGCGCTTGCGTTCGCCCTCGGAGAGGGTGCCGAACAGGCGATCCGCCAGGTGGGCCACGCCCATCGCGTGCAGCAGTTCGGTGGCCCTGCGGGTGTCCATCGTGTCGTAGCGTTCGCGCCAGCGACCGAGGACCGCGTAGCCGGCGCTGACCACGACGTCCGACACCTTCTCCTCCGGCGGGATGCGGCCGCCCAGCGCGGCACTGCTCAGGCCGATTCTGGGGCGCAGTTCGAACAGGTCGGTGCGGCCGATCCGTTCGCCGAGTACGTGCACCACGCCAGTGGTGGGGTGCAGTTCGCCCGCGGCGATGCGCAGCAGGGTGGTCTTGCCGGCGCCGTTGGGGCCCAGCACCACCCAGCGCTCGTCCAGCTCGACCGACCAGTCCAGGTCGGCCAGCAGCATCGTGTGCCCGCGCCGCACGCTGACCTGCGACATGTGGACCACCAGGTCGTCGACATCCATCGGCTCGCCGTTGCCCCGTGTCTGCTCGGTCACCTGGCCATTGTGTCGTCCGCCGTCGGCTCGGCTCCGGGCGGCCCACCGGACGACCTCACTCGATTGAGTGACGCTGAGAGCAATCTGGAAAAGTCGGCTACCGATGCTTTATCACTGATTGAGACTGCCGATCCGGCCGCTCGCGAACCGTGCCACCATGGCCTGGTGACCGCATCCCTGTTCGCCTGGCGTGACCGGGCGATCGACCTGCTCCTGGTGGCCTCCTGTGGCTGTACCGGGACGCGATGCGAGCACCTTTCTTAGTCGCAGCTCAGTCCTGTTGGGTAGCTTCTCGTCATGAGGAGCAGGTCAGCGCGCTGGGTCGGTGTCGCATCGCGTCGTTCGCGTCCCCGAACCGCTGATCTCACCAGGAGCGACCGATGACCGCCGTATCGACCGAACTCGACATCCACCCGGACGTGACCGACCGGCTGCTCGCGGACCTGGTCCACCCGGACCGCCCGCAGTGGACCCCGCGCGAACTGCGCGACCTCACCGCGACCGTCGCGGCCGAACTGACCACGTCGCTGCTGAACGTGCTGCACTACGGGCACAGCCGCCGATGGTGGGCACGACTCGCACTGACCAGCGGTGTCGAGCTGTGGCTGCTTTCCTGGCTGCCCGGCCAGGGCACCGGCCCGCACGACCACGGCGGCGCAGCCGGCGCGTTCACCGTGCTGCTGGGCGAACTCGTCGAGGACTACCGCTACCCGAGCGGGCCGATCCGCCACCTCGGGCACACCGTCGGCAACGCGATCGGGTTCGGCGCGGGCCGGGCGCACGACCTGCGCAACGCCGGCACCAGCCCCACCGCCAGCGTGCACGCGTACTCGCCGCCGCTGGTGCCGACCAGGGAGTACGCCAGCCTGCACGACGTGCCGGCGGAGATTCCCGCGCTGATCCCGGAGCCCCGCGCGTGACGATCGACGAGGTGCTGGCGCAGGCCAGGGCCGGACTGGACCGGGTCACTCCGGCGCGGGCCGACGAACTGCGCCGGGCGGGCGCGTTGCTGGTGGATATCCGGCCGCATGCGAACCGGCTGGCCGAGGGCGAGATCCCGGACTCGGTGCCGGTCGAGCGGATCGTGCTGGAGTGGCGCCTCGACCCGGCAGGCGACCATCGGCTGCCCGGGTTCACTGCCGACACGCCGGTTGTGTTGCTGTGCAACGAGGGTTACGCGTCGAGCCTGGCCGCGCGGGACGTGCGGCAGCTCGGTGTGCGGTCGGTGACCGACCTGATCGGCGGGTTCCGGGCGTGGCGGGCGGCCGGGCTACCGGTCCGGCCCGGCGCCACGCCCGCCGTCGACTAGGTCCGTGACATCGGCTCGCGCCGTCCGCCTGCGGCACTATCGTCTTCGACATGGCCTTCGGCGGGGTCGAGTGGGCGGGCGACCAGGTCGCCGCCTCGCGCTACAGCTCACCGGAGGCGATTCGCGCGGCACTGCTACCGGAACAAGTAGGTGAGTTCGACGCCGCGCTGACCGCGGCCCGGCAGACACCGCACCTCGACCAGCTCCGTCACGTGCTGCGGATGTGGCGCCGAATGGCGCTGATGACCGAACAAGACCCTGACGGGCACCGTCGCATGCTGACCGCCGCCGAGGTCTCGCACACCGGCCGCTCCCGGCCTGGGAGCGTGTCCTGGACCGCCCTCAAATCCGAACTCGGTCTCTGACCGCTGACCAGAGCCGGGACGACATTTCTCGTGGCGCACACGCTCGACATCGATCCTGCCGCGCGTGAGCAGATCCGCGCACTCCCACCGCAGGCGGCCACCGCGCAGGCGAAGGCGTTCGAGATCCACTTGCCTTGTCCGCCAAGCACAACGCCACGTTGCCGAACGGCCGACGAACTCGGGCCCACCCACGTGTCCATCCTAGTGGATCTTGGAAGGGCCCGCCGGCAGCTTTGCTGGGACCTCGGTTCAGCGTTGCGGGGTGGGTGATGCCGCCCCCACCACACCGCTTGGTGTGATGGGGATCGGCGCGACGTGGATCGGCTGCAGGTTCTCCTTGACACAGCTTGGTGCTGGGTCGAGCACCAAGCCGACCATGAAAATGGACGAGCCGTTCCCGAAGTCCTTGGCCGTCAGCGCCAGGGTGTCGCCCACCGGGATCGCACGCGGCTGGATGACCACCTTTCCCTGTGCGGCGTTGGTGGCCACGGTCCGCGCATCGGTGTCCGACATCGTGTGGGTCGGATCGCCATGCAGTACCTCCGTGCAGTCCGGCGTGGGCGTCAGGGCTCGTGCCCGGACACCGAGTGCGGCCAGTTCCGCGTTGGCGCCGGTGATGCCGCTGATGTCGTGGATCGTGACGCTGATCGTGCCGTCGGAGTTCTCAGTAACCGCGTAGGCCGGGACGCTCGTGGTCGCGGTCAACGTGATCGCCAGCACGGTGCCGACGCCGACCACACCGGCCGCGCCCGCGGTCAGTGCCAGCCGTCCCGTCCTGCTCCGCCGCGACGTCGGCCGTCGTGCGGTCGCCAGCCGGTCCCCGTGCGCCTGCAACAGATCGGTCCACAGCTCGTCCTCGAAGTTACCCATTGTCGTGCTCCTTCCTACGTAGCCGGGCACGTGCCCGGAACAGCCGGACCCGCAGTGTGCCGGCCGGCACGCCCAGCACGGCCGCTGCTTCCTGGGGCGTCAGGCCAGCTAGATCCACCAGTTCCACGGCCGCACGGTCCACCGTGGACAGCGCGGCCAATCGCTCGATCAGCTCCCTGCCGGCCCGCTCCGCGTCGATCCTGGCCACCAGTTCCGTGATCTGATCGGTGTCCAACACCCGCCGGCCCGCGTCTCGTCGCGCCGCGTCCCTGCGGTGTGCTGCCTGTTCGCAGTGCCGCGCGTACACGCGGCGAGCGATGGTGAACAGCCAGCCACGCGCGGTCCCCTTCGTCGGGTCGAACGAGGCATAGGAGGTCATCGCCTCGACGAACGTCTCCGAGGTCAGGTCCGCGACGGTCTGCGGTTCACGGCTGCGTCGCGCGAAGAACGCCGTGACCCTGCCGACCTCCGCCCGGTACACCTGCTCGAACTCGGCGAGCAGCCCCGACCGGGGCCGGTCGACCTGCGGCCGGGTGACCGCGTCGGTTGGTTCGTTCACAACCACTAGTTGGCCTCGACGGGCGCGTCCGTTACCGGGGC
>DASXXM010000268.1:0-2152 GCA_036503065.1 Pseudonocardiaceae bacterium | reverse complement strand
CTCAAGCCGTTCGACGAGGCCGCGATCGTCGACACCGCCGCCAGGACGGGCAAGGTGCTCACGATCGAGGACCACACCGTGAACGGCGGCATCGGCGCCATCGTCGCGGAGACCGTCGCGCGGCACAAGATCGTCGCGGACCTCGCGCAGTGCGCGCTGCCGGACGTGGACCTGGAGGTGGGCGTGCCCGCCGAACTGTATGAGTACTACGGGCTGACGGTGGCCGGCGTGGTCGCCAGGGCCCTGGAACTCGCGAAGGGATAGAAGGGATAACCGCATGCCAGAACCGCTACTCGATCCCACCGGAGACAGTGACCGCAGCACCAACACCACGCTGGCGGCCCGGCCCCAGGCGCTGAAGGGCCTGGTCGTCGGCCTGCTCGACAACACAAAGCCGAACGGCGCCGTCATCCTCCGCGCCGTCGGCCGCGAGCTGCAGGAGAAGTACGGCGTCCGGGAGATCCGGATGTTCCAGAAGGGCTACTTCGGCACGCCCGTCGAGGAGTCCGTCGTCCACCAGATGCTGCACAACTGCGACTTCGCGGTGGCCGCGATCGGTGATTGAGGCTCGTGCAGCGCGGCCAGTTTGGCCGATGGGATCGTGCTGGAGCGGGCTGGCATCCCCGCTGTCAGCCTGTGCACGGATGCCTTCCGTATCACCGCCGAGGCGATGGCGAACCAGATGGGGTTCCCCGGCTACCAGTACGTGGCCGTGCCGCACCCGATCGCCAGCCGCACAGAGAAGGAGATCGACGAGATGGCGCGCGACGCGCTGCCTGACATTCTCCGGGTACTCGGCGCCGGACTGACGTACCTGGGGGTGACGCCGGCGTGACGGACATCGACGCCGCCGAGGCCCGCCGGGCGATCGACTACTACTACGACCACGGCTGGACCGACGGGCTGCCCGTCGTCCCGGTCACCGAGTCCTACCTCGCGGAGTTCCTGGCCACGACCGGCCGCGACCCTGACGAGGTGCTCATCCCCATGCCGCACCTCAACAAGAACCTCACCGTCCGGCTGGCCGCGATCAACGCGGCGCTGGCCGGCTGCCTGCCGGAGTACTTCCCCGTCGTGCTGGCCGCGTGGGACTCGTTCCTGCGCGACGGCATGGTCACCAGGTCGATCTGGCAGTCCACGACCGGGACCGCCCCGTTCGTCGTGGTCTACGGGCCGGCCAGGCAGCGGCTCGGGCTGAACTCCCGCGGCAACGTGTGGGGATCAGGGTTCCGCGCCAACGCGACGATCGGCCGGGCGATCAGGCTCGGCGCGATCAACGGCCTCGGCCTCAAGCCGCACGTGTTCGACCAGGCCACCCAGGGCACGCCCGCCAAGTACTCCTGCTGCATCGCGGAGAACGAGGAGGACTCCCCCTGGCCAAGCCTGGCCGCGGACAACGACATCGGCCCGGGCGACAGCGCCGTCTCCGCGACCGTCATCCGCTCGGTGCTGCACATCGAGGCCAGGCACACCACCGCTCCCGAGCAGCTCGCGGCGGACTTCGCCGACTCGCTGTGCCGCACCGGCGCGCTGGTGCGGGCCAGGGCCAGCGGTTACGTGGTGCTGAACCCGGAACACGCCCGGCTCTTCGACAAGCACGGCTGGTCCAAGGCCGACGTGCGGGCCGCCATCGCGGACCAGGGCTGGCGCACCTACCGGGACCTCGCGAGCGCCGGCAAGGAGGCCATCGCGGGCGGCACCGGCTGGCGGCTGCCCGCCGACCACCCGGACGCCCGGCCGCAGGAGACGCCGGACGACCAGAACACCCCGGTCCAGCTGATCACGTCCGTCGACGCGGTGCAGATCGTGGTGGCCGGCGCCCCCAACGCCGGCGTGTCCTCGATCGTCGAGACGTTCGGCCCGTTCGACCGCGGGCCGGCGATCACGAAGGTCGAGGAGAGATAGCGGGAGCCCGCGGTACCGCGATCCGCCGCGGTCCGCACATTATCCGGAACGTGCGCGGCTTACTCTCCTGGCACCGGGTACTCGCCGGCGTTGAGCACCCATCCCGGTTGCCGGGAGAAGTCGGCGCGCGGCGGGGAGAAGATGTCGACGAGCTGGTTGACGCCGGTTCCCACCGCCTGTGACGTGTGGACAGCGGGCGGCGGGATGACCGTCAGTGACGGGCTGCCGCACGCCTGATGATCGTCGG
>DASXXM010000267.1:0-4710 GCA_036503065.1 Pseudonocardiaceae bacterium | reverse complement strand
CCTGTCCTGAACGTCACCATGAAACTGTCCGCCCCGGCCGGATATTCGGCGAAGGCGACATCGGCGACCCACTTCGGCAGCGTCCCAGGTGGACGGACGGTGCACACCACCTACACCGTCGACTCACCGCAGGCAACGCTGTTCGCCAGCGCCGTCTTCACCACGACGGACAGCTACACTCAGTTGCACGGCGGCACAACGAGTTCGACGGAGAGTCATCCGCTGACCGTCCACAGTCAACTCCAGGCGCCGTACCGGAGCTACAGTTCGACCACCGGCATGTACGCGCAGTCCGGCAGCGGGCTCGGCATCGCAGGCCAGGGCGCGGACATCTGGGGCAGCGTCAACGAGTACAGCACGATCTACCTGCCCGCCGCCGAGAAGGACGGCACGGTGGCCACGGTCGAGGTGGCCGCGCAGCAGAACACCGCGCCATGGGCGAAGGCGGGCATCATCGTGCGCAATGACGTGACCGGTGCGAACACCGCACCGGGATACGTGCTGCTCGCGGAAACTCCGGGCAACGGCTACATCCTGGACTGGGACGCGAACGGCGACGGACAGTTGGACTCGCAGTCCGGTGGCACCACGACGGCGGCGTATCCGAGCTGGCTCAAGCTCGTCCGGTCCGGCACCACGTTCACCGGTTACTACTCGACCGATGACGCGCACTGGACGCTGGTCGGCACCGCGTCGGTACCGACCGCCGCCGCCACCCAGGACGTCGGCGTGGCCATGACCTCGCACAGCGCCCACGTCACCGGCGAGGTCGACTTCGACCACTTCACGGTCTCCGCCGCAGGCTGAACCCACGGCCCGGTTCTGTTGCCACACCAACGGAACCGGGCCGGCCGCGGCGGACTCCGGCTTACCGAGATTGATGTCACCCTGGCGACAGATATTGCCAATCGACAAGGATGATTGCTAGGCAACGGGGTTTGTGTTCCGCGTCCGGACGGACCACGATTCGGTCTGGTCTTTCCTGCATCGGGCGGTTCCGGCGATGAATGGTCCGCTCGGCAGATTCCCCGAACGATACGCGCTGATAGTCTGCCGGCAGCAACCACAATCCACCACGGAGGACATCGCCATGCGGAGATTGGCCGGTATCGTCGCGTTCGCAATCGCACTCACCGTCGCATCCGGCACCCTGACGTCGGCCAATGCGACACAGCTGAGCCCGTCCACCGTCAGTC
This sequence comes from Pseudonocardiaceae bacterium, assembly GCA_036503065.1. Taxonomy (GTDB): domain Bacteria; phylum Actinomycetota; class Actinomycetes; order Mycobacteriales; family Pseudonocardiaceae; genus DATEPR01. The sequence goes on along the minus strand of DASXXM010000267.1, from coordinate 3,514 downwards.
CCCAGACCCCGCAGTGGGTCTACTTCTTCGATGTCCCCGAGGAATGGATCTGCGTCTACGAGGGAAACCAGCTCGTCGAGAGCGGCAAATACCAGGCATCCGCCTGTCGCGCCGGCACGACCGGTATCGCGGTATGGGCCCTGACGTACTAATTGGTACGACAGCCGTACTTCGTGATCTTGCGGCGTGGCGGTGCACGCCACAGGACAGAACCCGGCCAGTGGCAGGATGCTCGGGCTCGGGACGGTTTCCGACTTCCGTCGCGGACCGGTAACATGCCCAGCCATGATCAGCAGCGGTCCGGGACCGGAGCTCGGGCAGACCGCCACCCGGTCCGTCAGTTACCTCCGCGTCTACACCGACGCGGACAACCGCACGCGGTTCGAGGATCTCGACTACGCCACGGTACCCATGGACTTCGCGCCGCCTGCGCCGCCGGTCTTCGCGACCGCCCCCCAGGAGGCCGCCGGCGTGGTGTTCCTGTCCGTCCCGCAGGGGTGGACGGATCCCGCCCACCCGAGTCCGGCCCGCCAACTCGCGCTGTTCCTCTCCGGCGAGGCGATCGGGACGGCCGGTGCGGAGGAGCGCCGGATCGGACCGGGCACCGTCGTGCTGCTGGAGGACACCACGGGACCCGGGCACGGCCTGACCGCGCTGACCGACGTCGTGATAGCCGTCGTCCGCCTGGGGTCGGTGCCTGGCTAGTCCTACAGCCGCAGGGTGTTGTATTTGAGTCGTCGAACCCGGCCCGGGCGATCATCGACCACTGACGCCGCCGCCGTGTTTCCTCCAGGCTCTGCACACCGAAGCCGATCACACGGTTGCCGCCCTCGTGATCAGGACACGCCGCACAAGATCACACTCTGCGGCTGCCGTACCAGCCGGGTCATCTGCCGTCCGGGATCGGGAACCAGGTGCCGGACGGCCAGGATGCGGTGCCCCAGGCGAGGCGTTCTTCGCGGCGAGGGTCGTTTTCGATGTGGCTGTGGTCGTCGAGAATGAGGACGGGCCGGGTGGTGGTGTCGTAGCGCGGCCAGGAAGGCAGCCCGTCCGCCGATGGGACGCCGGTGTGGACGAAGTTGACCCAGACCTGATGCAACTGGTCGCCCAGGCGTGCCCGCGCGGGGTCGATGGGTTCGGTCATGCCGGGCGTGGCAGCGGTGTTGTGCCAGACCATGGGTACTTCCGTTGCGTGGCCGCCGTTCACGGCGGGTGGATAGCCTGGGGAGGTGACGTCGAACCGGTAGCGGTACACGTTGCCGTGCGTGGATTGTGCGTCGGCCATTCGCTGGGTGGGTATCGCGTATCGTTCGTCGCCCATGGCGGCGAGTTTGCGGTCGGTCACGTTGTCGAGGCCACGGCTGCGTCCGATGGTCTCGAGCAGGGTGGCGGCGCCCTCACTGCCCAGGATTGCCGGTAGCACATCGTCGGCGGGGGCGGTGGCCACTTCGATGCCGTTCGCGCCCAGCATTGCGGGGTAGGTGCTGGCCTCGTTGCCGCCGTTACCCGCCATCAGGCGTACGCCGGCCGCGCTGCCTCGTGCGATCGCCTCGGTCGGCACCACGGGCAGTACGAGTGGGTGGATGGTCGGTCGCCAGATCCAGGTGGCCTCGGTGCCGGTCCGGATTCGTTGCTGTGCCGCCAGAATCTCGGCGCCGCCGATTTCTCGCAGGTCGTGGATGTCCTTGCGGTCGAGCTCATCGAGGAGTCGTGACGCCAGCCGGGTGCCCGTTTCGGTGGTGGCGACGTGGTCGGCGCCACCGCTGCTGGCGATGGCCTGGTTGAACAGGCCGCGTGCCGCCGGGCTGGACAGGAGGTTTCCCACGCTTTTCCCGCCTGCGGACACGCCGTAGATCGTGACTCGTCGCGGGTCGCCGCCGAATGCGGCGATGTTGTCCCGCACCCAGCGCAGTGCGGCGATCTGGTCGAGCAGGCCACAGATACCGGCATCGGCTTCGACGTCGCCGAAAATCCCGCCGAGGTGGGCGAAGCCCAGCGCCCCGAGCCGGTAGTTGAGGGTGACCATCACGATTCCGGCGTCGGCGAAGGCACGGCCTTCACCGAACATCGTGCCGGAGCCGATCAGGTAGCCGCCGGCGTGGAGCCAGACCAGGACCGGGCGCCCACCGGCGGGGGGCGGTTCTGCCGGTGCGCACACGTTGAGGTACAGGCAGTCTTCGCTGGGCGGTTGGGAGTGGTCGAGGCCGGGTTGGGGTGGCTGGAGAGCGGAGGGCCCGAATTCGGTGGCTGTCCGGATGCCGTTCCAGTTGGGGCCCGGCCGGGGTGCTCGCCAGCGCAGCCCGCCCATCGGCGGCGCCGCATAGGGGATTCCCCGCCACAGGAGGTGATTTCCCTCGGTCAGGCCGCGCAGCGAGCCTTGCGTGATCGTGACGGTTTCTCGTTGTGCCATGGATTTTGTCCTCCCGCTCGTTCATTTTCGGGGTCAGGAACGGCGTGTGAGGCCGGTGCGTTTGGCGGTCGCCAGGAGTGGAGTGGTGTCGATGGCGGTGATCACGCTCAGCGGGCCGATCGTGGCAGTGAGAAACCTGTAGAGGGCGTCCAGGTCGGTTGCGGCCAGGGCGACCAGGAGGTTGGCGGGGCCGGTCGTGGCGGCCGCGAACCGGATCTGCGGTTGGGCGGTGAGGGCCTGGGCGGTGGCTTCCAGCGCGCCGGGCTGCACGGTGATCCACAGCAGGGCCTCGGCGTGCACGCCGAGCAGTGCGAGGTCCACCTCGGTGGCCAGGCGAACGATCCGACCGCGCACCAGGGCGTTGAGGCGTCGGCGGGCCGTGAGTGGGGTGGTGCCGGTGCGGCGGGCGAGGTCGGTGTAGGTGATCCGGCCGTCCTCGACGAGGGACGCGATCAGCGCGGTGTCGATGTCGACGGGTGCGGGCGGCGCGGGCGGCAGGTCGGGGGCGAGGCTGGCTGTTTCCTCGGGGGAGAGCAGGCCGGCGGTCCAGCGAAAGAAGACCGGGAAGACTCGCAACAGGGTGTGGGCGGTCCAGGAGATCACGGCGTCGGTGGCGGGCAGGTCGCGCAGCAGCAGGGCGTTGCGGGCGTCGGGACCGTCGAGGAAGAAGATGGCGGAGATCTCGTCGCCCCCGCCCAGGATGTCGACCCAGACCGTGTCGGAGCGCTGCGCCAGGGCGCTGGCCACCTGCCGGATCTTGTTCGGGCGGCAGCGGATGCGCAGCGCGATGGGCACCAGACCGGGGACGCGAGCGGGGTTGCGCACTGCCGTGGCGCGCAGGGTGCCGTCGGCGTACAGGGGAGTGGCGCGGCGTAGGACGGTGCGCTCCGAGAGTCCAAGGCAGTGGCCGACCTCGCGCCAGGTGGCGCGGGGCGAGGCGAGCAGAGCGGCCACGATCCGGCGGTCCGTCGCGTCGAGTGCCTGTCGCATGATCTGCATGTTAGGCCGCTTCACTGGCGGGTTTCCTGCATATGAAGCTCTCCGATTGTGCGGTGATCTGCTGAGGGCCGGTACAAAGAGCCATGACTGATCACGGTGCCGATC
>DASXXM010000266.1:0-11661 GCA_036503065.1 Pseudonocardiaceae bacterium | reverse complement strand
GGTGACTGGCGAGGATGCTATGGCAGACAGCATCGGTGGTCGTGATGCTGTTGAGCGCTGGCGAGGTGGATGCCGGACAGCTTGTCCTCGAGGCCGTCCATCCGGTCCGCGACGCCCTCGAACCGGCCGGACACGCCCTCGAACCGGCCGGACACCCTGTCAAGGCGGCCGTCCAGTTGGGCCGGTGACCGCACTTGTCTGGATGCTATTGCATATTGAATACAGCACACGTGGTCGTGCGGTGTCGGGTGTTGGCGAGGTGGGCCGGTGACCGGCGGTTGCGCGGGTGCTATGGCATATAGCATCGGTGGTCGCGAGAGTGTTGATCGCTGGAGAGTTGGGCACCTGGCCGGACCTGCGGGTGCTGTTGCATATTGCGTGGATGCTATGGCATATGGCGCGGATGCTATTGCATATAGCATCGGTGGTCGCGGGAGTGTCGGGCGCGCTGGTGAGGTGGGCCGGTGACTGAGCTTGGCGTGGCTGGGCTGGAACCACACGGCGATGCCGTGGGAGGGCACCGAACTGTGCGTCGCGGACATGGACGCCGGCGGCACGTTCGGTCCGCGTGGGTGCTATGGCATATAGCATCGGTCGTTGCCGGAGTGCCGAGTGTCGGCGAGGTGGGCCGGTGACCGGACTCGCGATCGCGTTGGCTGTGCTGGCGGCTTGCTGTTTTGCGGTGGCGGCCTGGTTGCAGCAGGACGCGGTGCGGACCATTGTGGACGGTGGCAGTCTGCGGCTGGCCGGGTGGGCGCGCATCGTGCGTGCGCCACGCTGGGTAACCGGATTCGGGCTTACCGCCGTTGGCGCCGCACTGCATGCCGGTGCGTTGAGCCTGGCGCCGCTGGTCGTGGTGCAGCCGGTCGGCGTGCTCGCCATCGCGCTCACCACCCTGCTGGCCACCCGATCCAGCCGTACCCGGCTGACCAGGCCGACCGCGATGGCGGCGGCCACCTGCATGCTCGGGGTCGGCCTCTTCGTTGTCCTGGCCGCCACCGGCTCCGCCACCCCGGCCCTGCCATCCGGTGTCGAAATTCGTGCCGGGCTGGTGGCCGCGCTGATCGTCGGCGCGTTCGGTGCCGTTGGCGCGCTGGCCCGTGGGCGCACCCGGTGCCTCGCGTTCGCCGGCGCCGCCGGGGTGGCCTACGGGCTGGTGTCGGTGCTCGTGCACATGACGGCCGTCCGGGTGGCGGCCGGTGGGCTCGGCCGGATCAACGTGCTGGTGGTCGTCGGCGTGCTCGTGGCGATCGTGGTCGGCGGCTGGTTCGTGCAGCACGCCTACGCCAGTGGGCCGCCGCAGGTGGTCGTGGCCTGTCAGACCGTGCTCGACCCGATGCTGGGTGTCGGCATCGGTATCGGCCTGCTCGGCGAGGCGACGCACATCCTGCCCCAGACCGCCGTCGCCCTGGTGGCGTGCGCGGTCCTCGCGGTCGCGGGCGTGGTCGCGCTCGCCCGCAACCAACCGGTCCATCCATCCATTGTGGAGCAACTTGTGACGCAGACCCCGCCCGGTCCGCCGGTGGATCGTCCACTGCGGATCGTCATCGGCGCGGACACCTACCCACCCGACATCAACGGCGCGTCGCACTTCGCCGAACGACTCGCCACCGGCCTCGCCGGACGTGGGCGGGAGGTGCACGTGCTGTGCCCGGCCGTCGATGCCCGCTCGACCGTCGAGACCGTCGGGCGCGTTGTGGTGCACCGGGTGGCGTCCCGGCGCACGCCGTTCCATCCGACCTTCCGCGCCTGCCCGCCGTGGCGGGCGTTCCGCGCCGCGGATGAGTTACTCGACGACCTTGCTCCGGACGTGGTGCACGTGCAGGCCCACTTTCTGTTGGGGCGCGGGCTGGTCCGCGCCGCGAGCCGACGGGGCATACCGGTGGTCGCGACCAACCACTTCATGCCGGAGAACCTCTACGGCCACGGCCGCATCCCCGAGTGGCTGCGCGCCGCCGCAGCGCGGATCGGCTGGTGGGACCTGCGCCGCGTGTTCCGCGCGGCCCACGTCGTCACCGCGCCGACCCCGCGCGCGGTGCGGCTGCTGTCGGACAACGGCATGCCGGGCGCGGTCGCCGTGTCCTGCGGGATCGACATCGACCGGTACCGGAAGTCGGACCCGGATGTCCGGTCCGGCGGTCGGGTGCTGTTCGTCGGACGGCTGGACGAGGAGAAGCGGGTCGAGGATTTGCTATGTGCTATAGCACATCTCAAACATCATGTAGACGAGCGGAGTCTGGACATTCAGGTGGAGATCGTCGGCGACGGGTCGCGCCGCGCCGCCTGGCAGGAACTGGCCGAGCGGCTGGGCATCGCGGCCCGCGTCGCGTTCCTCGGCTTCGTTGACGAGGACGCACTCGTGGACGCCTACGCCCGCTGTGACGTGTTCTGCATGCCCGGTGTCGCCGAACTCCAGAGCCTGGCCACGATGGAGGCGATGGCCGCCGGCAAACCCGTGGTCGCCGCCGACGCCATGGCCCTGCCGCACCTGGTCCACCCCGGCCGCAACGGCTGGCTGTACCCGCCCGGCGACGCACCCGCGCTCGCCGGACACCTGCTCTACCTGCTCACCGACCCCGACGAATGTGCCCGGATGGGCGCGGCCAGCCGCCAACTGATCGCCGAGCACTCCCTGGACAGCACCCTCGACCGCTTCGAGTCCTTGTACCGCAAGGCAATCGGGCAACCCGCGGCACCAACCCGCCTGAACCTGGCCCTCCCTGCGTGACGCCGACGATCTGGATCGACGCGGCAGGCGCGGGTCGCCCCGCCGTGGTCTGCGAGCCCGGCATGGGCGCGTCGTCGGCGGGCTGGTCCCGGCTGCGCGACGGCATCGCGGCCGTGACCAGGGTGGTCACCTACGACCGGCGCGGCCTCGGCGCCAGCCCGCAGGCCCGCGGTAGCCGTGGTGTCACGGCACTCGCCGCCGACCTGGCCCACGTGATCGCGTGCGCGGGCGGTCCGGCCGTGGTCGTCGGGCACAGCCTGGGTGCCACCATCGCCCGCCACCTCGCCGCGACCCGAGCCGACCTGGTGGCCGGCCTCGTGCTCATCGACCCGATCCCGGATCGGTGGGTCCTGCGCCACGCGTGGTGGGCGGAACCGTTCGGACAGGCCGGTTATCTCGCCATGGAGTCCCTGGCCCGGCTCGGCCTGATCGACGTGGCGATGGGACTGCCGGTGCTGCGCGGCGTCACCCGCAGCAGCACCAGCCCGCTGGCCGCCCTGACCGACGCCGAACGCGCGGTGCTCGCAGCGGAGATGCGTCGCCCGGAGTCGCACCGCACGGCACGACGCGAATTCGGCGGTCTACTGCACAGCAGGGCCGAACTACGCGCCATGACCGCGTATCCGGCCATCGCGGTGCCCCTGACGGTGATCTCCGGCGAACAGACCCATCAGCTCGCGGCCCGGCTGCGACGGATCGCGACCGCGTGGCACGCGTACCTCGTCCGCGCCAGTTCCGACGCCCGGCACGTGATCGTCGACGACGGCGGCCACTGCATCCCGCGTTACCAGCCGGACCTGGTCGTGGCGGCCACGTCGGAACTGCTGGCGCGCGTCGAGGTGGCAGCATGGACGCATGCCCGACGACATCGACCGGCTGGCGACCGCGAAGTACCTGCTGCTCACGACGTTCCGCAAGGATGGCACGGCGGTGCCGACGCCGGTGTGGGTGGCGCGTGACGGCGACGAACTGGTGCTGACCACCGCGCCCGAGGCGGGCAAGGTGAAGCGCATCCGCCGGGACGGCACGGCCAGGGTCGCGCCGTGCACCGTGCGCGGCAGGCCGACGGGCGCCGAGGTGCCGGCCCGCGCCCGGTTGCTCGACGCGTCCGACGTGCGCCGCGTGCAGGGCCTGATCGCCCGGAAATACTGGGTGCTCGGCCGGATCGGCCTGCTGAACAGCCAACTGCGGCGCGGCAGGTCCGGCCCGGGCGCGATCGCGATCACGCTCGACCAGCCCTGACGGCCGGTTCCGTCGGGTGGAAGACTGCTGCGGGGACCCGTACGCCGAAAGGATTCGTATCGTGTCACGCATTGCTGTCGCCGACGAGAACGGCGCTCCTGTCAAGCTGTACTACGAGGACCACGGTGCCGGCGCGCCCGTGGTGCTCATCCACGGCTGGCCGCTGTCCGGGCGGTCGTGGGAAGGCCAGGTGCCCGCCCTGATCGACGCGGGACATCGGGTCATCACGTACGACCGGCGCGGGTTCGGCGGGTCGTCGCAGCCGTGGGGCGGCTACGACTACGACACGTTCGCCGCCGACCTGCACCGACTGCTCGAACACCTCGACCTGACCAACGTGACCCTGGTCGGCTTCTCCATGGGCGGCGGCGAGGTCGCCCGCTACATCGGCACGCACGGCACGGAGCGGGTCGCCAAGGCGGTCTTCGCCGCCGCCGTCCCGCCCTACCTCTACAAGTCCGAGGACAACCCGGAAGGCGGCATCGACGACGCGACACTGACCGCGTTCCACGACGGCATCCGAACCGACCGCGTCGCCTACGTCGACCAGTTCGTGACGAACTTCTTCGCGGTCAACGGCCGAACCGACCTGGTCAGCCCGCAACTGCGAAACTACAACTCCTCGATCGCCGCGGCCGCGTCGGCCAAGGGCACGCTGGACTGCACCACCGCGTTCGCCACCACCGACTTCCGCGACGACCTCAAGGCCTTCACCTTGCCCACCCTGGTCATCCACGGTGACTCCGACGCGATCGTCCCCTTCGAGATCAGCGGCAAACGCACCGCGGATGCCATCGACAACAGCAAACTGGTGCTGGTCAAGGACGCGCCGCACGGCCTCAACGTGACCCACGCCGACACCTTCAACGCCGAACTCCTCGCCTTCCTGCGCGACTGACCCGTCCCGAGTGCGCCGGCCCGTGCCGGGCCGGCGCCCGGATGTCCGGTAGCTACCGTGCCGCGTAGCGTGCTCGCATGGACGTGCTGCGCACCCCGGACGACCGGTTTCGCGACCTGCCGGACTTCGACTACCCGGCCCGTTACGCCGAGGTGCCCGACCAGGCCGGTGGGACGCTGCGGATGGCGTACGTGCAGGCCGGGCCTGCCGATGGCCCGGTTGTGCTGCTGTTGCACGGCGAACCGAGCTGGTCGTTCCTGTACCGAAGCGTGCTGCCGGTACTCGCCGCCGCCGGTCTGCGTGCGATCGCGCCCGATCTGGTCGGGTTCGGCCGGTCGGACAAGCCGGCCGATGTCGCCGACCACAGTTACGCCCGGCAGGTGGAGTGGGTGCGGTCGCTGGTGTTCGACGTGCTCGACCTGTCGGGAGTCACGTTGGTTGGTCAGGACTGGGGTGGGCTGATCGGGCTGCGGCTGGTGGCGTCCCATCCGGATCGGTTCAGCCGGGTCGTCGCGGCCAATACCGGACTGCCGACCGGCGACGCCGACATGCCCAAGGTGTGGTGGCAGTTCCGGCATGCGGTCGAGCGCGCGCCGGTGCTGGACGTTGCCCGGCTGGTGCAGAGCGGCTGCCGGACGACGTTGTCCGCCGCGGAACTCGCGGCTTATGACGCGCCGTTCCCGGACGAGTCCTTCAAAGCCGGGCCGCGGGCGATGCCCGGTCTGGTGCCCACGCGACCGGACGACCCGGCTTCCGACGCCAACCGCGCCGCGTGGCGGGTGCTGACCCAGTCGCCGATGCCGTTTCTGGTGGCGTTCAGCGACGGCGATCCGATCACCGGGGCCATGGCGCCGATCCTGCGGACCACCATTCGTGGCGCGGCCGGGTTGGACCATCCGACCATCGCCGGAGCCGGCCACTTCCTGCAGGAGGACGCCGGCCCGGCACTCGGTTCGGCAATCGCCGGTTTCGTGCTCGGTCAGCTGTAGACGCCGAATTCGTACAGGGAATAGCCGAAGCCGGTGCCTCGTTGGGTGCCGAACATTCGCACGAGCCTTCCTGAGCCGGTCACGTCGAAGTCGTCGACACCGCCGGTGCCCGTCGTGGTCGAGTAGATGGTGGTCCAGTTGGTGCCGTCCGGGGATGTCTGGATCTGGTATGCCTTGCCGTAGGCGGATTCCCAGCTCAACTGGATGTGTTTGATCGTGGTCGTCGTGCCCAGGTCCACCTGGATCCACTGCGGGTCGCTCCAGTCGGTGGCCCAGCGCGTTGTGAAGTTTCCGTCCGTGGCGTTCGACGGCGGGAACGGCGCGCCGTTTCCCACCGACTGGAAGGACGATGCCGTTGTCGGCTTGCCGAGGGCCACATTGGTGCCGTTGACCGGTGGCGGGACCACCCTGAACGAGCGGGTCTCGATGCCGACGTTGCCGTGGCCGTCGTAGGCATAGACGTAGACCTTCCACACGCCCAGCCGTCGTGGCGCGGTGACGCTGAACGTGTTCTGGCCGGTCTGGGTGAACGTCGCATACGAGAAGCCGGTGCCGCCGTCGACGTACTTGCTGGTCAGCATCACGTTGTACCGCAAGGGATCGTTGTCGGGATCGGTTACTCCCAGCGTCACGCCGAACTGCCCGCCCGCCGGCACGTTCGCGGTCTGGCTCAACGACATGCTGCTGATCACCGGGGGTGTGTTCGACTGTGGCGTGCCGCCGTAGGCCGCTGCCACCTGGTAGTAGGACAGGCGCTTCCAGCCGCCGGGTGCCAGGTTGAACCAGATGCCGCCGAAGTCGTTCTCGTTGCCGTAGTTGAACAGCGTCGCGCCCAGTGCGACCCCGGTGTGCCCGCTGACGCACCGCCATGCCGTGGTGTAGCCGGCCGCGCTCTGCTGGTCGGTGTCCTGCGTCGGCACGCCGTTCGCGTCGTTCGGCACCTCCCACTCGCCCGACGGTCCGGATTCGGTGACGATGTAGGGCTTGGTGAAGCCGCCGTTGATCCAGTCCTGCCTGACGTTGCACACGCTGCCGTAGGAGTTCACCGCGTACAGGTCCAGATCGGGGGAGTTGGCCTTGTAGTACGGCCAGGCGCCGGTCCACGCGTCCGTCGACGTCACCGGGTGGTTCGGGTCGGCGGCGTGGATCGCCTGTGCCACCTGGTTGACGTACTGCGCGTACGCGTTGCGCTCCGCCAGTAGTTGGGTGCCGGAGAACGTGTTCTGCAGATTGAGCAGCACCTCGTTGCCGACGTCCCAGATCAGCACGCCCGGATTGTTCTTGTACGTGTTGACCCACTGGAGGATCGACGCCTCGGTGGTGGTCTTGTAGTTGGTGTCGTTGAGATAGTCGTTGCCCTGGCCGAGCCAGAACCCGCTGATCACCTTCAACCCGTTGGCGGCGGCCTGGTTCAGCAGCGGCGCCGTGGTCGCGTCCGTGCCCCACGTGCGCACCGTGTTGACACCCAGCGACTTCAGGTCGGGCAGGTGTGCTGCCGCGGTGGCCGGATCAGGGCCGTACGTGACGCCCTTGATCTGGTAGGGCGCGCCGTTCACGGACAGGGCCCAGTTTCCTTGGCTGCCGGTCACCTTGACCACGCTCGGGCCGCCCGGCACCGGGGGCGCGGTGAGTGGCGGCGGGGTGGGGCCGGTCGTGGAGAAGACGCCGAGCGAGCCGACGCTGAGCGTGCCGCCCGACGACGTCTGCGCGCTCGGTGACGTGCAGCCGCACACGGCGTTCGGGTACGAGCCGCCGATCGCCAGGTCCAGGCTGAGGAAGAAGCCGTGGTCCATCGCGGCCTGCCAGGTGCTGATGCCGACCTGGCTCTCGCGCACCACCCAGACCTGCTGGTTGTCCGCGTAGAACCGGACCTGCTCGTCGCTGGTGGTGCGGTCGATGATCTCCGAGTACGTGTGGTAGCCGGTCTGGCAGCCGGTGCAGGTGGCCAGGCCGCTGGTCATGCCGTTGAACTCGGCGCAGTTGCCGCCCGGCGCGGTGCCGCAGTGCACCGTCTCCGACGACGAGCTGCGGCCGTTGACGTCCTCCATGATGTCCGTCTCGCCGACACCGGGCCACGAGCTGAGGCTGGTGCGGTAGCCGGCACCGATCGCGCGGAACACCGGCCAGTAGCCGAGACCGTTGGCGGGGTTGGGTTGCTGGATGGATGCGGTGATCATCAGCTGGCCGCCTGCCGGCGCGGCGAAGTCGCTGCGTTGGGTCTCGACGCGGCCGGATGTCCAGGCGCCGTTGCCGTTCAGCGCGGTGATGTTCAGGTGACCGTTGCCGTCGAGGCGCACGTTGTTCGTCGAGTTGGTCATGGTCTCGACCTCGCCGGTGCCCCAGTTGGCCGGGCCGCCCGGATAGCCCGTGCCGGTGTCGGTGATCCAGTTGGCCGACGACGGCGCGCTGCCTGCGGGACCTAGGAAGTTGTCGTTCCATACCGGCGTCCACGTCGGTGGGGTGCCGCCGCCCTGGGTGCCGTAGACCTGGAACTCCCACAGCGAGTAGCCGAAGCCGGTGTTACGTGCCGTGCCGAGCATCCGGACGTAGCGACCCGTGCCGGCGACGGTGAGCGTCTGGGTGCCGCCGATGCCTGCCGTGGTCGAGTAGATCGTGGTCCAGGTGTTCGCGTCGGGGGAGACCTGGAGTTGGAACGCGCTGGCGGACGCGGTTTCCCACTGCAGGACCACCTGGCTGACGGTGGCCGTCGCGCCGAGGTCGACCTGGAGCCACTGCGGGTCGCTGAACGCGCTGGACCAGCGCGTACCCGGGTTGCCGTCCACGGCCGCCGACGCCGGGAACCCCGCACCCTCCACGGACGACGCCGTGGCCGGTTTGCCTTGGGACAGCAGGGTTTGCGTGGCAGGCGCCGCCGCGTTGGCCGGTACGGCGGTGCTGGCCGGTACGGCGGTGCTGGCCGGTACGGCGGCGTTGGCCGGCACGGCGACAAGGCAGCACGCGACGGCGAGCAGGGTGAGCAGCCGGGCGAGACGTGGTGTCCGGCGCGCGGAAGCCAGCATGGGCGTCTCCAACTCCATCGGTAGAGCGCTCTCTCAAGCACTTCGGAGTGTTATGCCGCAGCTGCGAGGTGTCAACCCCCGGAAGTTGCGGTACCGCGCCTACCACCTGGGATAACACTTATTTCGAGTTAAGAACAAGCATTGACGGAAGCGGTGGCCCGGCGGCATCCTGGACCGATCTGGTAGAGCGCTCTCTGGAGGACGCCGTGGACACTGGCACCGATCTGGGCGTCCTGGTCGGCAAGCTGAGCCTCGCGCAGAAGGTGCGGCTGCTCACCGGCGCCACGCCGTGGCGGACCCACGCCGAGCCCGCCATCGGCCTGCGTGCCATGTTGTTCTCGGACGGCCCGGTCGGCGTGCGCGGCGAGCACTGGGACGAACGGGACACGTCGCTGGCGCTGCCGTCCCCGACCGCGCTCGCCGCGACCTTCGACGAGGACCTCGTCACCCGCCTCGGCGCGGTGCTCGCCGCGGAGGCGCGCCGCAAGCACGTCGACGTGCTGCTGGCGCCGATGCTGAACCCGCACCGGTCGCCGCTGGCCGGACGCCACTTCGAGTCGTTCTCGGAGGACCCGTTGCTGACCGCGCGGATCGGCGCCGCCTACGTTCGCGGCGTGCAGTCCGGCGGGGTGGCGGCGACCGCGAAACACTACGTGGCCAACGAATCCGAGACCGACCGGCTGCGCCTGTCGGTGCGGGTGGCCGAATCTGCCCTGCACGAGGTCTACCTGGCGCCGTTCGAACTGGCCGTCGCAGAGGGCGTGTGGGTGGTGATGTCCGCCTACAACGCCGTCGGCGACCACACGATGACCGAGAACCCGCTGCTGGCCGAGCCGCTCAAGGGCCGGTGGGGGTTCGACGGGCTGGTGGTGTCCGACTGGGGCGCCCTGCGCTCCACCGTCGAGTCGGCGCGGGCTGCCCAGGACCTCGCCATGCCGGGGCCGGACAGCCCGTGGGGCGAGCGGCTGGTCGCGGCCGTCGAGTCCGGCGAGGTGGCCGAGTCGGCGATCGACGACAAGGTGCGCCGCCTGCTGCTGCTCGCCGAACGAGTCGGCGCACTGCGGGACACCGGGCCCGCGCCGTCCACAGTAGACCACCGGCCACTGCTGCGAGCCGCCGCAGCGGCCGGAATCGTGTTGCTGCGCAATGAGAACAGCCTGCTGCCCCTGCTGCCGGACGGTCTCACGGTCGCGGTGCTCGGGCCCAATGCGGCGGCGACCCGCATCCAGGGCGGCGGCAGCGCCGGTGTCTATCCGGCCGAGGTGGTCTCGCCGCTGGACGGCATCCGCGCGGCGCTGGCGGGCCGGGGCACCGTCGTGCACACGGCGGGCGTCTACCTCACCGAATGGCCGGCACCGTTGACCACCGCCCGCGATCCGCTCTCCGGCGCACCCGGCGTGCGCTTGCGCGTACTCGACGCCGACGGCGTCGAACTGTGCGCGGAACACCGCCTGACCGGCCGAATCCTCGAACCGGCGTGCGCCGACCTGACCGGTGCAGCCGTGCTGGAACTGCGCGCCCTGCTGCGGCCGGCCGCCGGCGGCAGCTGGCGCTTCGGGCTGACCGGCATCGGTCGGCTGGCACTGACCGTGGCGGGCGCGACGGTGTTCGACGAGACGATCCCGGCCGGGTCCGACGACCCGGCCGTGGTGAACGTCGCGCCGCCGTCCCGGCTGCGGACCGTCCACCTCGACGCCGACGTCGAGGTGGAACTGGTGCTGCGCCGGTGGTTGACGCCGGACACCGGCTGGGTCATCGGCCTCGCCGCCGAGCCGGACCGGCGCGAACCGGCCGCCGAGTTGGCCGCCGCGACCGCGCTGGCCGCCGGCAGCGACATCGCCGTCGTCGTGGTCGGCACGACGGCCGAATTCGAGAGCGAGGGCTTCGACCGGACCACGCTGGACCTGCCCGGTGCCCAGGACGAACTGGTCCGGGCCGTGGCCGCGGTCAACCCGCGCACCGTGGTCGTCGTCAACTCCGGCGGCCCGGTCCTGTTGCCGTGGCGGCACGACGTGCCGGCGGTCCTGCTGAGCTGGTTCGGCGGCCAGGCCGCGGGCGCGGCCCTTGCCGACGTGTTGTTCGGCAGCGCGGAACCCGGCGGCCGGCTGCCCACCACGTGGCCCGCGGCCATGGCGGACGTGCCGGTCCTGGACACGACGCCGGTGCGCGGCGTGCTGGACTACGCGGAAGGCGTGCACGTCGGCCACCGGGCGTGGCTTCGGTCCGGCGTCGAGCCCGCGTACTGGTTCGGCCACGGCCTCGGCTACACCACCTGGTCCTACGAGCACGCCACGGTTCCCGCGCTCGCACTGGCGGGCCGCCCGTTCACCGTGTACGTCGAGGTGCGCAACACCGGTGTCCGACCCGGCCGTGAGGTGGTCCAGGTCTACCTGTCGCGCCAGGAAACCTGTGTCGAGCGTCCGGTGCGCTGGCTGGCCGGCTACGCGGCCGTCACGGCGGCGCCGGGGGAGACGGTGCGGGCCGCCGTCGTCATCGGGCCTCGCGCGGTCTCGCACTGGGCCAACGGTGACTGGCGCGTCGAGCAGGGCACCTTCGACGTGCTGGTGGGGCCCAGCGCGGGTGACGTGCTACCGCGCGGTTCCGTCACGATCGTGGAACGTTAGGCGGATTCGCGCGCCACCAGCGACGGCTCGAAGATCACCGATGCCGGCGGCTGGTCGGGCCGCTCGATGCGGTCGAGCAGCATGCGGGCCATCTCGGCGGCCATGTTCTCGACCGGTTGGCGGACCGTGGTGAGCGGGGGCCGGCAGTCGCGCGCGGCGG
>DASXXM010000265.1:0-19095 GCA_036503065.1 Pseudonocardiaceae bacterium | reverse complement strand
GTCGGCCCGTTGCTGGCCCTCATCGTCACGAAGGTGAACACCTGATGGATCTTGACGCGGTCGCTCCGCTGACCCCGAACGCCTGGCTGCGCTACGACGTCGTCGAGCAACTGCTGCCACCGGATGTCACGGACGTGCTGGAGGTCGGCTGCGGCCAGGGTGCCCTCGGCGCGCGACTGGCCCAGCGGTACGAGTACGTCGGCGTCGAACCGGACGAGTCGTCCTACCGCGTGGCACAACAGCGAATGGCGCTGATCAACCGGGGCGAGGTACGCAACATCCCGGTCGGCGAGCTGGGCGACGAACGCTTCGACCTGGTCTGCGCCTTCGAGGTACTGGAACACATCGAGGACGACACGGCCGCGCTGCGCGACTGGGCCACCCGGCTGCGCCCCGGCGGTTGGCTACTGCTGTCCGTGCCGGCACACCAACACCGCTTCGGCCCGGCCGACGAACTGGTCGGCCACTACCGCCGCTACGACCCACCCGCCATGACCGCATTGCTGAACAGCACCGGCTTCGGCGATGTCGAGCTACGGCTCTACGGCATGCCGCTCGGCTACGTCCTGGAGGCCGGCCGCAACCGGATCGGCAAGCGCCGCCTTGCCGCCGTGGCCAACACGTCGGCGGCCGAGCGAACCGCGGGCTCTGGCCGGCTGCTGCAACCGTCGGGCAGCCTGCGTGGCGCGGCCACCCGTTGGGCCACCGCGCCGTTCCGCTTGGCACAGCGTGCTTTCCCGACCACCGGCCCCGGTCTCGTCGTGCGCGCCCGGCTGAACTAGGAACTGTTCAGGTCCGGTTTATCGACGCCCGTTTTGGTATTCGTTACGCGACTCCGTGCTGATCAGGATTCCTCGCGGCAGATCGATTCTGAGATGTTCTCGGCGCGCAACTTGCCCGCTGCCTGCCGGGACAGATCTGCTGTCTCGGCAAGCAATCGCGCGAGTCCGTCCAACTGAACCGCGAACTCATCGAATCTCTGGGCTGCCACCGGCCCCGATTCCGCCCGCATGACCTCGTCCCGCAAGGCCAGAAAGCGCGCGAGGAACCTCGGCACTTCTGGTTGCGCCGGCCGCTGCTCCATCATAGAACGAGACGATCAAGATCAACGATAACGCTGCCGTGCAAAGTGCGAGTTAGTTGTATGGCCTGCGTCCACCGGATCGCAGGATCTGTGTAGGCGATCGCGGCACCGTCGTCGTTCTCGGAGACGACAGGGACTGAAATTCCTTCTCGGAAAAGGATACCGATGACGCCGTGTGGGGTTGAATGCGCTCGTACCGCGACAAAGCCTCTCCGCAGTGGTGGGCACAGGCGCACACTCTGCCGAGCACATCGCAGACAGACCGGTGGGAACGGGTTGACCACATCCTCAGGCCAGTCGGGCCATTTCTTTGGCTGGTCCACCAACAACCACAGGTGTCCCTGACCGGTGTACTCGGTCGGTCCGGCGCAGACCTGACATAGCAGCCGCCGCATGGCGCGACGCTGCCGCAACGGATGAAGTTTCCAATAGAGTGGCTTGCCTCGGCCGGGCTGCGACATCATGCGCGTCCAGAGCACGCCGTCCCGATCCCGGTCGGTGGACATCTCGTCGGCGTAGCCGATACCGATCGCCCCATGTTGCACGAGCTCGGTAGGCAGGGGCCTCTCGATGCTCCACTCGGCGACGTACGGGACGACGCCGCCATTACCCACAGTGTGCACCGGCCGAACCGCTGGAACTGAGACAGTCACTGTCCACCTGCCCCAGCGGTCTCGGGCGATTGGCGGGCTGCGTTCAGGTCGTCCCTGCCTGCCAGGATCTGTCGCGCGAGCATGTCCGCGCCGGTCGACGTCAGGCCCAGCACCACTACCGAGTGATCGCCGATGATCTGCATACACAGCAGTTCGGCGTCGCTGTCAATCCAGGTCTCGACCGGCGTGTGCTGGCGGATAATCGCCACCTCGCACTTGTGTCGAGGAGTTCCTACCGTTGTCACGTGGTCTCCTTCATCGGCTGTAGATGAACGATCGGCCGATGAGAGCGGCGAACAAACGACGGTGGTGGTTGAAATATCCAATCCGCGCATAGTCGCAGGTCATGCGGTGTTCAACCGGATACACTGCGTGTCGGGCCGGCAACATGGAGGGGATAGCGGCGGACGTTCGACGGTGTGCCAACTGCGGTAACCGATTGGCCAGAGACAACAGGGCCAACCGGTGCGGTCCCTGCGCGCGTAGCGCTTCTGAGAACCTCGGCCCCGAAGAGAAGCCGGCAGAGTTCTGGGATCAGTCCGCGTTGCGGGAAGCGTTGCGTAGCAGGCATTTTGGCCAGGTGCTGTACGCCTACCGCCATGAGCACCGGCCTGTTCTCACGCAGGCGCGGGTTGGCCGGTGGCTGGACCTGACGCAAGGGCAGGTCAGTCGGCTGGAGCGGGACGCCGAACCGGCGCACGACTTGAACAAGCTGGTCGAGTGGGCCCGGGAGCTGAGCATCCCCGAGCGTCTGCTGTGGTTCAGGCTGCCGGAGCGCGTGGTGTCGGCCAGACAGACAGCGCTGGTCGCCAGCTCGTTCGGTTGGTTCGGCACCTCGGCAGTCCGGGGTCAGAGCACCCGGGTCGAGCACGGCGACGTGACGTCGGTCCGTGAGATCACGGTGGCGTTCCGCAAACTCGACAACCGGTACGGTGGTGGACATGCTCGCTCGATGGTGGCCGGCTACCTCTCGACCAACGTCGTCCCGTTGCTCCGTGAGGGTCGATACCGCCACGAGGTAAGACGAGAACTGGCCGGCGCGGTGGCTGAGCTAGGGCAACTGGCCGGCTGGATGGCCTATGACATGGGGGACTCCGACGCAGGGCGGCGGCACCTGCGGCAGTCGCTGCGGTTGTGCCAGGAGGTTGGCGACGACGCTCTGACGGCCGAGATGCTTGCCGGGATGAGTCACCATGCTGCGTTCTACCGGGAACCGTTGGTGGCCACCGATCTGGCGCGGGCGGCGAAGAACAACGCGATGCGGACCTGTGTCCCGGCGCTGGTGGCCGAATCGGCGGTCATGGAGGCTCACGGGTTGGCGCTGCTGAGGGATACGCGTGGTTGTGTGGCGGCGCTCGGCGAGGCGGAACGAGCCTTTTCGGCAGGTGAGAACCGCGACCGGCCCGAATGGCTTGGCTATTTCGACAGGGCGTATTTGGCGGCGAAGTTCGCCCACTGCTTTCGGGATCTCGACCGGCCGGTCGAAGCCGAGCGGTACGCCCGTCGATCGCTGGAGATGAGCGAGGGCTACGACCGTGGCCGGCTGTTCAACTTGGCGTTGTTGTCATCCGTGCTGGCCGACCAACGGCGGATCGAGGAAGCGTGTGAGACAGGCTCGCGTGCGGTTGCGTTGGCGAGCGGTGTGCAGTCCGTTCGAGTCACGGCATATTTGGTGGACGTGGCCCGACGGCTGGCGCCCTACCGCGCCGACGGTCGAGTGCGGACCTTGTATGACCAGATGGCGGCCGTTGGCATACCGGTCAAGCGGGGTTAGGGCTTGAGGAAGGTCAAGATGTGCAGTAGGCCGATCTGTGCTGCGGCGCCGATGATCTCGCCGTTGGCCAAGCGCTCCCGGATCGTGTCCAGCGCGATCCACTCCACGCGGGCGGCCTCGTTGATATCGGCGGCCTTGCCGGTGTCCTCAGCGCCTTCGGCCAGGTAGATCAGGTTCTCGAAGTCGGCCGTGCCGGTGATCGGCTGGAACGCAGCCAACGGCCGGATGGAACGCGGCCGCCAGCCGGTCTCCTCCTCGACTTCTCGAGCCGCCGTGATCGCTGGATCCTCGTTGGAATCGACGTAACCGCCCGGCAGCTCCCAGGTCCAACGGTCGGGCACGAATCGGTGCCGCCAGATCAACAGCACTCGCTCGCCCGCGTCATCCAGGACCACCGTCATAGCGGCCTTCGGCATCCGTAGCACGTACTGCTCGAAGTGAACGCCGTCGGGCAGTTCGACGTGCGCGATCCGCAGGTCCAGGCGGCGGCTGTCGTCAACCAGCCACTCGTCGTGGATCTTCCACCGGGTTGGCTCGGTCTGGTCGTTCTCGCCCGTCACAGGGCATGACTGTAGCTCCACCTGTAGGTACGTGAGCCCCTGCGCCTCGCCCGCCGGCTCCTAGTCGGGGCGGGAGCGGACGATCAGGTCGGCCAGCAGTGCGAGCGAACCGATGATCAACCCGGTCAGGAAGACCAGCACCGTGTTGGTGGCCAACCGGACCGGGTGGATCGCGATGTCCACGACGCCCTTGACGACCCCGATCGTCAGCAGCGTCAACGCAAGCGGCATCAACGCCTTGAGCGGGTTGAAATACATCACCATCCGCAGCACCTGCAGGATGTAGCGGTAGCCGTCCTTCACGAACTTGAACTTCGACGTGCCGGCGCGCTTCGCGTAGTCGATCGGCACGTACAGGATGTCGTGCTGGTTGGACAGGAACGCCACGGTGATCGTGGTGACGCACGAGAAACCGGCCGGCAGCAACCGCAGGTAGGGCGCGGCGACGTCCTTGCGGAACGCCCGCAGGCCCGAGTTCAGGTCCGGGATCTTCTCCTCGGTCAGCCATTCCGCGATCTTGCGGATCAGCCATTTCGCCGGCACCCGGAGGAACTTGTAGGTGCCCTCCTCGGTCGTGCGCGCGCCGACGACCTGGTCGATCGCCGGGTCCTCGTCCAGCATTCGGACCAGTTCCGGGATGCGCTCGTTCGGGTAGGTCAGGTCCGCGTCGGTCCACACGACGATCTCGCCGCGGGCGATCTGCGACCCGATCCGGCGGACCGTGCCCGAGCCGCTGTTGCGCCGGAACGGCACCACCTTGAGCCGGGGGAAGTCCAGTTCCGCCTTCTGCAGCACGTCCAGCGTGCCGTCGGTGGATGCGTCGTCGACCGCGAGCAGTTCGTAGCCGTAGCCTGACGCGTCCATCGCGGCGCAGATCCGCTCGATCTCCTGCCGGACGTGGTCTTCCTCGTTGTAGCAGGGCAGCACGATCGTCACGTGCGGCGGTGCGGAGTCGTCGCCACCGGCGTTGAGCTGGAAGGCGAGGCTGCTGGGCGAGAACGAGGACTTCTTCGGGTCGACGAGCATACGACTCCCATCCTGGCTAAGACGCCGCCAAGAATAGCCGGACACCCGAGCCGCTCAGACCCTGGCCATCCAGAACTCGAGGAACAGCGGGTCGGTGCCGTCCGGCCGGTTGACGAGCTGTTGCTGGTCCTGCCGGCTGTCCAGGTCCACCACCGCGGTGGTGATCAGGCCGAGCGGCTCCGGACTGTCCAGTTGCGACCCGGCGATCACCGGCGTCCGCCCGGCCGCTCGGATGCTGTCCGCCACCTGCTCGACCGCGACCGGTGAGGGCACCACCAACTGTGCCACCGGCAGCCCGCACTGTGCCCGGATGACGGGCATCCACAGCTGGTCGATCAGGATCACGGTGTCGTTCGGTCGCAACAGCCGACACACGGTGTCACTGGCCGCCAACTCGCCCTGCTCGGTCCGCTGCACGGCAACCGGCGTCAACGCGAAACCTTCCGGCACCAGGAACGCCGCGACCAGCACCGCCACCAGCCACGGCACCCGACGACGAACCGCGAAGCGCGCGAAGGCCGCCACCGCCCACGTGGCAAGCAGGATCACGCACGGCAACACCTCGACCACCAGCCGCCGATCCGCCCACGGATGGTCCGGCGTGATCCCCGGCCGCAGCAGCACCAGCACCGACGAACACAGATACACCAACAGAATCGGCAACCACCGCAGCGCACGGCCGTGCAGCACCCGCCATGTGAGGTAGCCGGCGGCCGCGAACGCGGCGATCAACAGCGGCCACCCGACGTACCACGCGACCCAGTGCAGGCTCGCCTCTGCGTAGCCCCGGCTGCCGTCCACCGGCAGGTTCAGCGCACGTTGCATGGTCTCCACGTAGTCGGCCACGCCGGGATCGGTGGTCGAGTGGTCGGTCGACACCCACGGCCGCACGAACAACGCGATCCCGCCCAGCGCCACCAGCGCGGCACCGATCACCGGCACCGGCCGCCACCAGCGCAGTTCCCGCGGCGAGCGCCGACGCAGCAGCACGACGGCCACCACAACGGCGATCGCCGCCGCGCCGAGCAGGCTCAGCATCAGCTCGACCGAAGCCCAGTTGACGTGCACGTACGTCCTGGTCACGAACGCGCCGTCCAGCACGCCGAGCGCCCCGCCGAGCACCGACCCGGCACCGAAGGCCAGCACCCCGGGCCGCCGCGTGAGCCAGAACCAGCCCAGAATCGGTAGCACGAAAGCGAAATCGACGCCGAAGTCGAGCCGCACCAGCTCGCCCGCGGTCAACAGCAGGCCGGCCGCGAACGCGTGCCGGTTGATCCGGCCCCGCAGTTCGTCGCCCGCGTGCCGGACCACCACGAGATCAACCAGCAGACAGGTACCGGTGGCCAGCGTCAACAGGGCCAACGGCTCGGACAGTGTTTCCTGGGTGACCCGCAGCACCGGCCACGCGGCGGCCGTGAGCAGCGCGGCCAGCGGCGCCCACCGCGGCCCGACCAGCCGGGCCGCCAGCCCGGCGACGGCCAGGATCGCGCCGCCGCCGACCACCGTGGGCAGCAACAGCAGTCCGGTCCAGCCGCCCACCCAGTCGGCCCCGGCCAGCAGCGTCGGCCAGCCCGTCATGAACTGCGGCACGACGGTGGCGCCGTGCTGGTAGAAGGCCGGACTGCCGAAGCCGATCACCCCGGGCGACGGCCCGAACGCGGCCAGCGGCACCTGGTAGAACGGGCCGCCGTGCTGCGCGAGCCAGTACCCGATCTGCGCGTACGACCCGGCGTCGCGCCGGGGGATGGTGTGCTCGCTGTGGCTCAGCGCGGCGAACACCGTGAACCCGACCGCGACCAGGCCGGTCGCCGCCACCGACCACCACGGCGCGCTCGCGGACCGCCGGACCAGGCTGAACCCCAACGGCACCAGGACGGCCGCGACCACCACGAACAGCGGCACCGCGATCGCAGGCCGGAACCAGCCGAGGGCAGCGAGCGGAAACGCGGCCACCACCCAGGCGGTGGCCAACAACGCCGGCAACAGCGACGCGATCGCCAGGACGCGCCCGGCCAGCGCACTGCCGGACACCGGTTCGGGCTCGGGCCGCTGGGCGAACGCGGGAGCCTCCTGGGCCACGTCGGCGCCGGACACGGTCACGAATGATATCCGGTGACGGAGCACACGTATTCGGTGACGCCGCGTAAATGATCATGATCCCGTTCGTTCATTCGGACGTATCACGAGAGTGCCGGTTGACATGAGCAACCGGGAGATGCACGGGTACGGAGGAGAGCAGAATGAAGCGAGCGCAGTACCTGTTCCTGGCGGCATCGGGCGCCGCGGCGGTGATCGCGCTTGCCGCGTGCGGCAGTAACAGCAGCGGTAGCCTCTACGGCAGCGGTAGCGGCGGTGGCGCGCCTGCGACCAGCGCCCAGGGCGGCGGTACGGCCACTACGGCGGCGCTCTCGACGACGAGTTCCGGCACCCTCGGCACGATTGTGGCCGACAGCAAGGGCCGCACGGTCTACCTGTACACGAAGGACACCCAGAACTCGCCGACGTCCTCCTGCACCGGCACCTGCGCGACGAACTGGCCGCCCGTGCCGGCCGGCAGCGGCACCCCCACCGTGAAGGGCATCAGCCAGTCGCTGGTGGGCAGCATCACGCGCCCCGACGGCACCAAGCAGCTCACCCTGGCCGGCTGGCCCCTGTACGAGTTCGCGGGCGACTCCGCCGCCGGTGACGTGACCGGTCAGGACAAGGGTGGTGTGTGGTTCGCGGTGACCCCGAGCGGCGCCAAGGCCGCCGCGGCGGCCGCGCCCCCCGCGGCCGGCGGCGGTGGTGGCGGCTACTGAGTCGTCCTTTTCGGACTCACGGATCGGTTAGGCTGTCGGGACGGGATTTCGATGCTGACCGGGGGACTGACGTGAGTCACCGCGTGGTGTTGTTCGGGCTCGGCGGGACGATCGCGATGGCGGCCAGGGCCGGTGTCGGTGTGGCACCGGCACTGACGCCGGACCAACTGCTGGCCGCCGTGCCCGGCCTTGCCGAGACCGGTATCTCGGTGGACGTCGTGGACTTCCGGCAGGTGCCGGGAGCGTCCGTGTCGCTCGCCGACCTCGATCTGCTCGCCAGGGAGATCGAGGTCGGGGTGGCGGGCGGCACGGACGGCGTCGTCATCACGCAGGGCACCGACACCATCGAGGAATCCGCCTACCTGCTCGACATCGGCTACGCCGGTGCGGCGCCGATCGTGGTCACCGGCGCCATGCGCAACCCGACCATGGCCGGCGCGGACGGCCCGGCCAACCTGCTGGCCGCGATCGGAGTCGCGGCCAGTCCGCTGGCTCGGGATCTCGGCTGCCTCGTGGTGTTCGCGGACGAGGTCCACGCCGCCCGGCGCGTCCGCAAGACGCACGCGACCAGCATCGGCACGTTCCGCTCACCCAATGGCGGCCCGCTCGGCTATGTCGCGGAGGGTCGGCTGACGCTGTTCAGCCGACTCGACCACCGCACCGTCGTCCCGCCCGGCGACCGGCCCGCCAAGGTAGGTCTGGTCACCCTGGCCCTTGACGACGACGGTGACGTGCTGTCGTTGCTGGCCGACCGGGTGGACGGCCTGGTGATCGCCGGCTATGGCGCAGGCCACGTGCCGTTCGGTCTCGTCGACCGCATCGTGTCGCTGGCCGAGCGGCTCCCGGTGATCCTGGCGTCCAGAACCGGCGCCGGCACGACGCTGACCGCCACCTATGGTTTCCCGGGCTCCGAATGGGACCTGCTGGGCAGGGGCCTGATCGCGGCGGGCTACCTCGATCCGTACAAGTCCCGCCTGCTGCTGCGCCGCCTGCTGGCCGTTGGCGCGGACCGGCCCGCCATGGTGGCCGCGTTCGGCGTGGCGGGCGGCTACCGCGACCCCGGCGACTGGCCGTGGCGGGCCCGCTAATCTTCGGTCCATGGTGGACATCGAGGACCGGACCTTCCGCGGCGACGACCGGTACGCCGAGGAGTTGGTCGGGCTCACCTACACGAGGTGCGCGTTCCACGAGGTCGACCTGACCGAGGCGACCACCCGGAACACGGTGTTCCAGGACTGCCTGTTCGGCAACGTCAGGTTCAACGTGTCCCACCACACCGACTCGGCGTTCCTGGCCTGCACGTTCACCCGCTGCAACTTCTTCGACAGCGAGTTCACCGGCTGCAAACTGGTGGGCAGCGCCTTCAAGGAGTGCACTCTGCGGCCGATGAAGGTGCTGGGCGGCGACTGGTCGTTCGTCGCGCTGCCCGGCGCGGACCTGCGCGGCACGACGTTCCAGGCGGTCCGGCTGCGCGAGGCCGACCTGACCGCCGCCAACTGCGGCGGCGCCACCTTCGCCGACTGCGACCTGTCCGGCGGACAACTGGACAAGATCGACATCCGAGCCGCGGACCTGCGCGGCAGCGACCTGTCCGCCCTTGATCCACTCAATGCCGAACTGACGGGGGCGTTCATCGGTCCCGGGCAGGCGGTGGTCATCGCCGAGTCGCTCGGCTTCCAGGTTGGTTGATCCCTGTCAAGTCGCTTGCCCACAGCTTGGGTGGTTATCCACAGCCTCCTGCCGATTACCCCGTTTGGGGCTTGACAAGAGTAGATTGAGAAATGGGACGTCCCCCGTGGAGTGGTGGGGGCTGCCTCTGAGTGGGGGGCCTGCCTCTGAGTGGGCTTGGGCGAGGCCGGCGAAAGTCGCAGCCTTTTGGGGCGTAGTCACGGAAGCCGTCGGCGCGACGATCAGCCGCTTGGATAGAAGTCCCGCCAGTTCGCCTGGGAAGGCTGGGTCCGGCCGGCCGCACCCAGTCCGAACAACCGCAGCACGTTCCCGGTCATGGTCCCCACCACGCCGGCCGGACACGGTCCGGACCCGGTGCAGTCGTTGAGCGCGGGAATCCAGTTCTCGGTACCGCTGTCCCACACCCCGGCGTGGCTCGTCGGGTCGGTGTAGTAGGTCATGTCCGAGAAGAAGGTGGGCCCGGCGTGACTCTCCGGCCGTCCGTCGCCGACCGACAGCGGTGAATGTGCCAGCACCTGCACGCTGTCGGGATGCGGCGGGATCGTCTCCAGGCTGTCCACATCGGACCCGATCACGTCCGCCACGATGGACCCGCCTGCCAGGCCGGTGCCGGTGAAGATCCACGCTCCCGGGTCGGCGACGGCCAGTGGTGCGCGCACACCGCCGTTCATCGTGCCGTTGAAGGTTTCGCCGATCAACGTCGAGCCGGGCCAGCTTGCCGGTGGGGAGGTCCATCGGTTGCCGGTCACGTCGCGTGGGTCGCCGTGGCCGTTGGCCGGGTCGGCGGCCGGGTCTCGGTAGTCGATCAGTTGCCGGTCCGGGCCCAGTGGCGAGTCCTGCGTCCGGACGTGGCCGACGATCGCGGCGGCGCCGAAGAACGCCAGATTCAGGCCGGCGCCGTTGGCCTTCGTCACCGCGTTCCGTTCGGCCAGTGACCATGACTCGTCGCGGCCGGGGGAGAGCAGGGCCCGGTGGTTGGCCAGGATTCCCGGGTTCTCCTGCACCGTCATGTCGTTCACGTACGTGACGTCGAGTCCGTGTTGCTCCACGAACCGGACCAGTGGGGCCTCCAGCGTCAGGAAGTCGGCGGCGCCCTGGCCGTAGTCGTAGGGCCGGTCGTAGCTGAGCACCCTCGCCCGCGCGCACGGCGGGTTGATATTGGCGGGACAGGTGCCGACGCCCTGGTAGAAGCTGTAGCCGCCGTAGGTGTTCCATGCCTGCCAGGTGAACACGTCGTTCTTGACCAGGTAGGCGGCCTGGCTGTTCTCGTCCCACACGGTCAGCGGCACGTAGCTCTGCTCGTTGTCGCTGCCGATGAGCTTGAGCAGATAGTCACCCTGCACGAACGCCTGCGTGATGTGCACGGTGAGCGACGGGCTCCAGTTGTCGCAGGCCACCATGTTGACGCCGGCCGTCAGCGGACAGGCGGGCTGCTGCTGGCCCGCGTAGCCGGGGGACGCCCACACCAGCCGGCCACCGAGCCCGTTGTAGTAGCCGATCCGATACGCCTCGACCCGGAAGCCCGCGGCCGATGTGGACACGTACAGGTTCACGGACTGGCCGGCCTTCGCGTACGTCTCATCTGCGAAACCCTGGATGACACCGGTTGCCGGCGCACCGGCGATCCGCCAGTTCCGACTGCCCGGCAACTGGTTCTCGGCCGCCACCCAGGTCGCCGTCGCCCCGTCGGTGGTCTGCTGGGCAAGCTGGTTGGGTGCCACACCGGTACCCGCCGGCTCCGACGTGACCGCCGCCGACACCGATACCGGACGATGGCCGGCCAGTAGCGCGATACCGGTCGCCACCAGAACGCCGGTAAGGCAGAGCATGGCCAAACGCCACCTGGGGCGCATGTCTAATCACCCTGGCACGTCGGGAGAGGGGAGTGTCGACGTGGGGACGACCGTGGCAGTACCCGACCGCCGAGTCAATCCCCCTCATCCGGTTACCGTCGAGGAACATTTCGTATGGGGCCGAGTGGCTTCCGTTGTCGTCGGTTGTCAGATTTGGGACAGCACCAGCCGCAGGGTGACCGCGGCCGGGTGCAGCTCGTGTTCCCGCAGTACACCGGGGCCGCACGACGCGGAACCAAGCCCTTGCTGGGCCGCGTCCAGGTTCAGCCAGATCCGGTCGGTCGGCCGCAATTCGTTCGTGTGGCGGGCCGCGTCCAGGTCCTCGCTCGTCCATCGGCGGGCGGTGAGGCCGAATATCGGATAGCCGGCTATTCGTATGCCGGTGCCACTGTTGGCAGTCAACAGTGCCCATCGTACATCGGCCCGATGGCCGTTTTCCTGCGGAAACACGTAGGGCGTCTGCCATTCGTCCACATTCAGCGTGTGGCGGCCGATTCTTGCCGCCCTGTGACTGTCCGGATAGGACTCGCCGGGGCCCGCGCCGAACCAGGTGATCCGGGCCAGCTCGGCGGGGATCGCCATCCGGACGCCCACTCTCGGTAGCACGCCCGGCCAGGCACCGATCGGCCGGACGTCCACCGTCAGCCCCAGCCGATCGTCCTCGGCCACCCATCGGTACACCGCGTCGAACGCCAGATCCATGGCGGCCGGCCCGACCCGGGTGGTCACGGTGAGGCCGGCGTCCGCCACCACGGACACCACCCGGTGCCGCAGGCGGTGCAGGCCAAGGCCCCGCCATACCGCCGCCACCGGATAGCCGTCGTGGCCCGAGTCGTTGTCGGTGGGTGCTCGCCACACGTCCAGCCGTGGGCCGTCGACCTCGATGTCGCCGATCGCGGTGAGCCTGCCGCGTTCGTCGAACACGCCCGGCCCGAGCCGGATGTCGGTGCGCGCGGAGGGAAAGGCGCCGACCGGCACGGCGATCGGGGCCTGGCCCCATGCCACCTCGTGCCCGGCGTCGCCCCACGCGGTGTCCGACGCGAGCACCGCCCGTACCGTCAGCCACGTTTCGCCGTCGACCGGGAACGGACCCAACGGGACCAAGGCGGACGATCCGGCGGCCAGCAGCGGCACGTCCAGCGGTCCCTCGGCGACCGGCACGCCCTCGCGCTGCACCGACCACTCGAACGCCAGGTGTCCGGTGTCGGCGAAGTCGTACCGGTTGGTGATCCGCACGTTGTCGGCCGTCGGCTCGATTCGGATCGGCTCGATGACCTTGCCGTACTCCACCAGACCGGGGCTGGGCGTGCGGTCGGGGAACACCAGGCCGTCGGCGATGAAGTTGCCGTCGTGCAGCGGCTCACCGAAGTCGCCGCCGTAGGCGTAGTAGCGGCTGCCGTCCGACGCCGTGCGGGGGATGCCGTGGTCGATCCACTCCCACACGAAACCGCCCGCGCAGCGCGGATACCGCTCGAACAGTTCCTGGTACTCGGTCAGGCCGCCCGGTCCGTTGCCCATGGCGTGCGCGTACTCGCACAGCACGAACGGCAGCGAACGGCGGTGCGCGTCGTCGGCCGGGTCGTCCGTGGGCGGTTCCGCGTGTCGGCCGATCGCGTCCACGTCGGCGTGCGGGGCGTACATCCTGCTGTAGACGTCGGTGTAGGCGCAGTTCTGGTCGCCCTCGTAGTGCACCGGTCGGCCCGGGTCCCGCTGGTGGGTCCAGTCGGCCATCGCGGCCAGGTTGCGGCCGGTGTGGGACTCGTTGCCCAGCGACCACATGATCACCGACGGGTGGTTCTTGTCCCGCTCCACCATCCGCCGCATGCGGTCGGTCAGCGCGTCCGACCAGGCCGGGTCGTCGCCGGGGTTGCCGCGCCACTCGACGAACTGGAAGCCGTGCGTCTCCAGGTCGCACTCGTCCACGACCCACAGCCCGTATTCGTCGCACAGGTCGAGGAAGTGCGGGTGCGGCGGGTAGTGGCTGGTGCGGACCGCGTTGATGTTGTGCCGCTTCATCAGCAGCACGTCGGCCAGCATGGTCTCGGGCGGCACCGCCCTGCCGTGCTCCGGATGCCATTCGTGCCGGTTCACGCCGCGCAGCAGCACCGGGCGGCCGTTCACGGTCAGCACGCCGTCCACCACCGCCACGGTCCGGAACCCGATCGTGAGCTGGACCCGCTCGCCTGCCGTGGCCAGCGTGCCCCGGTAGAGCGTCGGCACCTCCGCCGACCACGGCGATACCGACTCGATCCGATACTCCCCGGGCGCCGGCACGTCGATCAGGCCCAGGTCCGGAATGCTCAGCAGGGCCGGCCGGTCGGTCCGCACGGACAGCGTGCCGGCACCGGTCTCTTGGTCGTAGTCCGCCTGGACGAAGAAGTCCGGCAGCCCGTCCGCGGGCCGCGCCAACAGCGTGACCCCACGGAAGATCCCGGACAGCCACCACATGTCCTGGTCCTCGAGGTAGCTGCCCGCTGACCACTGGTGCACCCGCACGGCCAGCACGTTGCGCCCCGGCCGCAACACCGGGCCGACCGCGAACTCCGCCGGCAGCCTGCTGCCCTTGGCGTGCCCGAGTTCGGTGCCGTTGAGCCAGACCCGGAAACACGAGTCGACACCGTCGAAGCGCAGCACCGCGTCACCGGCAGGCCAGTCCGCCGGCAGGGTGAAGTCGCGGCGGTACTCGCCGGTCGGGTTCTCGTCCGGCACGTGCGGCGGGTCGACCGGGAACGGGTAGGCGACGTTCGTGTACGCGGGGGAGCCGTGGCCGTGCAACTGCCAGTGCGCGGGCACCGGCAGCAAGTCCCAGTCGGCGTCGTCGACGTCTGGTGAACCGGCGCCTGCCCCGTCGGGGTACAGCCGGAAGCGCCATTCGCCGTCCAGCGTCATGGCCGCCGCGTCGGAGACGGCGGTGGACCTCGGCGGCAACACGCCGAGCCCGGGTGTCACGTCCTCGTAGTAGGGCAGCGCCATGGCGCCAGATTATAGTGAACGGCGCGATCAGAAATCTGGGAGGGATCGGATGGGCGGCGAGGCAGCCACTCGACGGCCGGGTCGACCGCGCAGTGAACGTGCCCGGCTGGCGATCCTGGCCGCGGCGGGCGAGCTGATGCTGGCGGGCGGCGTCAACGCCGCGACCATGGAGGCCATCGCGGAGCGCGCGGGGGTCAGCAAGGCGACCATCTACAAGTGGTGGCCGTCGCGCGGCGCGGTGGCGCTGGACGGGTTCCTGGCCATGGTGCGCGACTCGATCACGGTGCCGGAGGGCCTGAACACCGCGGACGCGTTGCGCTATCAGGTGACCGCGCTGGTCGTGCTGTTCCGGGACACCGCGTCCGGGCCGCTGATGCGGGCCCTCGTCGGTCAGGCCGAGCGTGACCAGGAGATCGCGCGCGCGATCCGGGAACGCTGGCTGGCCCCACGTCGGGCGGTGACCGCGGAGATCCTGCGCCTTGGCATGGCGCGCGGCGAGATTCGACCGGACATCGACATCGGCGTCGCGTCCGACCAGCTCTTCGCGCCCATCTACCACCGCCTGTTCTTCGGCCACGAACCACTGTCCGACGGGCTGGCCGACCAGCTGGTCGAACAGGCGATGACCGGGCTGGCACCCGGCTGACGGGTGCGTTGCGTCACCAACCCTGTGCCCGCGAATTTCTGAACGGTAAGTTCGGAAATAGTCGAGCGGGGAGGTCGTCGTGACCGTTGTGCGGGAGCGGACCGGGCTCCGGCTGGTCACCGTCACCATGGCCGTTGCCTGTGGGCTCGCGGTGGCCAACCTCTACTACGCGCAGCCACTGCTCGCGCTGATCGCCGATTCGTTCCACGTCAGCCACGGCACCGCGGCCGCGGTCGTGACCGCGAACCAGATCGGCTACGTGCTCGGCCTCGTCCTGCTGCTACCGCTGGGCGACCTGGTGAACAACCGAAAGCTGACCGCCCGCACCCTGATCGGCACCGCGCTCGCACTCGGCATCGCGGCCGCGTCCCCGAACGCGGGCCTGTTCCTGGCGATGTCCGTGCTGATCGGCGTGACCTCCGTCGTCGCGCAGATCCTGATCCCGCTGGCCGCCCATCTCGCGCCCGCCGACCAGCGCGGCCGGGCCGTCGGCCAGGTCATGAGCGGCCTGCTGCTGGGCATCCTGTTGGCCAGGACCGTCGCCAGCCTCGCGGCGGCCGAGTGGGGCTGGCGCAGCATCTACGCCATCTCGGCGGTGCTGATGGTCGCCACGTCGGTCAGCCTGGCCCGCGTGCTACCCGACCGGCAGCCCGACCACACGGCCACGTACCGGCAGCTCATGGCGTCGGTCGCGCGCGTGGCGCGGGCCGAACCGGCGCTGCGGTACCGCGCGGCCAGCCAGGCGCTGTTGTTCGCCGCGTTCACGGCGTTCTGGACCGCCATCACGTACGAACTGATCGGCGCGCACCACCTCGGCCAGGCCGCGATCGGCGTGTTCGCCCTGGTCGGCGCGGCGGGCGCGGCCATGGCACCGTTGGCAGGTCGGCTGGGTGACCGTGGCCACGGCGCGAACGGCCGGATCGTGTTCATCCTGGCCGGCGTCGCGGCCATGGTGTTGGCGAATCTCGGCGCCGGGAGCGTCGTACTGCTGGCTGCCGCCGGAGTGCTGCTGGATCTGGCCGTGCAGGGCCATCAGGTGCTCAGCCAGCGGGACATCTACTCGCTGCGCGCCGACGCGCGGGCCAGGGTCAACACCGTGTTCATGAGCACGGTATTCGTCGGTGGCGCGCTGTCCTCCGCAGTCACCGGCTGGCTGGACGACCACTACGGCTGGGCAGGCGTGACCGTGTTCGCGGCGTGCCTGCCGGCCGCCGCCGCGATCTTGTGGTTCGTCGGTCGGTATCGGTTTTCATATCGGTTGGGTAAGTCGTGAAGTGCGGGTGAGGTGTTTCGTCTATGTTCTGCCATCGTGACGACTCCATCTGACCCCAACCAGCCCGACTACTCCTCCGGGTTGCCCAACTACCCCGCCGCGCCGCCGCCGGGCGACTACGGCGCCGGCCAGCAACAGCAGCCGGCCTACGCGCCGCCACGCGAGGTGACCGCGTCGTTCTGGTTGTACGTCGCGGGCGCGGCCATCGTGCTGATCGGTGGCCTGTTCTCCCTCGGCAGCAAGCAGGCCGTCCTGGACTCGCTGCGCAACAACAACACCACCGGCCTGACCGACAGTCAACTGCAGTCGGCGGCGAGCCTCTTGATCGGCGTCGCCGTGGTGATCGCGATCATCATCGCCGGCCTGTACGTGTTGTTCGCGTTCAAGCTCAAGGCGGGCCGCAACTGGGCGCGCATCGTGCTGACCATCATCGCGGCGCTCAACCTGTTGAGCCTGGTCACCAACCGGGGCGGCACGGCCGTCAGCGTCATCGGCGCGCTGGCCGCTGTCGTCGCGTGCGTGCTGTCGTACCTGCCCAACGCGAGCGCCTACTTCAAGGCGGTGAAGGCGTCCCGGCAGCAGCTCCGGTAGCCGTACTCGCCGGTAGCATCATCGGTGTGACTGGAACGTCGTTGTTCGCCTCGGTGGACGAGGTGTCCGCGCGGCTCGCGCGAACCGGATACCTGGCGTCGGCCGAGGTGGCGACCACGGTGTTTCTTGCCGATCGGCTCGGCAAGCCGCTGTTGGTGGAGGGCCCGGCCGGCGTCGGCAAGACCGAGCTGGCCAGGGCCGTCGCCGATGCCACCGGCGCGCGTCTGGTGCGGTTGCAGTGCTACGAGGGTGTCGACGAGGCGCGGGCGCTCTACGAGTGGAACCACGCCAAGCAACTGCTGCGCATCACGGCAGGCCGCGACGAGAGCTGGGCGGACGCCAAGACCGACATCTTCGGCCCGGAGTTCCTGCTGGCCAGACCACTCCTGACGGCAATAACCAGCGCGGACCCCGTTGTCCTGCTCGTCGACGAGACCGACAAGGCCGACCTGGAGTTCGAGGGACTGCTGCTGGAGGTGCTCGGCGACTTCCAGGTCACCGTGCCGGAACTGGGCACGATCACCGCGACCCGCAGGCCGTTCGTGGTGCTCACCTCCAACGCCACCCGCGAACTGTCCGAGGCGTTGCGGCGGCGCTGTCTGTTCCTGCACATCGACTTCCCGGACCCGGACCTGGAAACCCGGATCGTCCGGCTCAAGGTGCCGGACACGGACGCCCGGCTGGCCGAGTCGCTGGTGCGGGTGATCGGCGCGTTGCGCGCCATGGACCTGCGCAAGGCGCCGTCGGTTGCGGAGACCATCGACTGGGCCCGGACCCTGCTCGCGCTGGGCGCCGACACGCTCACCGACGACGTCGTCCGCGCCAGTCTCGGCGTGATCCTCAAACACCAGGACGACGTGACCCGCGCGACCGCGCAACTGCGCCTGGACACCGTGTTGCCATGACCGGCGTGCCGGAACGGCTGGTCGCGTTCGTCGGCGCGCTGCGTGACCGGGGCATTCCGGCCGGCCCGAGCGAGACGATCGACGCGGCCGCGGTGCTGGACGTGCTGGGCCTCGCCGACCGCGACCGGATGCGGGCCGGCCTGGCCGCCGCGCTGGTCCGACGGGGCGGCCAACGTGCCGTGTTCGACGCCGTCTTCGACCTCTACTTCCCGTTGGGCGTCGGCACTCCGGAGCGCGCCCGCGGCGCGGTTTCCGATGCCGACGAGTTGCGCGACGAACTGGCCGCCGCACTCGCCGCCGACGACCAGCGGGCGCTGCGCGAGCTCGCCGGCCTGGCCGTGGACATGTTCGGCCAGTACGGCCCCGGCGCCGGACCCGGCGGTGGCTACTCCGCGTTCCAGACCCTGGACCGGTTGCAGCCACAGACCTTGCTCGTCCGGGTGCTGGCCGCGATCCGCGGTGGTGGTGACACGGAGTTCACCGACCGGTTGGCGGCCGACGAGATCCGTCGCCGCATCGAACGGTTCCGCGGCCGGGTGCGCGGCGAAGCGTTGCGCCGCACCGCCGAACTGCGTGGCCGGGACCGGATCGCCCGACACGCCGTGGCACCGGCCGCCGACCGCGTCGACTTCCTGTCCGCCAGCCGCGCGCAACTGGCCGACCTGCGTCGAGCGATCCAGCCGCTGTCCAGGAAACTGGCCACCCGGCTGGCCGCCCGTCGCCGGCATGCGGCCCGTGGCCGGATCGACATCCGCCGCACCCTGCGCCGCTCGATGTCCACCGGCGGCGTCCCCATGCGGCCCGTGTTCCGCCGCCCGCGTCCCGCCCGGCCGGAGATCGTCCTGATCTGCGACGTGTCCGGTTCCGTTGCCGGTTTCGCGAACTTCACCATGTTGCTGGTGCAGGCGCTACGCGAC
The DNA here is from genome assembly GCA_036503065.1 of Pseudonocardiaceae bacterium. Taxonomy (GTDB): domain Bacteria; phylum Actinomycetota; class Actinomycetes; order Mycobacteriales; family Pseudonocardiaceae; genus DATEPR01. The sequence goes on along the minus strand of DASXXM010000265.1, from coordinate 353 downwards.
CAGTTCAGCAAGATCAGGGTGTTCGCGTTCGTCGAGTCCATGGACGAGATCACTCAACTGGTCACCACCGGCACGGCGGACCCGGAACAACTCGGCGGCCGAATCCTCAGCGAGGCCAAGCTGACCGCGTTCGACGGACACAGCGACTACGGCCGCGCCCTGCGCGAGTTCGCCACGCGCTGCGCCGACGCCATCGGCCCCCGCACCTCGGTCCTGATCCTCGGCGACGCGCGCACCAACGGCGGCGACCCCAACGTGCCCGACCTACGCCGAATCGTCGCCCCGGCAAGGCATGCGTACTGGCTCAACCCGGAACGCACCGCACTGTGGTCCACCGGCGACTCGGTGGCCCG
>DASXXM010000264.1:0-5419 GCA_036503065.1 Pseudonocardiaceae bacterium | reverse complement strand
ACCGCGGTCGCCGGCCTGAACATCCCCACCGGCGTCCCCCTGCGCTACGACCTCGACGACGACCTGCGCCCCACCAACCCGGGCGGCACGTACCTGGACCCGGCAGCGGCCGCACAGTCGATCGCCGCAGTGGCCAACCAGGGCCGCTAACACAGTGGCCAACCCGGGCCACCAACTTGTCCACAGCCCAGCCAGTTATCCACAACCAGCCGCCTGACCTGCACAAAGACCGCCAAAATCGACTAGACTTGATCTCGGGGGGCGCCCCGAAGGAATGGGCTCCGCGCGGCGAGGAATCTGGGTTCGCGGCTGGGGTGAATTTACCAGCGCAGGCCGAGGGCGCGAGCTCGAACGCCGGCCTGAAAACGGGATTCGGCCCCGAGCAGCGTCATCAGCTCGGCCACCCGCCGCCGATAGGTGCGCACTGACAACCCCATCGACCGGGCGGCGGTCTCGTCCTTCTGCCCCGCGGACAACAGCCGCAGAATGGTCAGCCCCTGCTCGTCCAGGTGCGGCGGGCTGGCCGGCAGGTACTCGGCCAGTTCGGTGGCGGCCTGCCAGGTGGTCAGGAACAGCGACCGCACCCCGGCGACGACCTCGGGCGCGAACACCACGCTGTACTCACGCACGCCGGCCACGGGCGGCCCGGCCAGGATCACCACCCGGCGGTCGATGATGATCGTTTCGTGGGCCAGTTCCGCAAGGCAGATCCGCACGTCGACCCCTGCCGCCGCGACCTCGAGCAGGTGACCGGCGTCCGCGGGATCGGCCAGCGCGCTCGGGTTGTACATCTTGCGGACCGTCACACCCGCCGCGATCCGCTCACGCATTCTGGCCGCGGCCGCATCGCGCGAGCCCGTCGCCGCCCACGTCGACAGGTCGTTGGCCGCGCAGATGAACTCCTCGCGGGGCGCGAACAGGTGGCCCGCACGGGCCATCAGCTCCTGTTCGCCGCGCAGGGTGATCACCGTGGCGGACGGCGGGGTGGTCGGTGCACTGGTCATCACGGTCCAGTGTCCGCGCCACCGGACGACCCGGTCAATCTGGCAGTTTGTTGCCACCACGGTGCGGGACACCGCCACGGTTGCTGAACTGAGGTCATGACGAACGACATCAACGCCGAGCGCGGCGGCACCTTCAGCTTCGGCGGCACGCTGCCGGTCAATCGAATGGGCTACGGCGCGATGCAACTGGCAGGCCCTGGCGTGTTCGGACCGCCAGCGGACCCGGCGAACGCCATCGCGGTCCTGCGTCGGGCCGTTGAGCTGGGCATCAACCACATCGACACGAGCGACTTCTACGGCCCGTACATCGTCAACGACCTGATCCGGCAGGCCCTGCACCCCTATCCGGAGAACCTGGTGCTGGTCACCAAGGTGGGCGCGCGGCGTGACGACACCGGTGCCTGGCTGCCGGCCCTGGCGCCGGACGACCTGCGGCAGGCCGTGCACGACAACCTCGACCGGCTCGGCGTGGCAGCGATCGACCTGGTGAACCTGCGCCTGCCGGGCCTTGAGGGGCCGGAGCCGGGCCCGGTGGCCAAGGAGTTCGAGGTACTCGCCGAGCTCCGTGCGCAGGGGCTGATCAAGCATCTCGGTGTGAGCAACGCCACCGCGGAACAGATCGCGGAGGCGCAGTCGATCGCGCCGGTGGCCCAGGTGCAGAACCTGTTCAACATCACCGCGCGGGCCGACGAGGACCTGGTCGACAGCACGGCGGAGCGGGGCATCGCCTATGTGCCGTTCTTCCCGTTGGGCAGTGCGTTCCGGCCGCTGCAGACCGACCTGCTGGCCGGCGTGGCGCGGCGGCACGACGCGGGCGCGCACCAGATCGCGCTCGCCTGGCTGCTGGCCCGGTCGCCGAACCTGCTGCTCATCCCGGGCACGTCGTCGATCGCGCATCTGGAGCAGAACGTGGCCGCGGCGGCCATCGAACTGACCGAAGAGGACATGGCCGAGCTGGAGACGATCTAGCGCAAGGCGCCCGATCAGGTGAACGTAGGGGGTCCAACCGTCGAACAACGTGTGGCTATGGTGTCAGCGGGATCACGGTTGGCCGTTCCGGGCTAGGTGACCAGGGGGTTCCGCTGCTTACCATGCGGCCGTGAGCGTATCGGGGTTGATCGCCCTGTCGGCCGGCCTGCTGCTGGTCGGCGCGGTTGTCGGCTTCCTGATCGGCCGCGCCGCCCGCCGCACGCGGCCCGACGCCCCCACCGTGCTGACCATCGCGCAGTTGATGCAGCGCGTGGTCGACTCGTCCCACAACGGGGTGGCGGTGCTCAACGAGTGGGGTGACGTCGTCCTGCACAACCCCCGGGCCGTGGTGCTCGGTGTGGTACGCAACAACCAGCCGGACCCGCGGGTGCGCGCGGCCGCCGAACTCGTCCGGCAGCAGGGCCGCACGATGGAGGTCGACCTGTCGCCGCTGGAGTCGCAGGGCCGGGGGCCGGCCGCCGTGCGCGGCGAGGTCCGGCCGCTGGCCGACCAGTTCACCGTCGTGGACGCGGCCGACGAGTCCGAGGCGGTCCGGTTGGAGGCCACCCGGCGGGACTTCGTGGCCAACGTCAGCCACGAGCTGAAGACCCCGGTCGGCGCGCTGGCGCTGCTGGCCGAGGCGGTGCTGGACGCGGCGGACGAGCCGGACGACGTGCGCCGGTTCAGCGCCAAGATCGTCCGTGAGGCGACCCGGCTGGGCACGCTGGTCAGCGAGCTGATCGCACTGTCCCGGCTGCAGGGCGCGGAACGGCTGCCCGAGTTGGCGCCGGTGGACGTGGACGAGGTCGTCGCCGAGGCGCTCGGCCGGTCCGCGCTGGTCGCCGAGTCGACCGGGATCGACATCACCACCGACGGGCCGAGCGACCTCGTCGTGGACGGCGACCGGACGTTGCTGGTCACGGCGTTGTCCAACCTGATCGACAACGCCGTCGCCTACTCGTCGCCGGGCAGTCCGGTGTCCATCAGCCGCCGGCACACCGACGGCTATGCCGAGATCGCGGTCACCGACCGGGGCATCGGCATCGCGCACGAGCACCAGCAACGGGTGTTCGAACGGTTCTTCCGGGCCGACCCGGCCCGGTCGAGGGCGACCGGCGGCACCGGGCTCGGCCTTGCCATCGTCAAGCACGTGGCGGCCAACCACGGCGGCGACGTCCGCCTGTGGAGCAAGCCCGGCACCGGCTCGACCTTCACCCTCCGGTTGCCGATCAGTGGCGACCATCAGTCCCCCCATCCCACCGCCGCTCACAACGGCAGCGACCATGGAGGATCCGCATGACTCGGGTGCTGATCGTGGAGGACGAGGAGTCCTTCGCCGACCCCCTGGCCTTCCTGCTGCGCAAGGAGGGGTTCACCACCGCGGTCGCCGTGACCGGCCAGGAAGCCCTGCAGGAGTTCGACCGCAACGGCGCGGACATCGTGCTGCTGGACGTGATGCTGCCCGGGATGAGCGGCACCGACGTCTGCCGCGCGCTGCGTCAGCGCTCCGCGGTGCCCGTGATCATGGTCACGGCGCGGGACGGCGAGATCGACAAGGTCGTCGGCCTGGAACTGGGTGCGGACGACTACGTCACCAAGCCCTACTCGGCCCGCGAGCTGATCGCGCGCATCCGGGCCGTGCTGCGCCGGGGCGGTGAGGCAGGCGGTGACGTGGAGCTCCAGCCGCAGGTGCTGGCCGCGGGGCCGGTCCGCATGGACGTGGAGCGGCACGTGGTCACCGTGGCCGGCAGCGAGGTGCCGCTGCCGCTGAAGGAGTTCGACCTGTTGGAGTACCTGCTGCGCAACGTCGGCCGGGTGCTCACCCGAGGGCAGTTGATCGACCGGGTGTGGGGCGCGGACTACGTCGGGGACACCAAGACGCTGGACGTGCACGTCAAGCGCCTGCGGTCCAAGATCGAGCCGGATCCCTCGACACCGAGCCACCTCGTCACGGTCCGTGGGCTCGGTTACAAGTTCGAGTCCTGATCGAAACCTTCGCGTCGGCCGGGTACCGTTTCTCGCCGTGCGCCTAGGGGTGCTTGACGTCGGTTCGAACACCGTCCACCTGCTCGTGGTGGACGCCCATCGTGGTGCCCACCCGACGCCGACGAGCTCGGTGAAGACCGTGCTGCGGCTGGCGGAACGCATCACGTCGGACGGCCGGCTGTCCGACCGCGGCTCGCAGGAGCTGGTCAGGGCGGTCAACTCGGCCCGCGAGTCGGCCGAACAGACCGGCTGCGACGAGCTGATGGCGTTTGCCACGTCGGCCGTGCGCGAGGCCGGCAACGTGGCCGACGTACTGGACCGGGTGCGTGCCGCTGCCGGCGTCGACCTCCAGGTCCTGTCCGGCCACGAGGAGGCCAGGTACACGTTTCTCGCCGCGCGCCGCTGGTGTGGCTGGTCGGCGGGCCGGCTGCTGATGCTCGACATCGGCGGCGGCTCGCTCGAGGTGGCGATCGGCATGGACGAGGAGCCGGAGCTCGCGGTGTCGCTGCCGCTGGGTGCCGGCAGGCTGACCAGGACCGCGTTGCGCGGCGATCCGCCCAACCGGTCGGACGTGGCGGCGTTGCGCGAGCGGCTCGACGGCGAACTGGCCCCGCTGGCCAAGCGGATCCGCAAGATCGGTTCACCCGATCGGGTGGTGGCGACGTCGAAGACGTTCCGGTCCCTCGCCCGGCTGACCGGTGCCGCGCCCTCCGCGCTGGGCCCACGGGTCCGGCGCACGCTCACCGACACGGGCCTGCGGCAGGTCCTCGCGTTCGTGTCCAGGATGACAGCCGCCGACCTGGCCGAACTGGAGGGCGTCAGCGCCAGCCGGTCCCATCAGCTGGTCGCGGGCGCGCTGGTGGCCGAGGCCACGATGCGCGCGCTGGGACTCGGTGAACTGGAGATTTGCCCTTGGGCGCTGCGAGAGGGTGTGATTCTCAGGCGGCTTGACCACACTGATGGTCACACTGATGGGACCGACAGCGCCTATCCCGCAGGGGTCACTGGACGGACGGGGCCACACGGGGCACGGTGGAGATGATGACTCGAGACAGCGGTTCGGAACGTCCGCAGCGCACGGTGGCGGAACTGCTCGCCGAATACGGCGCTGCCGGCGGCGAGGCACCCCGTCGTCGTCGCCGGAGACCGGACGACGACGAGAACAGCGCCCCGCAGACGATCATCGAGCGGGTGCTGTCGGACAGCGGCAAGCTGCTGCCGATCCGGGACGACCAGCCACCCCAGCCGCCGCCGCGCACCGGCCGCCGGGGCGGCGACCACCGACCGGTCGGCCCGCAGCAGCCCCAGGCACCGAGGCAGCAGCCGCCCCAACAGCAGCCACCGCAACAGCCGCCGACCGGATACGCCGAACCGGTCCGACCGCCACTGGGCCCGCCGACCGGACGGGGACTGCCGCCGACGAGCCCGCCGATGCCGGCCGGCCCGCCACCGGGTCAGTC
>DASXXM010000263.1:0-20710 GCA_036503065.1 Pseudonocardiaceae bacterium | reverse complement strand
CGCGGTGCTCAACCCGTTCGTGTTGCCGGTGACGATCGTGATCGGGCTGGGTGCCGGCTGGTGGCTGGCCCGCACCCGGCGGCACACCGCGGACAAGCAGCACATGAAGCAGTGGCTCACCGAGGCGATCGCGGATGCCCGCGCCACCCTGGACCAGCTGGTGGCCGAGCAGCTGATCGACGTGGAACAGCAGCTGTCCCTGGCGCTGGACGACGCGCTGGGCCGACGGATCGAGGCCATCGAGGCGCAACTGCGCGATGTGGACCGCACGATGCGCCTCGCCGACGGGGAGCGGGCCAAGGAGCTGGCCGCGGCCGGCCGTCGGCTGACCGCCGCTCAGGCCGGCCGGACCAGGGTGGCCGGGCTGCTCGCCGCCATCCGCGCCCTGCGGGACGCGTGACCAGGCGTTGTCACCCGATGGGCTGGCCCGGGGAACCGGAGCGGAATACGGTGAGTCCAACACAGCGACAACGCACACTTCGACCGGCCGCCGCAGGGCGGGAGAACGGGGGTCAGCCGTGTACATCGACGACGGCACCGCGGGCGACTCCGGCGAAATGAAGCTCGACATCGACGGTCACGAGTACGTCGAGCAGGAGACCTACGCCTACGACGGGACCGGCGGCGTGCTGGACGGCGTCTCCACCGACCACGACATCACCGTGGACACCCCCACCGGCGCGCACGACATCGGCCCGGCCACGATCGACACGAACGACGACGGCCACCCGGACACCGCGATCGTGCACGACGCCAACGGCGACACCGTCCTCTACACCGACAGCCACGGCGACGGGCGGGCCGACGTGGCCACCGAGTTCACCCCGGACGGCCAGGTCGTGATCGCCGACGACGCCGGCACCGGCGAGTGGACCGAGGTGGAGCACGGGCACCTGACCCCGGACGGCGCCTACCAGCGCGACGGTGGCGCCGCGGCCGAGTTCACCCCGCCGGTCGGCGCCGACGACAAGCACTGGGCGGCCAACTCGGACGACAGCGGCTGGGCGGCCGCGTTCAGCGACGCGGGCAGCGCGCAGGGCGTCGTGCGCATCGACGCCACCACCGGACAGTGGATCAGCCGCAACTGAATCCTCGCGAACCGCGCTTTTGTGACGTAACGCACCGGGGATTTGTCATGTGTGAAATCCCACTCGTGTTTCCGTGTCGGTCCGGTCACCCGAATACCGCACGTACTGTTGCTGCTTAATCGATACCCTGATCGTTTTTGTGAGCGAACCGACAGGTTTCGCCTCGGCAACGGGGTGGTATCCCAGCTAATCTCAGGAGATCCCATTCCCTGGCACGCCCGTTTAGCCCCCCGGGCGTAGCCGGCCATTTCAGGACGTCACAGTCGACGCGTTCCGCGAGGCAGCGGAACGCGCGATCCGGCGTTCAGTCAGGAGACGAGGCGCGATGACAGCTGTGACCATCCCCGGTCTCGACCACGCACCCACCACCCACGCCGGACTGCTGGAGTGGGTCCGTGAGGTCGCCGAACTGACGACGCCCGACGAAGTGGTGTGGGTGGACGGTTCGCAGGCCGAATGGGACCGACTGACCCGAAAACTCGTTGCCGCCGGCACCTTCGTTCCGCTGGCGAAAAAAGCCAATTCGTTCTGGGCCGCGTCGGATCCCGACGACGTGGCGCGAGTCGAGGAACGCACGTTCATCTGTTCGGTCGACGAGGCCGACTGTGGTCCCACCAACAACTGGATGGACCCGGGCGAGATGAAATCGATCATGACCGAGCTGTACCGGGGCTGTATGCGCGGTCGCACGATGTACGTCATCCCGTTCTGCATGGGGCCGCTGGAGGCCGACCACCCGATGCTGGGCGTCGAGCTGACCGACTCCGAGTACGTCGTGGTGTCGATGCACGTGATGACCCGGTCGGGCGCTGCTGCGTTGGCCAGGTTCGGTGACGACGCGGACTTCGTGCAGTGCCTGCACTCGGTCGGCGCGCCACTGGAGCCGGCGCAGGCGGACGTGCCGTGGCCGTGCAACGAGACGAAGTACATCACCCAGTTCCCGGAGGAACGGGTCATCTGGAGCTACGGCTCCGGCTACGGCGGCAACGCGCTGCTGGGCAAGAAGTGCTACTCGCTGCGCATCGCGTCGGCGATCGGCCGGGACGAGGGCTGGCTGGCCGAGCACATGCTGATCCTGAAGCTGATCTCGCCGGAGAAGAAGGTCTACTACATCGCGGCGGCGTTCCCGTCGGCCTGCGGCAAGACGAACCTGGCGATGCTGGAGCCCACCATCCCGGGCTGGGAGGTGCAGACGCTCGGTGACGACATCGCGTGGATGCGCTTCGGCGACGACGGCCGGCTGTACGCCGTGAACCCGGAGAACGGCTTCTTCGGGGTGGCCCCCGGCACCGACTGGCACACCAACCCGAACGCGATGCGCACGATCGACCGGGGCAACACGGTCTTCACCAACGTGGGCCTCACCGACGACGGCGACATCTGGTGGGAGGGCATGGGCGAGCCGCCCGCGCACCTGACGTCGTGGAAGAAGGCGGACTGGACGCCGTCGGTGGACGAGCCGGCCGCGCACCCGAACTCGCGGTACTGCACGCCGATGGCCCAGTGCCCGATCATCGCGCCCGAGTACGACGACCCGAAGGGCGTCCCGATCTCGGCGATCTTCTTCGGCGGCCGCAGGGCCACCACGATCCCGCTGGTCGCGGAGTCGCGCGACTGGCAACACGGCGTGTTCATGGGCGCCACCCTGTCGAGTGAGACGACGGCCGCCGCGAAGGGCAAGGTCGGCGTCGTCCGCCGCGACCCGATGGCCATGCTGCCGTTCATCGGCTACCACGCGGGCGACTACTTCCAGCACTGGATCGACACCGGCAAGCGTGCCGACGCGGACAAGCTGCCGAAGATCTTCTACGTGAACTGGTTCCGCCGGGACGCCGACCGGAACTTCCTGTGGCCCGGCTTCGGCGAGAACTCGCGGGTGCTGAAGTGGGCCATCGAGCGCCTCGAGGGCAAGGCGGCGGCGTTGGAGACCCCGATCGGGTGGGTGCCGACGGTGAACGACCTGGAACTGGACGGGTTGGCCGCGGACCGGGCCGACATCGAGGCGGCGCTGCGGGTGGACGCCGAGGAGTGGCGGGCCGAGCTGCCGCTGATCGACGAGTGGTTCGCCAAGATCGGCGACAAGGTGCCGACACTGCTGCGAGACGAACTGGCCGCGCTGCGTCAGCGCCTGTCCTGAGCGCCGCACTCGTCCTGTTCTGAATCACGCACGGTAAGCTGGCCCGGCCTGGTTGGCCGGGCCAGCCTGCGTTGTCCGGCCGGACGCAACCGTTTGTCCACAGGCTAGGAAGTTATCCACAGCAGGCCGCTGAACAGCCACATCGCACCGCAAAACAGACTAGACTGGATCTTGGGGGGGCGCCCCAGCGGAAGGGAATCTGTTTTCGCGATCGGTCACCGGCTGTGGCTGGGCAGCCGACCGAAAGGGGGAGGGCCCGATGTCACGCCGGATGGTGAGCTTCATCGCGATCGTCGTCCGTCGCTCCGGTGCTCGTCGGGTGGGCCCTGGGTAAGGTCATGGTGACCAGTCGGCAGGAAGGTAGTTCGTGAGCCCGATCGTGCCCAGGGAACCGGGCAGTCCGGCGACCGCCGAGTCGGCGGGGCATCGGCGGAGTGTGGTGAGTTTTGTTCGGCGGGGTGGGCGGATCACGGTCGGGCAGCAGCGGGCCTGGGACGCGCACTGGGGGCGGCTCGGGCGCGATGTCGACGGCTTGCCTGCCGGGCCGTTGTCGCTGGCGGAGTGGTTCGGGCGGGCGGCGCCGGTGCGGTTGGAGATCGGGTCGGGGATGGGCGAGGCGACCGCGCTGATGGCGGCGGCCGAGCCTGAGGTCAACTACCTGGCGGTCGAGGTGTACGAGCCGGGACTGGCCCAGCTGATGTCGCGGGCGACCGGGCTCGGGGTGACCAGTCTGCGGCTGTTGCGTGGGGACGCGATCGACCTGCTGGCCGAGCATGTGGTGCCGGGGTCGCTGGCGGGGGTGCGGATCTTCTTTCCCGATCCGTGGCCGAAGACGAAGCACCACAAGCGGCGGCTGGTGCGGCCGGACTTCGTGGCGCTCGTGGCGAGCAGGCTGGCCGTGGGCGGGCGGTTGCACCTGGCCACCGACTGGGCCGAGTACGCCGACGTGATGCTCGCGGTGTGCTCAGCGGAACCGTTGCTGCGCAACGAGTTCTCGGCACAGCCGGGTGGGTGGGCGCCGCGGCCGCAGTGGCGGCCGGTGACGAAGTTCGAGACGCGGGCCCGGGACGAGGGCCGGACCTGTCGAGATCTGATGTTCGTGCGGGTGTAGCCCACACGGGTGGCGGGGCACACCGTGGGTCCGGTGGTTACTCGTTCGGGTGAGGCGAACTCGGCGGTGGAATGACTCGATTGGCAGTGACGGGTGACCGGGGTTGCGCGGTAAATTCGCGGGCCGTGACTGCCTTGCGTGACGAAACCGTGACCTCGGCGCCGGTTGATCAGCGGGCGGCCGAGCACTTCCTTCGGATGTTCCACGATGCGCATCCGGCCGCCGGGCCGGTGGCCAAGCGGCTGGCGCAGGTGCGTGCCGCCATCGCCGAGAGCGGGACCTACCGGCACACCGCGGCCGAACTCGCCTACGGCGCCCGGATCGCGTTGCGGGACTCCGGCTGGTGCACCAGTGGCGTGCCATGGCGACAACTCAAGGTCCGCGATCTTCGCGGCTTACGCAACGCCGCCGCGGTGGCCGCCGAGTGTGTGGCGCACCTGCGGTTGGCCTGGGCGGACGGGCGGGTTCGGCCGCTGGTCAGCGTGTTCGCGCCGGACACACCGACCGCGGTCGGCCCGCGGATCTGGAACGACCAGTTGGTGCGGTATGCCGGCTACCGGGGCGATGACGACGACGTGGTCGGCGACCGGCGTTACCTCGGCTTCACCGATGCCGTGTGCCGGATGGGCTGGCAGCCACCTGCCCGGCGGGGGCGGTTCGATCGGCTGCCGCTGGTGGTGGAGACCACGCACGAGGGGCCCGTCCTGTTCGCGGTGCCGGCGGACGCGGCCGCCGACGTGCCGTTGCGGCATCCGGATCTACCGTGGTTCGCCGAGCTCGGACTGCGGTGGCCGGCGGTGCCGGTGCTGGGCAACATGACGCTGACCGTCGGCGGGGTGCGGTATCCGGCGGCACCGGTGAACAGTTGGCACATCGGGACCGACATCGGTACCAGGGCCCTGGCCGACGAAGGCGCCTACGGGGTGGCCCGGCAGGTCGCGGAACGGCTCGGGCTGGACACGTCGACCGAGCGGACCCTGTGGCGTGACCGGGCCACCATCGAACTCAACCGGGCCGTGTTGCACTCGTTCGACGAGGACGGGGTGACCATCATCGACCACTACGCGGAAGCCCGGCATCGGTTGGCGTGGCTGCGATCCCGGCAACGGGCGCATGCCTACCGGCCCACGTTCCGGGTGGCCGCGTCGGACGCGGTGCGGGCTCGACAGGGTGCGCCGGCCACCCCGCCATCACCCGATAGTGGGAGCGCGCTGACCAGTGGGATCGGGTTGCTTGGCGCATAGTGAGCTGGTGCATCCCGCCCTGCGCAACGTGCTCACCCTCGCCGGGTGTCTCGCGGTGGTGGGTGTGGCCGGCGGCATGGCCACGCTTGCGTTGCGGTCGGCCACGGTGGCGCCGACACAGGTGGCGAGCGCGATCGTGGTGGTGGCATCGGATGACGCTGGCGGCGCCGCCCGGCTGACCGTGTTGGATCCGGTGCGGTTCAACTCCGGTGGCGGGCAACGGGTGGTGGCGGCCGGGACGCAGTTCGTGACCGCCAATTCCCTGTTGGTGGACAGTTTGCCGCCGCCGGGCACCGTTGCCGTCGGGGACACGTTGTCCTGTGATCTTCGGGTGAGCATCTGGCGCGGGCAGCCGGTGTTGGACCTGGTGCGGTGCGCACCAGCCAGGACCAGCGCACGCGGTTAGGCCGTACTGGCAGGATCTGGTGGCATGACGAGCGCGTCGCGCCTGCACGCCCCGGTCGTGCTGCCCTGTGATCCGGACTGTTCGGTGTTGCGTGATGCCGTCGTGGACATCGGTGCGGACGGCAGGCTGGGCTATGTCGGCCCGGCGGCCGAGGCGCCGCCCACCGCGGCGCCGACTCGAGCACTGCCCGGGATTCTGTTGCCCGGCTTGGTGAACGCGCACGCGCACAGCCCGATGACGCTGCTGCGCGGGATGGGCGGCGACCTGCCGCTGCTGCGCTGGCTGCACGAGGTGATCTGGCCGGCCGAGGCACGGCTGCGGCCCTCCGACGTGTACGCGGGAATGCTGCTGGGCTGCGTCGAGATGCTCAGGGCAGGCGTGACGACCAGCGTCGAGATGTACTTCCACGGCGACCAGGTGGCCGACGCGGTGCTGGCCGCGGGCAGCCGGGTCGTGGTCGGCGGACCGCTGATCGACCTGCCCGGCATGGACTGGCGCGCCACGCTCACCGAGCTGGACAAGTGGATCGACGCCGACGGGCTGCGATTCGGGCCGGGCGAACGGATCGAGCTGAGCTACGGCGCGCACTCCGCCTACATGCTGCCGGCCGACGCGTTGCCCAGGATCGCGGAGTCCGCGGCGAGCCGGGGCGCGCTGTTGCAGATCCACGTCGCCGAGTCGCGCGACGAGGACGTCGAGCAGCGGGCCCGGTACGGGTCGGTGCCCAGGATGCTGGCCGAACTGGGGGTGCTGGGCGGGCGGGTGCTGGCCGCGCACGCCGTGCACCTGTCCGACGAGGACATCGCGCTGTTCGCGGCGCACCGCGTCGCGGTGGCGCACTGCCCTGGGTCGAACGCGAAACTGGCGTCCGGGATCGCCCGGCTGGTCGACCTGCGGGCGGCCGGGGTCGCGGTGGGGCTGGGCACCGACGGGCCGGCCAGCAACGACGACCTCGACCTCTGGGAAGAGGTCCGGCTGGCGGCCATGCTGGCCCGGCTGGCCACCGGGGACGCCACCGCGGTCACCGCGCCGGACGCGTTGTTGCTGGCCACCCGTTGCGGGGCCGAGGCGTTGGGGCGGCACGACATCGGCGCGCTGGAGCCGGGACGGTGGGCGGATCTGGTGCACATCGGCCCGGACGACCCGGCGTTCGTCGGCGGGATCGGCGTACCGGATCCGCAGTTGTTGGCGAACCTGGTGTGGGCGGCCGGTTCGCGGCCGGTACGGGACGTGTGGGTCGCGGGCGATGAGGTCGTGGCCGACGGGGTACCCACCAGGGTGGACGCCGCCGATGTGCTGGTGTCGGCACGCTCCGCGAGCACGCGGCTACTCAGCTGACCAGCGGTACTGTTGCGACCAAGCATTCGGGGGGACCGTGGAGGCACCAATGAGGTTGAAACGACAACTGTGGTTCGGGGCATCGGCGGCCGCGTTCGCCGCGCTGCTGCTGGCCGGGCCGGCCAGTGCCAGCACGGTGGACATCGTGGACGAGGCGAACGTGCTCAACGCGACCACCGTGCAGAACGAGGCCGCGACGCTGCCGGTGCCGATCCTCATCTGGACGACGACACAGGACGCGGCGAACCGCTCGACGTTCGACAACGACGTGCGGGCCAAGGTCACCTCGTCGTTCCCGATCGTCCTCGGCATCAACACGCAGTCGAAGCACGAGACGCTGCAGATGGGCTCGCGGGCCGGGTTGTCGCAGAGCGCGGCGATCGCGGCCGAGAGCTCGGCGAACAGCGCGTTCGACAGCACGATGAAGTCGCAGAACAACTACACCTCCGCCGTCACCGCGGCACTGACCAACCTGCGTGGCTCCCTGGCCAGCCGCGGTAGCAGTACGAGCGGCGGCTCGTCGTCCGGGGGCGGGTTCATCACGTTCGCGATCATCGTGGCGGTGGTGATCGTCGTGGTGCTGCTGGTGCGGCGGCTGTTCCGGCCGATGCGGCGGGCGCGGACGATGGCCGGTCCGCCGATGATGGGCGGCGGCTTCAACCAGCCCGGTTACGGGCCGCAGCCGGGCTACGGCCCTGGTTACGGTCCCGGCTATGGCGGCGGGGGCATGGGGCCGGGTGCGGCCGGTGCCATCGGTGCGGTCGGCGGTGGGCTGGTCGGCTACGAGTTGGGCAAGATGGCCGGGGAGAACGACCAGTTCCGCCGGGACGAGATGGGCAACGGCGGCTACGACAACAACCAGAACTACGGCGACCAGGGCGGCGGCGGCAACGACTGGGTCGTCGGCCAGGACAGCGACTTCGGCGGCGGAGGCGGCGACTCGGGTGGCGGCGGAGGCGGCGGCGACTGGTAGCGGTCAGGTCGCCGGGACGCTGCCCCGTTCCGGCACAACAACATGATCGGGCGCCGGGCGCGAGCTCGGCGCCCGATCACGTTCAGTCCTCGCCGCGGATGAAGGCTTCGACGGCGTCGTGCGCGGCCGAGTCGGCGTACTGCTCCGGCGGCGACTTCATGAAGTACGAGGACGCGGACAGCACCGGTCCGGCGATGCCGCGGTCCAGCGCGATCTTGGCGGCGCGCACCGCGTCGATGATCACGCCTGCCGAGTTCGGCGAGTCCCAGACCTCCAGCTTGTACTCCAGGTTCAGTGGCACGTCACCGAACGCGCGGCCCTCGAGCCGGACGTAGGCCATTTTGCGGTCGTTGAGCCACGGCACGTAATCCGACGGTCCGATGTGGACATCGGCCTTCTGCATCTCGTGCGGGATCTGGGAGGTGACCGACTGGGTCTTGGAGATCTTCTTGGACTGCAGGCGCTTGCGCTCCAGCATGTTCATGAAGTCCATGTTGCCGCCGAAGTTGAGCTGGTACGTGCGCAGCAACTCGACGCCGCGGTCCTCGAACAGCTTCGCCATCACCCGGTGCGTGATGGTCGCGCCGACCTGGGACTTGATGTCGTCGCCGATGATCGGCAGCCCCGCGGCACGGAACTTCTCCGCCCACACCGGGTCGGACGCGATGAACACCGGCAGCGCGTTGACGAACGCGACGCCCGCGTCGATGGCGCACTGCGCGTAGAACCGGTCCGCCTCCTCCGATCCCACCGGCAGGTAGGACACCAGGACGTCCACGTCGGCCGCCCGCAGCGCGCCGACCATGTCCACCGGTTGTTCGTCGGACTCGGTGATGAACTCGGAGTAGAACTCGCCGAGACCGTCGAAGGTGTGGCCGCGCTGCACCGTGACGCCCAGCGGCGGCACGTCGCAGATCTTGATGGTGTTGTTCTCGCTGGCCACGATCGCCTCGGACAGGTCGCGGCCGACCTTCTTGGCGTCCACGTCGAACGCGGCGACGAACTCGACGTCCCGCACGTGGTAGTCGCCGAACTGGACATGCATCAGGCCCGGCACCCGCGCGTCCGGATCGGCGTCCGAGTAATAGTGCACACCCTGCACCAGGGACGCGGCGCAGTTGCCGACGCCGACAATTGCTACCCGAACGCTGCGGCGCTGATCGCCCATGCCGGGTCCTCCTTCTCAACTCTTTCGGTGACAATGCCTGCGATGGGGCCGGCCGGGGCGCTACTGCGTCTGCCCGTCCTGCTCGGCCCGTTCGTGCTCGATCAGCTCGTTGAGCCAGCGCACCTCGCGTTCGCTGGACTCCAGTCCCAACCGGTGCAGCTCGCGCGTGTAGCGGTCGATCTGCTCGCCCGCCCTGGCCAACGCGGCGCGCAGCCCCTCCCGGCGTTCCTCGACCCGCCGCCTGCGGCCCTCCAGGATGCGCATCCTGGCCTCGGCCGGCGTCCGGGAGAAGAACGCCATGTGGACGCCGAAACCGTCGTCGTCCCAGGCCTGCGGGCCACCGTCGGCGACGAGGGCGGCGAAGCGCTCCTTGCCGTCGGCGGTGAGCTTGTAGACGCGACGGCCGCGACGACTCCACGACAGCGTGGACCTGGCGACCTCGTCCGCGGCGGGATCCGCGGTCTCCTCGGCGATCAGTCCGGCCCGCAGCAGCCTGCGCAGCGCCGGATACAGGGAGCCGTAGGAGAACGCGTGGAAGGCGCCGAGCGGGCTGGCCAGCCGCTTGCGCAGCTCGTAGCCGTGCATCGGTGCCTCGTGCAGCAGGCCCAATATCGCGAGCTCGACCACGAGTCACCTCCTCACGTGCGCAACCTGTTGCTCCACTATATCGCTCCGATACATCCAGGGGTGCCGTCCGAGTGGTCATGTGGCGAGCGACACGACGCTGACCCAAACGGCGCAGCGAGGGCCCCGCATGGCCACGTACCCTGTTGGCGTGCGGAACCAACGGCAGGTGGTGGATCACGCGTTGCAGCGGCGTGCGCTGCTCGCCGAGGTCTACTCGGGTCGCGTCGGGACCATGGAGGTCTGCGACGCCAACCCCTATTTGCTACGAGCGGCCAAATTCCATGGTCAGCCCAGCAAGGTGACCTGTCCGGTGTGCCGCAAGGAACCGCTGACCCTCGTCCGCTGGGTGTACGGCGACGAGATCAAGCACCTGTCCGGCTCGGCCCGCACGGCCGAGGAACTGGCCAGGATGTCCACCATGTTCGGCGAGTTCCGGGTCTACGTGGTCGAAGTTTGCCGGACATGTAGTTGGAACCACCTGGTGCAGTCATACGTCCTGGGAACAGGAGACGTGGACGACCACGGCCCGCGCAGGAGGACGGCGTCGGAGTGACCCCTGCTCTGACCTGGCTTCATGTAGCGCAGTGACGGCGCAACGGTGGCGAACGAAACCACCGCGGCGAACGACCACCGAACGCACCACCAGCACGGGTGTGGCGATCTGGGAGGCCCTTTCGTGAACGACCACCGTGACGATGAGCCACGGGACGGCCAGCCGAGCTGGCCAACCGGCGGCGACCCGGACGCAGGCACCCGCGGGCCGCAGGGCGGCACACCCGGCGGCACCCCGGCCACGCCGAACGGCCCGCAGCGCGGCACCCCCGCCCGGCCGGCCGCCGGTCCGGTCGGTGGACCCGGCGTGCCCGGTGGCCCCCGCCAGGGCGGCCCTGGGCGACCAACGGGTCCCGGTGGTCCTCGTGGGCAGATGCGGCCGGGCGGCCTGGGGCGGCCAGGGGCGTTCAACCAGGGGCCGCCCGCTGATCGGGCCACCGACCACCTGCCACCGGTACCGGACCCGAACGCGAAATACCGGCCGGAACCCAGCCTGCTGACCCACCGCGACGACGACTACCTGCAGGACGCGGAGGCAGGCGACCACCGCGACCTACCGCCCGGACTGACGGCGGCCGAAGCGAAGCAGCTCAAGCACCGCAGGGCGTGGCGCTGGGTGCGCCGGGTCATGTACGTGCTGATCTTCCTGGGCGTCACCACGCCGATCGCGGCGTTCTACCTGATCTACCAGAACGTCACGGTGCCCGACCCGAAGACCGTCGCGTTCGGCCAGGCGCAGCCGATCACGTACTACTACGCCGACGGCTCGGTGATGGACAAGATCAGCACGAACGCGCGGATCTTCATCACCGCGAACGACATCCCGCCGAACGTGCGGCGCGCGGTCGAGGCCGCCGAGGACGAGACGTTCGAGACCAACAACGGCTTCGACATGAAGGCCATCGCCCGCACGGCGTACAACCAGCTCACCGGCGGCACCGGCGGTGGTTCGACGATCACCCAGGAGTACATCAAGGTCGCCACGGGCAACAACCAGCACAGCATCTCCCGCAAGGTCAACGAGGCCGTCGAGGCCTACAAGATGACCAAGACCTACACGGACAAGAACGACATCCTGGCCGCCTACCTGAACACGGTGTACTTCGGGCGCGGCGCCTACGGCATCGAGTCGGCCGCCCGGCTGTACTACAACGTGGCGGCCAAGGACCTCAGTCCGCAGCAGGCGGCGCTGCTCGCCGGCATGATCCAGCTGCCCGGCGACGCCGGCATTCCGTCCTACCAGCTCAGGCGCTTCACGTACGTGTGGGGCCGGATGCTCGCCAACCACTGGATCACCAGCGCGCAGTTCACGGCGGGCAAGTTCCCCACCCCGCTGCCGCTCTCGCAGACCCAGCAGCAGTCGATTCCGTGGGACCGCCAGCTGATCGTCAACCAGGTCGACGCGGAGCTGGGCCTTGACGGCTGGACGACCGAGGCGCTGAAGTCGCACGGCGCGCAGATCTACACGTCGATCGACCCGAAGGCGATGACCGACGCGGAGAACTCCATCGCCAGCCATCTCGCCACGGACACCCAGTTCACCAACGGCCAGCCGATCGTGCTCAACGGCAGGCCGGTGACCAACGACGGCGGGCCGGTGACGCCGAACAATCCCCAGGTGAAGGGGACCGAGACCGCGGCGCTGGTGTCGATCAACCCGAGCACCGGCGAGGTCGTCGCCTACTACGGCGGCAACGACCAGAAGACCACCGAGATCGACTCCGCGAGCACGCCGCATCAGCCCGGCTCGTCGTTCAAGCCGTACGTGCTGGCCGCGGGCCTGGAGTACCAGCCGGACAAGATCGGGCTGAACGCGATCTTCGACACGAAGAGCCAGAAGATCCAGGGCGTCCTGATCAAGAACGCCGACGGCGACACGTGTGCCACACCGTGCACGGTCAAGGACGCGATGACCAACTCGATCAACGTCGTGTTCTACCTGATGGGCCAGCAGGTCGGCAGCGAGCACGTGCGCGACGCCGCGCTGCAGGCCGGCATCCCGAAGACGGAGAAGATCGCCGGCAACACGGTCCAGAGCCTGTCCGAGCCCGGTTCGACCGCGTCCAACCTCATCGTGCACGGCGGTATCGCCATCGGCCAGTACGACGTCCGCCCGATCGACCAGGCACAGGGCTACGCCACCTTCGCGAACAACGGCATGTACAACAAGGCGCACTTCGTCAAGAAGGTCACCGACAACACCGGGCAGCCGCTGTACCAGTTCAGCGCGCCCGCGACGCCCGCGTTCGGCTCGGACCCGACGACCAGCGCGCGGATCGCCCGCACCGTGTCCGACGCGATGAGCAACGTCGCGCAGAACTCGGGCTTCTCGCTGTCCAACGGCCGGCCCGCCGACGCGAAGACCGGCACGCAGGACTTCTCGCTGGCCACGTCGAGGTCCGGCACCAACTACAACTCGCAGGCCTGGACGATCGGCTTCACGCCACAACTGGTCACCGCGGTGTGGTTCGGGCACTACGACAAGCCGGGCCCGGTCTTCGGCCGGGGCAACGGCGGCGGTGGCGGCACCTACAACGTCTTCGGCCGCATGGAGCCCGGCTCGATCTGGAAGACCTATATGGACACCTATCTGTCCAACCAGCCGATGCAGCAGTTCGCGACCGCGCCGCCGGAGATCGGCGGGAGCTGGGACTTCGTGAACAACGTGGACGCGTCGACGGAGAACACGCCGAGCACGACCACGACCCAGCCGCCGTCCAACCAGCAGCCACCGCAGCAGACCAGCGACCAGCCGACCCAGCCGCCGACGGACACGACGACCAAGCGCCACGGGCCGCCACCGACCACAACGGTCTGCAACCCGATCGTCCAGCCGTGTCCACCACCCGGTGGCGTACCAACTGGTTAGCGCAGCTCAGCACGGTGGCGATGGCCGGATCCGATCGGATCCGGCCATCGCCGTCTCGCCGATCACCGGGTTCTACCCCGACCAGACGCCGGTGCCTCTACCATCCGGCGGGTGGTCAGCACTCCGCCCGACACCGACGCAGACGAGCCCGATACGCACGCGTCCGACGCCCAGCCCACGATGACGACCCACGTCGACGACGTCGACTCGCTCGGCCCGGAGGACCGGGTGTTCCCGAGTTGGACCGAGTCGCTCGGCCGGCAGGCCAGCAAGGTCATCGGTGGCCCGATCGGCCGGCACGCCGCCGTCGGGCGGCACTGGTTCTGGACGCCGTTGCGGGCGGTGCTGCTGCTCGCGGTCGTCACGCTGATGCTGGGCTGGTTCGTGAAGTCGCCGTGCATCCAGCAGTACACCGACGCCGGCGGCGCGCGGCAGCTGGACTGGCGGGCGAACCGGCAGTACGTGGCGTTCTGCTACTCCGACATCGTGCCGCTGTACGGGGCGGAGCGGCTGGACCAGCCGGGCATGTTCCCGTACAAGACGTCCTGGATCGACGGCACCGGCGCGGACGCGCAGGTGCGGTACATGGAATACCCGGTGCTCACCGGCGTGTTCCAGTGGTTCAACGCGAAGCTGGCGCAGGGCTGGACGCGCCTGGCGGCCGGCAGCCACCTGCTGCCCGACGCCATCCCGGTGGTGGTCTATTTCGACATCAGCGCCCTGTTCCTGGGGCTGGCGTGGCTGATCACCGTCTGGGCCACCACCAGAACGGCCCGGCGAAGGCCGTGGGACGCGGTGCTGGTCGCGGCGTCGCCACTGGTGCTCGTGCAGGCGTTCACCAACTTCGACGCGCTCGCCACGGCGTTCGCGGCAACGGGCCTGCTGGCCTGGTCGCGGCGAAAACCGGCGCTGGCCGGCGTGCTGCTCGGCCTCGGCGCCGCGGCGAAGCTGTATCCGGCGTTCTTCCTGCTGCCGATGCTGCTGCTGTGCATCCGGGCCGGCAAGGTGGACGCGTGGCTGCGGTGCTTCTTCGCGGCCGTGGTGGCGTGGCTGGTGGTGAACCTGCCGATCATGCTGCTCTACCACGCGGGCTGGTGGGAGTTCTTCCGGCTCAACGTGCAGCGCGGCATGGACCCCGACTCGGTCTACAACGTCATCTCGTACTTCACCGGCTGGCCCGGGTTCGACCCGAACCTCGGGCCGCACCAGAACCCGAGCGTGCTCAACACGGTGACGACCACGCTGCTGCTGTTGGCGTGCCTCGGCATCGCGTGGCTGGCGCTGGCCGCGCCGCGCAGGCCACGGCTCGGTCAGCTGTGTTTCCTGTTGGTCGCGGCGTTCCTGCTGACCAACAAGGTGTGGAGCCCGCAGTACTCGCTGTGGCTGGTGCCGCTGGCGATGCTGGCCATTCCGCGCTGGAAGCTGCTGCTGGCCTGGATGGTGCTGGACGCGCTGGTCTGGTTCCCGCGGATGGCCTACTACCTGGAGCTGGCACTGGTGTCGGCGCATCTGGACGACCGGGGCCTGCCGCAGGGCTGGTTCCTCGGCATGGTGATCATCCGGGACCTGGCCGTGCTGGGGCTGTGCGCGCTGATCGTGCGGGACATCTACCGGCCGTCGAAGGACGTGGTGCGGATGGCGGGCGACGACGATCCGGCCGGTGGCTTCCTGGACGGTGCGCCGGACCGGTTCGTGCTGCGGCGCCCCCGTCCGACACCCGTCCCGATCGGGTGATGTAACGCAGATCACGGCTACCCGACCGCGATAACTGCGGAACTCACGGCCGGTATAGACCATTAGCCGGGCTAGCACTTGACCCTAATGGGCTAGTGCAATCACGCTGGGTCGCTACCGCTGATCGTTCGTTACGCACCGTTCGGCGCTTACCGATGCATCGCAATCGTTCGTCACAAGATCGTTACGCGATGATGGTGCGGTCGCCGGGTCGTCCTCCCGTACCCGGAAAACCTCAGCCAAGGAAGAACGAAGCCGACCGATGCTACGGCAGTACGCGGACCGGTCCTCGCCCGAGACGACTCAGTTGGCAACAACCCAGCCGTCCGGTGACTCGACGACCGCGCACGCCGCAGGCTCCGGCCTGCCCGGCTGGCGGATCGCGACGCGGCGGGTGGTCACCACCGTCGTGGAACGCGCGCTGGGCGAGTGCCTCGCCCCGACGCCCACCATCGGCCTGCTGGTCATGGCGGCCATCGCCGGACTGCTCGCGATCATCGCCGTGACGCTGAGCCCGGGCAACGCGCTGCTCGTGCTGATCGCCGGCGTCATCATGCGGATCAGCTGCGAGCACCGCAGCCGCCGCCGCTGAGGGTTCAGGTCCGGTCGGCCAGCCTGCGGACCAGCTTCAGGCCCGACCAGGTCTCGTCGATCGCGGCCACCTTCACGTCCACCAGTCCGTGGGTCAGCGCGTAGGCACGGACACCGTTGTCGCTCAGGTCCGTTGCCACGCCGGAGGACCGCTTCGGCCACGCCACCCACAGCGCGCCCGCCATGGTGATCCGCCGGTACGCGGCGGGCCAGTGGCGCGCCAGGTCGGCGGCCATCGGGCAGAACAGCAGCACCACGTCGTAGGGCTCGCGACCGGCCCGCACGTGGTGCGGGCAGTCCAGCGTGAAACCCACCGGCGCGTTGGTCACCAGCACGCGGGAGCCGTCCCGGACACCCAGCTTCACGGGCAGTGGCTTGCCCGAGTAGCCGACCGTCACGTCGTCGCCACCATGTCCCGTCTGGCCGCGACCGCGGCGGGCGACGTGTCCACGTCGTCCACAGTGGACCTTGCCAGCAGGAAGGCGAAGAACAGCACGGCAAGCAGCGCGGCCCGGCCCCACACGCCCAGCGCCGTCGCCTGCGCGGCCCAGCCGTCGTAGATGCCGTAGGGCCGGTTGAACGTGATCGCGTAGTAGTAGCGGAAGATGCCGATCCCCATGGCGATGTCGGCCAGGTAGTACAGCACCACCCACACCGCGCGGACCCGCATCAGCACGAACATCGGCACCAGCCACAGCGTGTACTGCGGCGAATGGACCTTGTGGAACAACAGGAATCCACACAGCATCGCGGCGGACACGGCGACCCACGGATAGGTGCCGTCGCGGCGGTAGCGCAGCCAGCCCAGGACGCAGGCGGCCACGAACGACACCACGATCAACGACGGCGACAGGATGTCGACCAGGTGCTGGAAGCCGACGTTGCTCGGATCGGAGTACGGCCGGAAACCCCAGAACCAGATGGAGTTCGTGGTGATGTCCACGGTCCGCAGTTCCTGGAACGTGAACGAGGCCGCCCAGCCGCGGAACCCGATCAGCATGAACGGCAGGTTCACCGCGACCGCGGTCACCGTCACCGTCGCCGCGACCGCGACCGCGCCGCTGAGATGCCATCGCCTGCCCGGTGGCAGGTCGTGGCCGCCCGGCCCGCCGGTGGCCACGTAGAACATCAGCGGCAGGGCGAAGATCGCCGGGTACAGCTTGAACGCGAACCCGAGCCCGAGCAGCACGGCGGCCACCAGCGCCCGGTGCAGCAGCGGCCGGTTCGCGCCGCGCCGACCCCAGCCCCGGTGCACCACGTACACCGCGCCGACCGCGCACGCCACGACCGCGAGATCCCAGTTGTGGAAGGCGTAGAGCACCAGCGGCGGGCCCAGCGCCCACAGCAGCGACCGCCAGCGCGCCAGCTTGCCCAGCGCCCACGCGGTGAACAACGCGAACGGCGCCAACAGAATGGCGGAGTACAGCAGAAAGTCGTGGTCGTTGTGTGCGAACACGG
The DNA here is from genome assembly GCA_036503065.1 of Pseudonocardiaceae bacterium. Lineage (GTDB taxonomy): Bacteria > Actinomycetota > Actinomycetes > Mycobacteriales > Pseudonocardiaceae > DATEPR01. Next base: position 3,414 of record DASXXM010000263.1, on the reverse strand, counting down.
CACCGGCCCACATCAGCAGACCGGTGAGCACCGGGTACTCGATCGAACCGCCGAACAGCTGGCCCGCCTGGTTGATCCCGCCGTGGATGTAGGGGAAGACGTGCTGGTCGATGTTCCGGCCGACCCACAGGTACTGGATGTCGGAGTAGCAGACGTCCCGCTCGCTGCGCAGGATCAGGTCGGCGCTGCGGCCGAAGCTGTCATAGGTCGGGCCGGTGCAGCGGTCCTTGTTCAGGTAGCCGAACAGGAGCGTGACACCGCAGCACAGCACGATCGCGACCATGGCGATCCGGCCGAGATCCCGGACCGGCCGGAACCGGCGGGACGGGGCAGCGGCGTCCGTCGTCTCCGCTGCCGAGCCCGACGACGGGCCGGCCACCTGGTCATCCGACCGCACACTGGTCACCGACGGGACGCTCCGAGCGCGGACATGAGATACGCGATGTCCTCGGCCTGGCCTTCGGTCGGCGTCTCGACCACGGCGGGCGCGTCCGCCGCCGCGAGCACCGCGACCAACTGCTCCGGGTCGATCGTGCCCTTCTTGACGTTGGCGTGCCGGTCACGGCCGGAGTTGAACTCGTCGCGCGAGTTGTTCAGGTGCACCAGGTCGATCCGGCCGGTGATCGCGCGGGCCCGGTCGACCACGTCCACCAGGTCCTCGCCGCCCGCGAACGCGTGGCAGGTGTCCAGGCAGAAGCCGGCGCCGAACTCGCCGATCCGGTCCCACAGCCTGGCCAGCATGTCCCAGCGGCGGGCCATCGCGTGGTCGCCGCCCGCGGTGTTCTCGATCAGGATCGGCACCCCGAACCCGCCCTTGTCCGCCTGCCGTTCGAACAGCTTGCGCCAGTTGTCCAGGCCGACCTCGATGTCCGCGTCGGACGTGACGTGCCCGCCGTGCACGATGAGGCCCTTGGCGCCCACCTCCGCGGCGACCTTCGCGTGGTTGATCACGGCGGTGCGGGACGGGATGCGGAGCCGGTTGTTCGTGGAGGCCACGTTGATCTGGTACGGCGAGTGGATGAAGATCGTGAGGTTGCGCTCGTGCAGCGCCGCGGTCTGCGGATGCACCTGCGGCTTGTCCCACGACTGTGGATCGCACAGGAAGAACTGCACGACCTCCGTACCGCGCTCGTCAGCCGCCCGGAGCGGGTCGTCGTCACGCACGTGGGCACCGATTCGCATGTATGGAGGGTAGTCGCCCCGCCGGATGGGGCCACACCGCCGACCAACTCGGCGAGTGGTCCGCACGGCAGGCGGGTATGCCCGAACCGGCAAAATCGATGGCCTGGTCACCGTCACCGGATGGGGTTACGTTCGTTCTACTGAAGTGAGCTACCGGCCGGTACGCCCCGGGAGGGACTGAAGGCATGCACGCCACGTGGGCAAGACTCGCGATCGTGACGGCGCTGGCGGGCGCGGTCACCGCGGGTAGCGCCATGGTCACCGCGGCTCCCGCGTCCGCCGCGACGCCGATCGTCGTGGGCAGTTGCGCCACCACCGTGCAGGGCTCTCCCGGTACGCCGGTCGAACTGAGCCCGTCGGCCGTCGTGCAGCCGATCACGAACCTCATCACGGCGGTACCGATCCTCGGGCCGTTGCTGGCGCCGCAGTTCCAGACCGCGTTCACCGCGCTCCCACCGATCCCGCTCGGCGCGCTGCCCACCGGCAGCGGCGTCATCACCGGCGGCCAGATCGCGAACGACGTGGTCGCCCAGCTCGACAAGCTGCCCCTGCTCGGTCCGATCATCGGCACACTGGTCGGCACCGTGCAGTCGACACTGGCATCGATGTGCCGGGTCACCATGAGCGGCGTCAACGCGGTGGTCGCCCCGGTCCAGGACGGCACCGGGGCCCTCGCGCAGGGCTCCCAGCAGTTGCAGCAGAGTCTCGGCGTCGCGCCGAAGACCGGCGGTTCGCCCGGTACCGGTGGTACGCCCGGCCAGACCGGCACCCCGGCCGGTGGCGGTGGCGGCCAGCAGCAGGGCGGCGGCTCGTCCGGGCTGCCCGCGCCGAACTCCCCGGTGCTCGGCGGCCTGCCGTTCACCGGCGCCGGCAACTCGATGTTCACCAACGGCAACCTGTTCGGGTTCGGCTTCGCCGAGTCGCCGCTGGCCAGGTACGCGGGCATTCCGTTCGCGTCGGCCGGCCTGTTCGACCCGTCACCCGGCGTGCGGTACGGCGGCGACGTGAGCGGCTACGCGCCCGGGTTCGGCGTGCTCGGCCAGAACCAGGTGCCCGCCGACGGCGTGCAGACCGCGGGCCAGGCCGAGGCGCTCGGCTCGCCGGGCAACGCGTTGACCAACAGCGTCGGCCTGCCGATGCTCCTGGCGGTGCTGATGCTGGCCGGCGTGACCGCGGCACTGGTGCGTACCTGGGCGCTGCGCAGGCTGCCCGGCTGACCTGCGCGCGGAACCGTCGGTACGCGTTGTTATCCTGGTTGGGTTGCTGACGCAACGACCCCTCCTGCCACGGAGAGTCCGTGGCCGCCGAGTCCACAGGAGGTGAGAGGTCCCTATGCGTCACTACGAGGTGATGATCATCCTCGACCCCAGCCTTGACGAGCGCACAGTCGCACCGTCGCTGGAGAACTACCTCAACGTGATCCGCACAGCAGGCGGCACCGTCGAGAAGGTAGATGTCTGGGGTAAGCGCCGCCTGGCCTACGAGATCAACAAGCACAGCGAGGGCATCTACGCCCTGCTGGACGTGAACTCGGAGCCCGACGCGGTGAAGGAAATGGACCGCCAGCTGTCGCTGACCGAGTCCGTGCTGCGCACGAAGGTGCTGCGGCGTGAGCCGGCCAAGGCGGGCAAGCCCAAGGCTGCCAAAGCCGCGAAGGCCTGACGGAGGTACACCGATATGGCTGGCGATACGACGATCACCGTGGTCGGCAACCTCACTGCCGACCCGGAACTGCGCTTCACGCCCTCGGGCGCCGCGGTGGCCAACTTCACGGTCGCCTCGACGCCGCGCACGTTCGACAAGAACAGCGGCGAGTGGAAGGACGGCGAGGCGCTCTTCCTGCGGTGCAACATCTGGCGGCAGTCCGCGGAGAACGTGGCCGAGTCGCTGACCCGCGGCATGCGCGTTGTCGTGCAGGGCCGGTTGCGCCAACGCTCCTTCGAGACGAAGGAGGGCGAGAAGCGCACCGTGGTGGAGCTGGAGGTCGACGAGGTCGGCCCGTCACTGCGCTACGCGACGGCCAAGGTCAACAAGGCCGCCCGCGGCAGCGGCGACGGCGGGTTCGGCGGTGGCGGCGGTGGTCGCTCCGGCGGCAGCGCGCCCGCTGACGACCCGTGGGGTTCCGCACCGCCCGCCGGCGGTGGCGGCGGCTTCGTCGACGAACCCCCGTTCTGACGTCCATTCCCTTTTTGACTTTCCCCATACAGGAGTTCGACCGTGGCAAAGCCACCC
>DASXXM010000262.1:0-10962 GCA_036503065.1 Pseudonocardiaceae bacterium | reverse complement strand
ACTGCTCCGCCACCTGCGCCGGCGTGTCGGCCGTGTCCTGCTCCGTCATCGCGGCTCCTCCTCTGCCCACCTCAGATGTCCGGGTCACAGTGTCGTCTCCCGGACGCCCCACTCATGGCGGGGCCCGCGCGATCGGGTGCCGCACGAACTGTGCGGCCTTATACCCCGGGCATTCAAACAGGTCAGCGGCCGAATCGGTACTCCAATGGCGAGGTAGCCTGCGATACCGTGATCATTCGGGCGGCTGTGGTGCCGCATCCACCACTTCTGGTGCCGGAACTGGTCGGTGGCGCGACCGTACCCACCGAAGCGATCCGTGTCGCCAGCGTGACGGCGGCCCGTCGACTGGCCCAAGTGGCCGGTGACTGGGTGGCCGTCGCCGCTGATCCAGCCGGACCAATGGACCTCGATTCCGGCATGCGGGGAAGTTTCGCCGGTTACGGTGTGGACGTCCCGATTTCCCTGGAAAGCGACGGATTTTCCACACCGGATCCGACAATGCCGCTGCCCGCTCTGGTCGCCGGCTGGCTGCGCGCCGCGGCCGGTGCCCGTCGGGTGCCGGTACGGCTGGTCGAACCGGCACTGTCGACGCTCGACTGCCGGCGTGTCGGGGCCGACCTGGCCGCCGAACTCGCCGGGCCGCAACCCGTCGGCCTGCTGATCCTGGGCGACGGGTCCACTCGGCACACCGAACGCGCCCCCAGCCGCCCCGACGACCGGGCCGGCGCCTTCGACAAGTCGGTCGCCACCGCTCTGGCCACGGCCGACCCGGCGGCCCTGCTCGCGCTCGACGCGGACCTGGCCACCGAGCTCGGCGCGGCAGGCCGGGCCGCCTGGCAGGTGCTGGCCGGCGTCGCGGTGGCCGTCGGCGGGCGGTGGACCGGTGAGCTGCTGTACTCCGATCAGCCGTTCGGGGTGGCGTACCACGTCGCGGTGTGGGATCCACCGGCCATAGGCTGATTCGACGTGAGGCCTCATCCGATCGCCGTGGTCGGCCCGACCGCGACCGGCAAGTCCGACCTCGGTGTCGAGCTCGCCCTGCGCCTTGGCGGCGAGGTGGTCAACGCGGACGCCATGCAGCTCTACCGCGGCATGGACGTCGGCACGGCCAAACTCGGCGATGCGCAGCGGCGGGGCGTGCCGCACCACCTGCTCGATGTCCTCGACATAACGGAAACCGCGTCCGTGGCCGCCTACCAGCGACACGCCCGCCGGATCGTCGAGGACCTGCTGGCCGCGGGCCGGACCCCGGTCGTGGTCGGCGGTTCCGGGCTCTACGTCAGCGCGCTGACCGACGAACTGGACTTCCCCGGCACCGAACCGGCGATCCGCGCCCGACTGGAAACCGAACTGGCCGACGTGGGCGCCGCCACGTTGCATGCCCGACTGACCGGACTGGATCCCGCCGCGGCCGACGCGATCCTGCCCGGCAACGGCCGCCGGATCGTGCGCGCGCTTGAGGTCATCGAGCTCACCGGCCGGCCGTTCTCCGCATCGATGCCCCGACCCGGCCCGGCCCGCTACGACACCATCCTGATCGGACTCGACCGCGACACCGCCGATCTCGACGAGCGGATCGAGCAGCGCGTGGACACGATGTTCGCGCACGGACTCGTCGCCGAGGTGCGCGCACTGCTCCCGCGCGGTCTGCGCGATGGCCGGACGGCGTCCCGTGCACTGGGCTACCAGCAGGTCCTGGCGGCACTCGACGGCGACGGCGACCTGGCCGCCGCGCACACCGAGACCGTGCGGGCCACCAGAAGGTTCGTCCGCCGGCAACGGTCCTGGTTCCGCCGTGACCAGCGGATCACCTGGCTGGACGCCGCGCGGCCTGACCTGCTGGCCGCGGCGCTGGCCATCTAGACTGGTTTCGTGGGCGGCATCGCGTTCGTGAAGGGACACGGCACGGAGAACGACTTCGTGCTGCTGCCCGACCTCGACGCCACACTGGACCTGACCGCGGAGCGGGTCCGCGCGCTGTGCGACCGGCAGCGCGGCCTCGGCGCGGACGGCGTGCTCCGTGTGCTGCCCGCCCGGGCGGCCGATGTGGACACTGCCGCGGAGTGGTTCATGGACTACCGCAACGCGGACGGCTCCATCGCCGAGATGTGCGGCAACGGCGTCCGCGTGTTCGCGCGCTATCTGGTCGAGTCCGGGCTGGCCCGGCCGGGCGACTTCGTGATCGGCACCAGGTCCGGCGACCGGGCGGTGACCGTGCCGGCCGACGACCCGGCCGGCACCGTGACCGTCCACATGGGACGGGCCGTGGTCACCGGCCGTTCGACGGCGCGGCTGGGTGGCCGGGTGTTCCCCGGCGTGGTGGTCGACGTCGGCAATCCGCACCTCGCCTGCGTCACCGACGTGGACGTCACGGCGCTCGACCTCACGGTCGCGCCCGGCTACGACCCGGCCGTGTTCCCGCACGGCGTCAACGTCGAGTTCCTCAACGAACCGGCCCCCGGCACGCTGCGCATGCGAGTGCACGAGCGGGGCGTCGGCGAGACGCGGTCCTGCGGCACCGGCACCGTCGCCGCCGCGACCGCCGCCCTGCACCTGGCCGGTCGGACCGGTGGCCGCAGCACGGTCGGGGTGCCCGGCGGGCAGGTCGTGGTCACCGTGACCGCCGACGACAGCACGTTGACCGGCCCCGCCGTACTCGTGGCCGCCGGCGAACTGGGCGCCGGATGGTGGGCCGACGCGGCCAAACAACGCTAGACCACCTTCTCCGGCTCCACATCCGCCTCGTCATCCGTCTCGTCGACGCCGGTGGGCAGGTCACGCAGGCGCCGCAACGGCGACAGCAGCACCGGCAACGGCGACAGCAGAACGCCGACCGTGCCGACCCACAGCGTCGGGTGAATCCCGATCAACGTGCCCAACACGCCACCGACCAGCGCGCCGAGCGGCAGCGTGCCCCACACCATGAACCGCACGCTCGCGTTCATCCGGCCCAGCAACCGGTCCGGGCAGATCGCCTGCCGGAACGACACCTGCGCGATGTTGTAGACCACCCCGCCGAACGAGTTCGCGAACCACCCGATCGCGAACAGCAGGAGCAGCCAGCCGCGCCCGGCCAGCGGCAACAGCACGCTGAACGGCGCGGTCACCAGAACGCTCAGCCAGATCACGCGCCCCTGGCCCAGCCACTTCGCGACCCGGCTCGCGGCCAGGGCGCCCACCACGCCGCCGATGCCGCCGCCGGCCAGCAGCAGGCCGACCACCCCGGCCGACGCGCCCAACTGGCGGGTCAGCACCAGCACCATCACCGCGGAGGTGATGCTGGTCGAGAAGTTCGACGTCGCGGTGCAGCCCACGATGCCGACCAGCGACCGGTTGCCGAACACGAACCGCAGACCCTCCGCGATCTCGCGGCGCAGCTTCCGGTCCGGTCCCCGTGCCACGGCCGGCTCCACCGTCCTGATCCGGAACAGGCACGACGCCGACCACAGGAACCCCAGCGCGTTGAGGCCGATCGCGTTCGCCGCGCCGATCACCTGGGTCAGCCAGCCGCCGATCGCCGGCCCGGAGACGTAGGCCACCGACTGGCTGGCCTGGAGCTTCGAGTTGCCCTCCATCAGCTTGTCCCGGCTGACCAGTGCCGGCAGGAACGACTGGTAGGCCACGTCGAAGAACACCGTCAGCACGCCGACCGCGAGGCCGATCAGGATCAGCTGGGTCAGTGTGAGCACGCCGAACCACCACGCCAGCGGAATGCTCGCCAGCAGCAGGGCCCGGCCCAGGTCCGCGGACAGCATCAGCGGTCTGCGGCGCATCCGGTCCACCCAGGCCCCGGCCGGCAGCCCGACCAGCAGGAACGCGGCGGTATCCGCAGCGCCGAGCAGGCCCATCTGGAACGGCGTCGCCGCGAGCACGAGGGCGGCCAACAGCGGGACCGCCGTGTTGGTCACGGTCGAGCCGAACTGGCTGACCGTGTCACCCAGCCAGAGCAGGCGAAAGTCCCGGTGAAAGAACAATGATTCCCGTCGCACGGGCATACCGTGGCCGACTGGTTGGAACCTGTCAATCGCTTTGTCACCCTAGGATGATCAAATGACCGCCGCCGAGGACCGACCGACACCGTCGTCGCCGCGTCGCCCGGCCAGCCGGGCCGAGGCGGCGGCACTGGCCTCGCCGGTGCGGCTGCGCATCATCCGGCTGACCTACCAGCGGGCACTGACCAACAAGGAGATCGCCCGCCGCCTTGGCAAAGATCCCGCGACCACGCTCTATCACGTGCGCAAACTCGTCGCCGCGGGCTTCCTCGCCGCACAGCCCGAGCGCACCGGCCCGCGCGGCTCCAAGGAGATCCCGTACCTGTCCACCGGGCTCTCGTGGCGGCTGCGGCCCGAGAACGGCGGCCACGACGAGGAGGAGATCAGCCAGGCCATGCTGGCCGCGTACCTGGGCGAGGTCGCGGACGTCGGCATCGGCGCCGTGCGGCAGACCAGGCTGGCGCTCCAACTGGACGAAGCGGGCCACGCCGAGTTCACCGCACGGCTGCACGACCTGATCGAGGAGATGGCCGCACGACGCCCGGTCCCCGGTGGCCAGGAGGTCGGTCTCTACGTCGCGTGGTACCCAAGTGGGTGACGGCACGAAATTGGCTCGGGCATGTCGGTAGGTCGTGCCACCATGGAAGAAGCATGACTGACTATCCGTACGCACCCGATGCCAGTGTCAACCCGATGGCGACCAGCAAGCCCATCGCCGCGGTTGACTCCGCCGCCGATGAACAACCGGCTGACTACCAAGACACGCAGGTCACCGAGCTGGAGCTGGTGTCGTCCGGCGACCTGGAACTGTCCGACCGCGCCGCGCTGCGGCGAGTGGGCGGGCTCTCCACCGAACTCACCGACATCACCGAGGTCGAGTACCGGCGCCTGCGCCTGGAACGCGTGGTGCTGGTCGGGGTATGGACGGAGGGCACTGTCGAGCAGGCCGAGGCGTCGCTCGTCGAACTGGCCCGGCTCGCCGAGACAGCCGGTTCGCAGGTGCTGGAGGCCCTGATCCAGCGCCGCAGCCGTCCCGACGCCGCCACCTACATCGGTTCCGGCAAGGCCCACGAGCTGGCCGGCATCGTCGCGGACGTCGGCGCGGACACCGTGATCTGCGACGGTGAGCTGTCACCCGGCCAGCTGCGTCAGCTGGAAGGCAGGCTCAAGGTCAAGGTGATCGACCGGACCGCGCTCATCCTGGACATCTTCGCCCAGCACGCGAGCTCCAAGGAGGGCAAGGCCCAGGTCGAGCTCGCCCAGCTCGCGTACCTGCTGCCCCGGCTCCGTGGTTGGGGTGACGCGCTGTCCCGGCAGGCCGGTGGTCGCGCCGGCGGCGGCAACGCGGGTGTCGGCCTGCGTGGTCCCGGTGAGACCAAGCTGGAGTCCGACCGGCGCGGCATCAACAAGCGGATGTCCAAGCTGCGTCGGCAGATCGCCGGGATGGACCAGATCCGGGCCACCAAGCGCGGCAGGCGGGTGGCCAACGACGTGCCCAGCGTCGCCATCGCCGGCTACACCAATGCCGGCAAGTCCAGCCTGCTCAACGCCATCACCGGCGCGGGCGTGCTGGTCGAGGACGCGCTGTTCGCCACCCTCGACCCGACCACCCGGCGCAGCCAGACACCGGACGGCCTCACGTACACGCTCACCGACACGGTCGGTTTCGTGCGGCACCTGCCGCATCAGCTGGTCGAGGCGTTCCGGTCGACGCTGGAGGAAGTGGCCGACGCCGACCTCGTGCTGCACGTGGTCGACGCGTCCGACCCGATGCCGGAGGGCCAGGTCGCCGCGGTACGCGAGGTGCTCGCCGAGATCACCGAGGAGCGCGGCGCGGCCATGCCACCCGAACTGCTCGTGGTGAACAAGGTGGACGCCGCCGACCCGTTCACCCTGGCCCGCCTGCGCAACCTGATGCCGGGCGCGGTCTTCGTGTCGGCCCGCAACGGCACCGGTCTGCGCGAGCTGCGCGAACGCATCGCCGCCGGCCTGCCGCACCCGTCGGTGACGGTCGACGTGCTGGTGCCCTTCACCCGCGCCGACCTCGTGGCCAGGATCCACGCCGAGGGCGAGGTGACCACCAAGGAGCACACCGACCTTGGCACCCGCCTGCGCGCCAAGGTCTATCCGGACCTGGGCGCCGCGCTGGAGGGCTTCGCCCTGAACGGCACCAGGATGTGACGGCCCCGGCGATGTGTGACGACCCGGAGATGTGACGGTGGCCCGGCCTTGTGCGGCCGGGCGCACCGTCATTGCCGCGGGTCGGCGAGCGGCGCTACGGTGGCGGCAGAGATCGTTGGCCCAGGAGGTCACTGATGGGTGAGCTGAGCCCATGGCACTGGATCGTCGTGCTGCTGTTGTTCGCGCTGCTCTTCGGTAGCAAGCGACTACCCGACGCGGCACGAGGCCTCGGCCGGTCGCTGCGCATCTTCAAGGCGGAGATGAGTGCCGCCAATGCGGAAGCGCCGACACCGCCCGTACCCGCCGCCGAGATCCCGGTCGACGCGGTACCCGCCGACACCGTGCCCACCGACGCGGTACCGCCAGAACCCGCCGCGATCCCGCCGGTGCCGCGGCCGGTGGCCGTCACGGACCAAGTCCCTCTGTCCGCCGAGCACTGATCCTCTGGCCACCGCGCGTCGACCGCTGATCACACCGACCGCTGACCGCTGATCCCTCTGGCCACCGACCACCGAGCTGGCGTCGCGGGCGCTGGGCCGGTCGCGCGAGGGGGGCTGTCTTGTCGTTTCGCTTAACGAACGGGACCGGGTGATTTGCTCCCGGACTCGCGGATGATCACCCGGTCGAGTGATCATCTCGCGCCGGGGGAGCCGCGCTACAGGCGGCGAAGCACCGCCACCACTCGGCCGAGCACGGTGGCCTCGTCACCCGGGATCGGCTCGTAGGCAGCGTTGTGCGGCATCAGCAGGACGTGCCCGTCCCGGCGCTTGAACGTCTTCACGGTGGCCTCGCCCTCGATCATCGCCGCGACGATGTCGCCGTTCTCCGCGGTCTGCTGTTGCCGCACGACCACCCAGTCGCCATCGGTGATGGCCGCGTCGATCATCGAGTCGCCGACCACCTTCAACAGGAACAGCGAACCCTCGCCGACGATCTCCCTCGGCAGCGGGAACACGTCCTCGATCGCCTGCTCGGCCAGGATCGGCCCACCAGCGGCGATCCGGCCGACCACCGGCACGTAGGCCGGCCGCGGCCGGTGGCTGAAGTCCTCCGCGTCCGCGTCCGGCGGCAACACGCCGACCGCCCGCGGCCGGTTCGGATCTCGACGCAGATATCCCTTGCGCTCCAACGCGCGCAACTGGTGGGCGACGGACGACGTGGACTGCAACCCGACCGCCTCGCCGATCTCCCGCACGCTGGGCGGGTAGCCGAATCTGTCCAGCCAGTCCCGGATGACCTCCAGCACTCGCTGCTGCCGCGCGGTCAGTTCGTCCGTGGTCTCGGCCGGGTCGGGGAACGCGTGGATCTCCGCACCCGCCTCGACGCCGTTGGGTGCCGCGACACTCGGTGCCGCGTCGTTCGGTTTGACGGCGCCCGTGGCGTCTCCGCCCCGGCCGCGTCGACCCTCGGCGGGGCTGCTGCCGGTGCTCCTACGTGCCACTTTCGTCGCCTCCCTTGCCCGGTCGGCCGCTCGCCGGCCGTCCGCGATCTTCGTGTTCGACGCTAGTCCGATCACCCGGCCAGATCAAACACCTGTTCGAAGGACACGCCGGTTGGTACTCGATTTTGTCGGTGCCTGGTGGTACACCTTTCGCACAGCAGTTCGATCGAACGAGTGTTCGATCATGAACCAGGTTTGCGATCCGGGAGGGCGAGATGGCGATAGCGACGAACCTCGGAGTCAAGCCGTCGCCTCGGGCGACCGGCCACAAGCGACGGACGGCCGCGCCGTACGTCGACGGTCGCCGCCCAGCTCGTTTGGTGGCCGCCCTGCCGCGCGCCACGGCCCAGCCGTGCGGGCCGCGCCCGATCGCCGGCTCGATCGGCTGGCTGGTGCTGATCGCCGCGCTGACGTTCCTGGTTGTGCTGGGCTTCGGCTGGGCAACGGCCGGTCAGGACACCAGCGCGGTGCCGAGCCGGACCCAGTTCGTACAGATCCACCCGGGCGACACGCTCTGGAGCGTCGCCCACCGCATGGCCCCGAACGCGGCGCCCTCGGCCGTGGTCGACCGGATCCGGCAGCTCAACAGCCTCGACGTCGACATGACTGTCTACCCGGGTGAGTTACTACAGGTTCCGAGCGACCTGTCCGGTGCCGCGGCCGCGAAGGCCGGCGCCGTCCAACGGTGACGGGTCCGTCAGCTTGATCGTCTCTTGTGGTGCGTTCTTCCGCTGTGTTTCCTGACCGCCGGACCGGTCGCGTCGGTAGTACCGGATCCTGGGCCGCGTTGCGCCTCGTTCGGGCCTGAGCTGGACGATCGTCGTGCGGCCAGGTGGGCAACGCCGGTAGTCGAGCGGTGCCGGACCAGCCATGTCACGTCCGTGGACGGTCACACCATGGCGGTAGTGTGCGCGCGTTCCGTGGGCGGCCGTGCGCGGCACGCCACATCTCGGTGCGGAGTTCCCTCGAACCGGCGGTTCGGGCCGTGTCGGCTTGCGAAATATGGCGGCGCGACCTAACGTTGACCCCAACATGTAGTAGTTACACCGCTGTGGTTAGTCCACAGGTTGGGTTCGGATGGTGGACAGGTTATCCACCGGTGGTCCACATGTTGATCACCAGGTCCCACCCCCGCGGTGTCATAGACGCGTGGCCGAGGGAGGGATGAGCTCAAGTGCGGTGCCCGTTTTGTCGTAATTCTGATTCGCGAGTGGTGGACTCTCGCGAAGTGGACGAGGGCCAGGCCATCCGCCGTCGCCGGTCGTGCTCGCACTGCAACCGCCGGTTCACCACCGTTGAGGAAGCGGTGCTCGCCGTGGTCAAGCGGTCCGGGGTGACCGAGCCGTTCAGCCGGGAGAAGGTCATCAGCGGTGTCAGCCGCGCCTGCCAGGGTCGCCCGGTCGACGAGGACGCGCTCGCCCAACTCGCCCAACGGGTCGAGGAGTCGATCCGGGCCACCGGCTGCGCCGAGATCCCCAGCCACGAAGTGGGCCTCGCCATCCTCGGGCCGCTGCGTGACCTCGACGAGGTCGCCTACCTGCGGTTCGCCAGCGTCTACCGGTCGTTCTCCTCGATCGAGGACTTCGAGAAGGAGATCGCCGACCTGCGCACCGCCGTCGCGCGGCAGACGGAACAGAACACCGAACAACAGTGAAAGCACGCACACGGCGGCACACGCACAAACTTGCCGGACCGCATCGGACGGGGAGCCCGGACGGGCCCGGCGCACAGCGAGCAAGTGACAAGGGAGAGGGACTGGTCATGACGGAAACCGTCGGGACGGCGACAACCGGGTCGGGGGAGTCGGCGACCACGCCGCGCGGCCTCAGCGTGTCGCGGGTCTACACCACCGAGGGCGTGCACCCGTACGACGAGGTGACCTGGGAACATCGCGACGTCGTGATGACCAACTGGCGCGACGGCACGGTCAACTTCGAACAGCGCGGCGTCGAGTTCCCCGACTCCTGGTCCGTCAACGCGGTCAACATCGTGACCAGCAAGTACTTCCGTGGCGCCGCCGGCACCACGCAGCGCGAGTCCAGCCTGCGGCAGCTGATCGACCGGGTCGTCAACACCTACGTCGGCAGCGGCCGCGCGAACGGCTACTTCGCCACCGAGAACGACGCGATCCTGTTCGAGCACGAGCTGACCTGGATGCTGCTGCACCAGGTGTTCAGCTTCAACTCGCCGGTCTGGTTCAACGTCGGCACCTCGTCACCCCAACAGGTGTCGGCGTGCCAGCCTTATGACGCGCTGGTGAGCACCCCCGCTGGTTTGATCCCGATCGGCAGGCTGGTCGAGGACGACGCGGTCGGCACCAAGGTCTACGACGCCCATGGCCTGACCCGGATCGTCGCCACCAAGGCGAACGGTGTGAAGGACGTATACCGCCTGCACACCAAGGCCGGCTACGCCCTCGACGTCACGGCCGACCACCTGGTCTGGAAGGCCACCGGGGACGGCACGGGACAATTCGTTCATGCCGCCACATTGACACCAGGTGATCAACTCGAATGGCACCGCACAACGTCTTTCGGTGAGGAGCAGATCGACCTGCGCGACATCGCGGAGGCCGCACTCGCCGGATGGTTGCAGTCCGATGGTTTCGTCGGTCAGTACCGGGGCACCAACAGGTCGTTGACTGTCGAGGCGATGACCGTCACCGATGACGAACTCGATTGGGTCATCAAGGCCATCGATAAGGTATTCCCTGGGGCGCACCGTCATGAGTCGGCGGTCGTTACGCAGGATTTGGCACTCGACTGCCGTCGTACCCGACTGTACGGCGAGCACTTGCGGTCGTTTGTGGACAAGTGGGATCTGTTGGTGCGAGGAGCCGAGATGGATGTGCCGGCGCGGATGTTCACCGCGCCGCTACCAGTCGTCGCGGCATACTTGCGGAGCCTGTTCCAGGCCGAGGGCTACGTGTCCGAACGGGACAGTTCGACTCTTCTCGGTCTCGGCATGATCAGTGAGAAGCTGGTCCGGAGTGTGCAGTGCCTGCTACTGCGGTTCGGCATCTTCGCAAAGGTCGTCCGCAACGTCGAGAAGCGGGTCAACCGTCACGATTTGTGGTGCATCAACATCCAGAACGAGGGCGACCGGCGGATCTTCGCCGATGAGATCGGCTTCGTCGATGAGACCAAGTCCGCCAAGTTGATCAGGAGCTTCGACAAGCCAGGTCGCGCCACCAAGCCGACCAAGCGGTTGGAGATCGCTCGTGTCGAGCACCTCGGCCTGATGGACGTCTACGACATCCAGACCGAGAGCGGTGAATACCTTTCCGGCAACCTGCGGGTGCACAACTGCTTCATCCTGGCCGTCGACGACACGATGGAGTCGATTCTC
>DASXXM010000261.1:0-9905 GCA_036503065.1 Pseudonocardiaceae bacterium | reverse complement strand
GCCCTTTCGATAGCGATTTGCGCGCGTTTCTTTTAGGCAGTGTCGGTCGCGACCAGTCGACTGTCAACGACCTCAAATATATTAGGGTCCAAATACCCTGGGCTCACCCGATCGGGAAATGATTGAGGTCAAGTAGGGTCTTATGACCCTATTATCGACGCCCGCTCCACTGCTGTATGGAGTGTTTCCTGTACCGTGTCGCCGATATCACAGCCAGGTGGCGGAGAACTATTGTGTCGCGCTGATCCAGTTAACGTCGCCGAGCGCCACGAGTCAAACCCGAATCGTGTTCACCGTGGTCAGGGCGGTGCGATTGCGCTCGGGTGTGATTACGTTGAGTAACAGGCAGGGCCCAAGTTCGCGGAAAGTGCGTACTCGCAGTGGTTGTTGGCTGTCGAAACGGTCTCGCTGGACTGTGAAATTCCTCGTACGAGTGAACTCGCCCCTGGAGCGCTCACGGGAGGTGACAAGGCGGAAAAAGTGTAGATAATTCGGGACAGGCCTTTTCGGTCGCACCCCCGGATGAAGGTAACCAGGTCCGATGGAAATTACCCTGATGAGCGAGGGCACCTACCCGCATTCGTTCGGCGGCGTCAGTGTGTGGTGTGATCAATTGGTTCGCGGTCTGTCCGCGCATTCGTTCCACCTTGTCGCCATCGTCGGCAGCGCCGACGAACGGGTGGTCTGGGACCTGCCGGCGAACGTCGCATCGGTCAATGCGATTCCACTGTGGGACGACACGCCCCGCCGTCGCCACGACCGGGGCGCCCGGCACCGGTTCAGCCGGCTCGTCCGCTCGTTCTTCGCGGCGCTGCTGGATCGTGGCGCGACCGACGCGGTCGGCGAGCGGCAGTTCGCGGCGGCGCTGCGTGCGCTGTTCGAGTACGCCCAGGAGGAGGACCTGACCGCGGCACTGCGCGCCGAGGACACGGTGCGCGGCCTGCTCGATACCTGGCGCGACCTCCGTGCGGACGAGCCGGCACCGACCGTGCACGACGCGGTGACCGGGCTCCAACTGCTGGAGCACTCACTGCGTCCGCTGTCCGCCCGCCCGGTGCGGGCCGATGTCTCGCATTGCGTCGCCAACGGTCTGGCCGCGCTGCCGGCGCTGGCCGCCAAGTGGACCTACGGCACGCCGATCCTGCTCACCGAGCACGGCATCTACCTTCGGGAGCGGTACCTCGGCTATCGCGACTCCGCCTACCGCTGGCCGGTGAAGGCGCTGCACCTGGCCTTCCTGCGCGCGATCTGCGTGCTGGCCTACCGGGAGGCCGCCATGGTCGCGCCGGGCAACATGTACAACCAGCGTTGGGAGGAACGGCTCGGCGCGCCGCACGGGTTGATCCGCACCGTGTACAACGGGGTCGACCCGCAGGCGTTCCCGCCGGTCGAGGCCGAGCCGGACGTGCCGACCGTGACCTGGGCGGGCCGGATCGATCCGATCAAGGACCTGGACACGCTGATCGAGGCGTTCGCCCTGGTGCACAAGGAGATTCCAGCGGCCCGGCTGCGGCTGTTCGGCGGTTTCCCGGTCGGCAACCGACCCTATCTGGACCACTGCACGGCACTGGCGCAACGACTGGGCATCGGCGCGGTGACCACCTTCGAGGGCCGGATCGACCGGATCAGGGACGCCTACGTCGCCGGTCACGTCGTGGCGCTGTCCAGCATCTCGGAGGGCTTTCCCTACACGGTGATCGAGGCGATGACCTGCGGCCGGCCGTGCGTGGCCACTGATGTCGGCGGGGTGTCGGAAGCGATCGGGGACACCGGGATCGTCGTCCCGCCCCGCGATCCGGCCGCGATGGCCGCCGCGTTCGTCACGCTGCTCACCGATCATGCCCGGCGGGCACTGCTCGGCGCCGCGGCCCGCGACCGGGTGCTGGAGTTCTTCACCCTGGACAAGGCGATCGACACGTTCGACGAGCTGTACCGGAATCTCGGCCGAGCAGACGAGAGGACGGTCGCATGAGCGCGCCGACAATCGCCGAACTGGAACGACTGACGGGGTGGTCGTCGCCCGCGATGCCGAACCTCGCCGGTTCGGGTGAGTTCTGGGAGACCCTGGACGAGCTGTGCGCCCGGCTCAGGCCGCTGTGCGCCGACGCCGTCGACTCGTTGGAGGTGGCCGCCGGGCTGGAGTCGGACGGCCTGTCCGACCAGTTGGCCCGGGTGCGCTACGGCTTCCCCGATGTGTTCACCCTCGCGGAGGAGATGTACCGCCGCACCCTCCGGCAGCCGGCCGAACCGCCACCGAGGCCGAGCCCGTGGCGCAGTCCCGTCGGTCGGCATCTGTTGCACGGCCTGCTGTTCGGCCTGCCCGCACTGTGCTATCCGGTGGCCGGCTCGGTGATGGGCGGTCGAGGCGCGCTGATCGTGCTGGTGGTGTCCATGCTGACCGCGTGGCCGATCAGCCAGGCGGTGTCCTATCTCGGCCATGCCCGGCGCAGCCGGCTGGACGTCGACGGCGCGCGCCGACTGCTGCGCGCCGCGCTGCCGATCGCACTCGTGCTGCTGCTCGCGGCCACGCTGCCGACCGCGCTGCTACTGGGCCAGTCCGGGCCGGTGCTGTGGTTCGCCCTCGGGCAGGGCGGCTATCTGCTGGGCGCCACCGTCCTGCTGGTCTGTGGCGCGGACTGGTGGTTGGCCGCCGCGCTGGCGCCCGGCGTCCTGGCCTCGGCGCTGTATCTGGTGGCCGGGCGGCCTGCCTGGGCACATCCACTTGCCTGGCTGGCCATCGCCGTGTCCCTCGTGCTCACCCTCGGTTTCGCGGTGGTCAGGACGAGTTGGCCGCGGCCGGGACGATCCGCCCGCCCGGTCCGGCTGGTCGAGTTGCTGGCCGGGTGGCCGTCGGGCGTGTTCGGGCTGCTGGTCGCCGGGCTGCTGCTCTTTCCGTTGCTGGCGGCCCGGTTCGCGCACGGCGGTCAGGGCATCGGCACCGCGGCCCTGCTCGGGACGCTCCCGCTGTCGTTGAGCATGGGCATCGCCGAATGGCGGTTGTACGGCTATCGCGGCCGGATCGAGCGGCTGATGCGGCGCACCGGCGTGCTGGCCGAGTTCGGCCGACGCGCCACCCTGGTGCTCACCGGCGTGTTGGCCGAATACCTGCTGGGCGCCGCCGTGCTGCTGATCGGGGTGGTCTCGCTCGCCGAGCTGGCCGGAGTTCATCCACAGTGGACAGACATTCCCTCGTACGCCGGCTATCTCGTACTGGGCGGCGCACTGTTCCTCGCCATGCTCATCCAGGTCTGCGTCGGCGCCGTCCGGATACTCGGCTGGTGCGCCGCGGCGGTGACCGCCGAGATCGCGCTGGTGATCTTCGCTCCGCACGCTCCCGTGCTACGGGTGCAACTCGTGGTCGCCGCCGGTATGGCACTCGGACTGCTCTGGCACGGCGCCATCACCCTCAGTCGAGCCGCACGGCACGCGACCTGACCACCCCAAGAAAGGGTAACGACAATGGTTTTTCCCAACCACGCCGCCCATGCGAACGAACTGGTCGCGGTGACCGGCGCCGAAGGGTTCATCGGCTCACATCTGGTCGAGACCCTCGTTCGACGCGGCCACCGGGTGCGCGCGCTCGTCCTGTACAACTCGTTCGGCTCATGGGGCTGGCTGGACACGCTCGATCGCGATGTGCTCGAAGAGGTCGACGTGCTGATGGGTGACGTGCGGGATCCGTCCTGCACGACCGAACTCGCCGCGGCCGCACACACCATCTACCATCTCGCCGCCCTGATCGCCATCCCGTACTCATACCGTGCACCGCGATCATATGTGGACACCAATGTCATCGGCACGCTGAACGTGCTGGACGCGGCGCGTGCGGCCGATGTCTCCCGGCTGGTGCACACGTCCACCAGCGAGACCTATGGCACCGCGCTGACCGTACCGATCAGCGAGGACCATCCGCTGCAGGCCCAGTCGCCCTATGCGGCGTCCAAACTTGCCGCGGACAAGCTCGTCGAGTCCTACCATCTCAGCTTCGGTGTCCCCGCGGTGACGCTGCGGCCGTTCAACACCTTCGGCCCGAGGCAGTCCGCCCGCGCGGTGATCCCCACCGTGGTCAGCCAACTGGCCTCGGGTGCGCACACGATCAAACTCGGCGCGCTCGCGCCGACCCGGGACTTCCTCTACGTCAAGGACACCGCCGCCGCGTTCGTCGCGGTCGGCACCGCCCCGGCCTCAGCGGTCGAGGGCGAGGTGTTCAACGCCGGCACCGGCGAGGAGGTCTCGGTCGGTCGGTTGGCCGCCGACATCGCTCGCCTGATGGATATCGAGGTGGCGATCACCGAGGACGCCCAACGCATCCGGCCGAAGAACTCCGAAGTCATGCGACTGGTGGCCGACGCGAGCAGGTTGCGCGAACGCACCGACTGGCAGCCGGCATACACCAGGGACCACGGACTGATCGAGACCATCGACTGGTTCCGCCGCCCGGCCAACCTCGCCCGGTACAAGCCGGGCATCTACAACCAGTGATCGGGGAGACCGATGCACGCGATGATTCTGGCCGGCGGTAGAGGGGTCCGGCTGCGCCCGTACACCACCTCACTGCCCAAACCGCTGATGCCCATCGGCGACGAGTTCGCCATCCTGGAGATCGTCCTGACCCAGTTGGCACAGCGCGGTTTCGACAGCGCCACGCTGGCCATCGGCCACCTCGGCCACCTGATCCGGTCGTTTGTGGGCGATGGCAGCCGCTGGGGCATGCGCGTCGACTACGCTACCGAACAGGTGCCGCTGGGCACCATCGGGCCAGTGTTGCAGATCCTGGACCGGTTGCCGGACGAGTTCCTGGTGATGAACGGCGATGTGCTGACCGACCTGGACTACGCGGATCTGTTGCTGCACCACATGAACGGATCGGCACCGCTGACCGTGGCAACGTACCAGCGCCAGGTGAAGATCGATTTCGGCGTGCTCGCGACGGAGCGCGGACAGGTCACCGAGTTCACCGAGAAGCCCACGCTGACCTACCGGGTCAGCATGGGTGTGTACGGCATGAGCCGGCGGACACTGGTCGACTACCAGCCCGGCGTGCCGCTGGGCTTCGACGAACTGATCATCGACCTCCTGGCCAAGCGGCAGCCGCCCGACGAGTACGGATTCGACGGTTACTGGCTGGACATCGGCCGTCCGGACGACTACGACCGGGCCAACGCGGAGTTCGACTCGGTCCGCGGCAGCCTCCTGAAGGGAGTGTGATGACGCGCGTTCTGGTGATCGGTGCGAACGGGTACCTCGGCCGCCATGTGTTCGACCTCCTCGACCGGCAGCCCGACCTGACCGTGGTCGGCACCTCCCGGTCCGGGTCGGCCCGGTCGATCCGGCTGGATCTGGCGCTGGACCGGCCGGCCACGATTGGTTGGCTGCTGGCCGGCGAATGCCCCGATGTGGTGGTCAACTGCGCGGGAGCGGTGTCGGGCGGTGCCGCGGAACTGGCCGCGGCCAACGTGGTCGGGCCGGCGAACCTGCTCGCCGCGTTGGCGAGGTACGCGCCGCGTGCCAAACTCGTCCATCTCGGATCGGCAGCCGAATACGGCATCGCCGAGCCGAGGGAACCGATCGCCGAACAGCGGAGGCCGAGCCCGACCGGGCCGTACGGGGTGACCAAACTGGCCGGCACCGAACTGGTCGTGCTGGCCAGACACCTGGGATTGAACACTCTGGTGCTACGGGTGTTCAACCCGATCGGACCTGGCGCGCCGGCCGGCAGCCTGCCCGGGCGGGTGATCGCCGAGTTGCGCCGCGCCGCCGTCGCACACGACTCCGTCGTGCTGGGCGCACTGTCGGCGGCGCGGGACTTCGTGGACGTCCGGGATGTCGCCGGGGCCACACTCGCCGCCGTTCAGGCATCCACAGTGGACTCCGCGGTGCTGAACGTCGGCAGCGGCACGGCGACCCCGGTGCGCTCGCTGGTCCGCGATCTGGTTCGGCTGTCCGGGTTCACCGGGCTGGTGGTCGCCACCGGCGACGGCTCGGCCCGCTCCGCCGAGGTGCCATGGCAACAGGCGGACATCTCCGCGATCGGCCGGGAACTGGGCTGGAAGGCCGAAATCGACCTGGCGGTCTCGTTGAACGACATGTGGCAGGCGGTAACGTGATGATATCCAGGGAAAATCGGCGCGGCCCGGTTGTGCCGGCGTACTTCCACCCCCTGGTGGCGCCGGGTGCGTGGCTGACCCTCACCGGCGCGGTCGATTCGGTGTGCCTTGTCGTGGTGAACATGGCCAGCGGCCCCGGCGACCGACCGGACCCGGTCTACGGCGAGGTGATCGACCGACTGCTGGACGCGGGGGCGTCGCTCGCCGGTTATGTCGACACCGACTACGGCCGACGTCTCCCGGCGGACGCGCTGGCCGAGATCGCCCGGTACCGCGAGTGGTACCGCGTGTCCTCGGTGTTCTTCGACCGGGTGTCCAGCGGGATCGAACACGTTCCCTACTACCGAATGCTCGCCGCGGACAGCCGCAGGGCGGGCACGGGAGTGGTGGCGTTCAATCACGGGACCTACCCGGTGCGGGACTATGCCCAGGACGCCGATCTGCTGGGCATCTTCGAGGGACCGTTCAGCAGCCTCGTCGAACTCGACGTGCCCAGTTGGGTACACGACCTGCCGGCCGACCGGTTCTTCCAGTTGGTCTACGACAGTCCGCCCGCGCTGGCCGACATCGTGGCAAGGCTGGCCACTGAGCGCAACATCGGCGCCAACTACCGAACCGAGGCCACCGGCCCGAATCCCTGGGACACACTGCCGGCCAACTTTCCGGGGGCCGAAGTATCCACGAACTGAGTCGTCGGTCCTCGTTCGTGTTCCGTCCCACGCGAGCCCCGCAGAGAGCGAGCATGCTGTGCGTGTGCTGCCGACACCGCTGGTGCTGTTCGCCTGCTGCCTTGCGCTGGCCGGGTGTTCGGCCACCGCGGTGCCCGAGCCGGCCGTGGTAGGCGGCACGAGCACTCCCAGTTCGCCGATTACGACGGCCACACCGAGCACGTCGCCGATCACCACCACCCCGGCTACTTCCCCGATCACCACCGTCCCGACCACCTCGCCGGTCGCCGTGCGCCCTCCTCCGCCGCACGCCCGGTTCGACTACCAGATCGGGCAGTCGTATCCGCCGCCGGCCGGGGTCCGGGTGGTCACCAGGGATCGCGCCGCGGCCCCGGTTCCGGGGTTGTACAACGTCTGTTATCTCAACGCCTACCAGACCCAGACGGACGAGACCGACTGGTGGCTGGCGCACCATCCCGACCTGTTGCTCACCGGCGTCGACGGTCACCACGTGCGCGACCCGAACTGGGACGAACTCCTACTGGACATCTCGACCCCGGGGAGACGAACCGCGCTCGCCGACATCGTGAACGGGTGGATCGACGGTTGTGAGCGCTCGGGCTTCAACGCGGTGGAACCGGATAATCTGGACTCGTGGACCCGGTCGGCAGGGCTGCTGACCGCGGCCGATGCGCTGGCGTTCGCCAGACTGATCATCACCCACGCCCACGCCGACGGGTTGGCCATCGCGCAGAAGAACGCCGCCGACATCGCCGATCAGGGCTGGCAGGCCGGATTCGACTTCGCCGTCGCCGAGCAGTGCGCCGACTACGACGAATGCCGGTCCTACACCGCCGCGTACGGCGATGAAGTGATCGTCATCGAATACGGTGCCACCGGCCTGGCCGAGGCATGCGCCGGCTGGGGAAACACGTTGTCGGTGGTGCGCCGCGATCTCGACGTGACGGCACCCGGCTCGGCCGGCTACGTCTACCAGACCTGCTGAACCACCGGTGTCCACAAGCGACCGGCGCGACGGGATGGTGCTGCCTGACGACCGACCCGGCGAACACCTGCCAAGGTGGCGTCGGGTTGGCTCGTTGACCTACTCGGTTCCGGCTCCGATGCGCGCATCGCGGCGGAACCGACCCAGTTGTCGGTGGTCGCCCGGTAGGGTGACGGCCGCCAAACTGCTTTCGCAGTGCGACCGCGTTAGCGCGCAGGTGTCATACCCGTTCGGATGGACCAGGCACTCCAATGGCGCTTACGGCGGGGATGTCACGACCGTGATACTCGGCCGCATGGACGCGGACCTGCTGGAGTCGTTGAAGTTCGAGGGTGACCCGCTGGCCGACGCGGTCATCGGCGAAATGATCGCCACCGGCCAGGTCGACGCGGTCAACATCGTGCTGGACGAACTGCGGTCCAATGACCAGCCCATTCCCGAGAATTTGCCGCCCAGCGTCCGACAATACCTGATCGAGACCGACAGCCCACCCGACTGGATCGACGTACAACGGGTCGCTCGCGCCCACGACTTCTTTCTCGACGACGGCATGCATGTCGCCTCGGTGCTCTCCTTCGGAGCGATGGTGAACTGCTATGCCCAGCCCCGCCCGTCACGGGTGCTGTGCCTGACCCACCGGCTGCAACACCCGCACCGCCGCCTGTCCGAAACATCGCAGTTCGTGCTGAACCTGATGGCGGCCGACCCGTTCAGCGGTGGTGGCGGTTTCGTGCCGGCGATCCAGAAGACCCGGCTGATCCACGCCGCGGTCCGCCACTTCATCACCGAGTCCGGCCAGTGGGATGTCCAGGCCGACGGTGTGCCGATCTGCCAGCAGGATCTCCTCGGTGCCCTGCTGATCTTCTCGGTGCAGGTGGTCAAGGGCATGCGCCGCATCGGTGTCGAGGTCACCGAGCAGGAGGCCGAGGACTACTACCACGTGTGGCGGGTGGCCGGGGCGCTGCTCGGTATTCGTGCCGACACCATGCCCGAGACCTACGACGAGGCCCTGTCACTGAACGACTCCCTGGTCGAGGCGGGTTACGCCGCGTCCCCCGAGGGCATTCTGCTGACCAGCGGCCTGATCGCGCTGTACCGGGAACTCATGCCGGGCAAGGCGTTCGACTCGGTCATCCCGGCCATGGTTCGCGAGGTCGTCAACCCGGAGGTCGCCGACTACCTCCAGGTACCGGACTCCCGCGGCTGGGGTCGCGTCGTCGGCACCGGCGTCAAGCTCATGCGTGCGTTCGAACGCGCCGAGGATGACAGCGTGCTGGCCCGCAAGGTCCTGGACAAGGCAGCCCACCTGCTGCTCACCGTCAACGTCCGACAGCTTTCCCACGGGCAGTCGACCACGTTGGACGTCCCGACGGAACTGGCCGACCGCTGGGCGATCCCACCAACCGGCACGAGCTGATCGACCGACGCCGCGCACCCAGGCCGTCACTTTCGCCACATCATGATCATCGTACTTGACGGGCGTTGGGGGACACCCCTTCGGCCGCCGGGGCGAGTGATCGGATCGTGTGCCCCGAAATGGACTCGACCAGCACCCGGACATACCGGTGCTCATCGGGCGCGGCCGGCAGCAGCGTGGCCATTTCGTCCGTGAGGTGTCGGTCTCGAACCTCGCAGGCGCGGCCGAGCACGGTGACGAACCATCCTGCGTCGAGGTCCGGGGTGACGTCGTCGACGGCGAGCGCCACGACGGTGTCCAGCACCCCCGCCGGCCACAGGTCGCCGACGGGCATCCGGAACCAGATCGCGTCGTCGCGCACCGCGAACCGCACCGGCCGTACCGCCGGCATGGCCCGACTGGTGAACACGACCCGACCGGTGTGGACGGTCGCCAACAGGGCGACGCACCGCGTGTGGTCGAGCACCTCGACGGTGCTGAACGAATCTGCCATCGGATCCCAGCCATCGGTCAATCAGGTTCATCGCTGACTTTCGTCGGGTTCGTGTCGCGACGGTAGGGCCAATGGGCCTGGTAGCGGGCCTGCGATCCACTCCGTGTCGGCTGAATGGCCGACATGAGTAGCCCGAACGGCCAGGCCTGTCCACCGTTCACCCTCTGTGTTCATTTCGGCCCGATGGCCACATTGAGTTACGTGCGGCGGCTGG